>JAOUCS010000083.1 GCA_029859645.1 Lysobacterales bacterium | reverse complement strand
CAGGTAATCGATAATCTGCCCGGCGCTTTGCTCCATCCTCCCGTACAGCGCGGCCAGGTCGTTGCCCGCCTCCGTGAAGCGGATCGGCCAGATCACGATGTCGGCCGGATACTCGCGCTCCGACAACCCCTTGACCGTGACCGTGCGTTCGTATTCTTTGACGCGAATCGCCGCATCGCCCAGCAGGTAGCCCAGCGACGATAGACCGAGCAGGATGAACATGCCCAGTACCCAGAAAGCCGTGTTTTTTTGAAAACTCATGGGAAGCATGTTAGTCGCGGCAAAGGTCGCCAGGGTGGCTGAAAAAAGGCGTTTTTCGGGCAGGGGTGGTGGTGAGGTCTTTGATTCGGCTCAGATCACCATTCAAGAAAGAAGTGATTGCAGTTGTGTTCTATATCGAAAAAGAATAACGCTGTTCTAGATTGGATAAATGTGCCTCCATTCCAACCCCAAAACCCACCCCTCAACCTCCGCCACATGCCCATCCAAAACCCCCATCCCCCTCAGCGCCCGAGCCAACTCCACCACATACTCGCGATTACTCCCACTAGGCCCCACACAACGATTCATCTGCTTCGCTATTTCCTCCATCGGCGCAGGTCCTAAAAACGCCTCATTACTCTCGCTGGCCCGGTAAACCACCCCATCAACACTCCCTCCTTCGAACGCAATCTCCACCGCAACCCGCTCATACCCATTCTTCTCCCGGTGATCCAGATGCTCAAACACCTCGGGCTCAACCAGGAACGCCCGCCCATCACAATGCTCCCCTGGCGCCGCCACCAGCGTAACCACCCTTCCGGGATCTTCCTCCGTACCCCGATGATCATGCGACCCCTGCCAGAATCTTCGCGCCCAGCCAGTGATCCGGCCCGGCCTTGCTTCGATATACGGGAAATCCTGCTTCCAGATCAGCGATCCGTAGCCGAAGACCCAGGTGGGTTGGGTGGGGTGCAGATGAATCATGTGCGAAGCATAAACTATTGGCCCCGTTCTGCTAACCTATCGGGCCTGTACTCCAAGGAACACTCAACCGTGCCCATATCAACCGCCCGAAACTCGATTCTCATTGCGCTTTGCCTTATCGTGATTGCCCTTCCCGCTCAGGCAGAGACCCTTTACCTGAAAGCTGCGCACCTGGTCGACCCGATTGAGGGCAAGCTGCGCAGCAATCCGCTCGTTACCATCGTCGATGACCGCATCACCGAGGTGGCTTTCGGCGCCAGTGCTCCTGATGCGGCAACTGTCATCGACCTGGGCGATGCCACGCTGCTGCCCGGCCTGGCCGACATGCATACGCACCTGACTTTTTATACCTCTGACAACGGTTACGATTCCCTCGCGGTTTCCTATACCGACGAGGCCGTTCGCGGGGTGGTCAATGCACGCAAGACCCTGATGGCCGGGTTCACGGCGGCGCGTAACCTGGGCGCCGGGGGATTCTCCGACGTCTCTCTCCGCGATGCGATCAATTCCGGCCGGGTGCCGGGGCCGCGTTTGCAAGTGTCTGGTCCTTCTTTGGGCATTACTGGCGGGCACTGCGACAGCAATCTGCTACCCGAGCAATACGGCGTGAAGTCGCAGGGCGTGGCTGATGGGCCTTGGGCGGTGCGTGCGAAGGTGCGGGAAGTGAACAAGTACGGCGCTGATGTAGTTAAGTTCTGCGCCACCGGCGGGGTTCTGAGCAAAGGTACTTCGGTGGGCGCACGGCAGTACTCGATGGAAGAAATGCAGGCGATTGTCGATGAGGCGCATACGCGCGGCATGACCGTCGCAGCCCACGCACATGGCACTGAAGGTATCCGCTATGCCATCGAGGCGGGGGTGGATTCCATCGAGCACTCCAGCCTGATTGATGATGAAAGCATCAAGCTGGCGAAAGAAAAAGGCACCTGGCTGTCGATGAACATTTACGCCACGGAGTATTTGTTAGCTGAGGGAGAGAAAAATGGGCTCTTGCCGGAATCGATGGAGAAGGCAGCTTTTATTCATGAACGCCGGCGCGCCAGTTTCGCCCGGGCGGTCAAGGCGGGTGTGAACATGGTGTTTTCCACCGATTCCGCCGTTATCCCCCACGGCGACAATGCGATGCAGTTCTCGCGCATGGTGGATCTGGGCATGAGCCCGATGCAGGCGATCCAGGCGGCCACCACGCAGGCGGCGAAACTGCTGCGCTGGGAAGGGCAGACGGGTGGTGTGGCCCCGGGCTATTTTGCCGACATCATTGCGGTCAACGGCGACCCCTTGGAAGACATCTCTGAGCTGGAACGCGTCGTTTTTGTCATGAAAGGCGGCGAAGTGGTGCGTTGGGAGGAGCAGAGTCCTTGATGCTGCTATCGAGGGAAATTCTTCTGATAGTCCATCGATTGATGAAGCACTCTGATGATCACAACCAGACCAGTATCTTCCACTCTGTAGATGAGCAAGTGTCTTCCAACCGGGCGAGATAGTTGGTCAACTACCCAGTTCGGCGTCCAGTTCCCTGTTCAGACCTTCGAATGAAAAACTCTCATCTATCCCGGATGTAACACCACTCTCAATCGCCACCCGCATTGCCGAAATCTGTAATTCGCGCTCCTGATGCATGCGCAAACTCTCACGGATTATCTCACTCGCAGTACGATAGCGGCCACTTGCCAATTGCTCGGCAATGTATTGGTCGAAGTGCTCACCCAGGGCGATGCTAGTGTTCTTCATTTGAGCCTGTTGATTCAAGGACTGAATCCTATATTACCAAATATTGGTATTTATTTCACAAATATTGGTAGATCGATAGGGCGCAATTCTGAAAAACATGAAGGAAAAAGCCCTGGTCCCCATTCAAAGACTCTTAGCAGTCTCGACCTCCGCATGGGGGTCTGCGCCATGGCAATCGGTGCAACTGCTGCATTCGCTTTTCTCAAATTCACCCGTGACCAGTTCACCGCTGGCATGTGCGTTCAGTAATTGCGCCGCGTTTGCGCACCTGTTACCGCCACAGCCGCCAGACATGAATAACCGTATCCCAGGCCAGTAAAGCGCAGACAAACCCCAGCACGCCCCTGATGGCCTTTTCGGCCATCTGCAGTAAGTCCTGTGGCGGGCTAGCGGACTCACCCTGGATAGATAAAAGCTCGGGCTGGACGATGGCAAAGCCCAACAAGGCGATCCAGACCAGGTTTGAGGCTATGGTGGTTAATCGCAGCCGTGGCGACCAGAAATTCCGGGTCAGGCGGAACAGCGCATGGGCAATGTCAAAGACCAGCATCACGCCGACGACAATCCAGAACCAGTCCGGCAAATCAACCAGCCAGTAGCTGACTGAATTGCTATCCACATCAATGAAGGCCGGAACCTGGATGATGTCGACCAGCCACAGCAGGGCCAGCACCGCAATCCCCAGGTCAAACAGGGTATAACCCCTGGACATCGGTTTGTTGTCATCAATCTCTTCCAGGTCGGCTGCGGACCATTTGTCCAGCCAGCTGGCCCGCTCCCCGCTTTTTTCCAGCGCGACGAAAACCCCAAGGATCGACGCGCTGACCCACAAAAGCGTTATCGGGAAGCCGCTAAGTACGCGCAGCAAGGTGCCCAGGTGAAGCCCTGATGCTGCCGAATAGATAGCTGCCAGGGCAAGGTAGAACAACCCTGTCAGCGTAGCGCCGATTTTCAGCGTTGACAGGAAACTGAAGTAAAACTGCGGGCCTACCAGGTACGCTGAACCCTCGGCAGCAAGCCGGGTTGCGTACTTCATCGGGTGTTCCCGGTTGGCGTCGAGAAAGTCCGTCTCGCTTTTGCCGGGGTTCATTTCCTGCCAGTCCTGGCATTCCTCGCACAGCTCGTCGTAGATCTCCGCAAAAAGGTCATCCCTGGCTTTCTCGGGATGATAGGAAACCACCTGGTGTGCGTATGACTTCAGTACATTCATTTTCAGCTCTCCTCCAGTATGCGGTCGACGCTGGCGTTGAGTTTGCGCCACTCTTCGATAAGCAGTACCAGTACTTCTTCGCCAAGAGTGGAAATTCTGTAGAACCGTTTCTTGCGATTGTCTTCATGGCGCCATTCGCTCTCGAGCAGGCCTTGCTTTTCCAGGCGCCGGATCAGCGGATACAGGGTGCCCTCATCAATTTCCAGGCCCCTGGCGCCAATTTCTTTTCGCAATGAGTAGCCGTAGTGTTCCTGCCTTAGCTGTGCCAATACGGCCAGTGGCAGGCCTCCCCGGCGCAGTTCCAGTCTCAACTTTTCAAAAATTTCGCTGCTGTCCATCATTCATCCGCTATACTGTGTATCACATAGTATGTTGTATATACTGTATATCACACAGTATAGGATTGCAAATGAATTAAAAGGGCCTGGCTGGCCGTCAAATCGTTGAACTCTGTATGATGAACCTGAACACATCAGGCCTGCCGGAGGAAATCAAATGACCATCGAACAGCTAACCGTATTCCTGGGTTGGAGCACCGTGATTAATGCGGGCTTGATGTTGTGGGCCGTGATCGCGCTCGCCGTAATGCCTGATTTTGTTTACAGGATGCAGGGGCTGGTGACCAAACTGGGCCGCGAGGACCTGGAAAAGGCGATGTATCACTTTCTCGGCCTGTTCAAGCTGGGCATCATTTTTCTGAACGTTACACCCTACCTGGTATTGCGGCTGTTTTTTTAGTGCTGGCGAAGGGAATCTCCCCCTTCAAACACCTGCCCCATGCTGATGATCATCAAAAGTTGACGCAAATCTGGCACCGTCCAAACGGTCGGTAACTTCAATTTCGTTTTGCTTAGCGCTTAAGGCACAAAACAGGCACCAGGTCTGTACTCGACCTGGTGCCTATTGCAGGATTTACTCTCTACAGCAATACGTTACCGCTGGACAGCGGAATAAGTAGCGTGCCTTCTCACTCCTGGGGACTGTACCGCCAGACGTCGTTTTCAACCCGCAGGAAATTAGGCAGCAGAAATTCAGGGATCGGGAAAAATACCTCGCGGTCACCACCAAATGTGAAAATGGATGGTTTCATACCGCCTTTTCCACCTGAAACGGTCAACATGTCGAAATCATAACGGACGTTGTCACAAATCAAGTCGGGCGCCAGCGGGGGTGGCGGCGGAGGACACGCGAAAACATTTGAAAACGGGTTATTGTTCCACGGCGTGTCGCTCACTTTCGTCCAGTCTGCACCGTCTTTGCTCACCCAGATATCCGAGGGATTAAAAGGCGTACCGAAACCGCCCATGCAGACGAAGTGGTTTGCCACCACGGAACATTTGTGTCCCGGCCTCGGCGACCAGCGCTGCCCCTCAGCGCTCATCATAACTTCTTCCCAGTTCATTCCATCCTTTGTGCGCCAGACTTCATTGAAATAGTCGGTTTCTGCGACAAATCCTTTTTCGCCGCCCATGTAATAGAGCCAGCCACCCTTGACAACGGCTACTCCACCGGCCCGCGCTTCCCAGGGCGCGTCGTCCGTGGCGAGATGCCATTCCGACCCATCCTGTGAATACCAGACGTCATTGAAAAAGTCGCGGCAGTCGGCGCCGACGCCGCCAGGGATGAGGGAAGTATCGTCCCCCTGTGACCCGCCCAGGACCCAGAGCTTACCCTTGAAGCTGACCGCACTGAGGCCGGCGCGACCCTGGCTGACCGGCGGGCCAAAAGGCGCCGGACATTTTTCGGGGAACGTCGCCCACTCAGCATCGCTGGTCATCAGCTCCCAGTCCACGCCGTTTTTGCTGCGCCAGACATCTTTGAAAAACTCCGAGGGAAGAACGAACGGCGGCCCCGGAACGAAGGTCGTGAAGTTCTGACCGCCCATGATGTAGATGTAACCACCCTGGGTCACGGCCTCAAAATACGCCCTGTTTTTCCAAAGGCCGGCGCTTTGGGCGTCGTCAATTAACTCGAACCAGGTTTCACCGAGGTCGGAACTGACCCATACGTCGCCGTGTATCAGGCTGGCAAACGGGTTTTCTGCTGTGGGTTCCAATGGCGTCCGTCCACCAATCACAAACAGGTGGTTGTGAAGCTCGACGGCCTGCAGGCCGGCGCGCGGCTCCCAACGATCAGGCGTCAAAAAGTCTGTTTCGACTATTTCTGTCCACTGGTAGTCGCTGAAGGACGGCCCGCCCTTGGGCCCTTTTGCAATCGCGCTGGAATGAATGAATAAAAATGTGAGGCATAGGCATGCCGCTTTGAATGGACTCATATGTCACCCCCCAGGGTTGGTGTGTATTAACAATCCCATCCCTGGGGTATATCACGACTAACTCTAACAATAGCTGTTTGGGGAGATTTTTCAAGGGTCAAGTACAGGGGTCAGAGCCCTGTGCATGCGGTAGCGGGCTCTGTAATTATCTCCTAGAAAGGCTCGACCCCGACCGCCTGGTACAGCTCGTTCGGCTGGTAGATCGCACCGCCCTTCATCACCAGCACGCCTTGCCTGATCGCGCTGATGTCCTCCAGCGGGTTGCCGTCCAGCAGCACCAGGTCGGCGGCCTTGCCCACTTCAATCGAGCCGGTCTGGTCCGCCACACCTACAATACGGGCGGAATCCAGCGTTGCGATCTTCAGCACGTCGGCATTAGGGATGCCGGCCTGGGCGTAGAGCTCCAGCTCGCGGTGAATGGTGAAGCCGGGCATGTCGTCGCTGCCGGCCACCAGCTGGATGCCGTTGTCGTACAGCTTCTTGATCATCTCAGACTGCCTAACCGCGGTGTTGGCCCAGTCTTCGATGCGCTCCTCGCCGATTTCAAAGCTGGGGTTGTACAGCGAGCGTCTTACGGCCAGCGGCAGGTGGTCGGCCACCTTGGCGAAGCCGGTGGCCCGGCACCAGGTGTTGACGGAAACGTGGCACAGGGGTGAATTGCTCACCGTCGTCGGTAGAACGGCGTCGGGTTTGTATTCGCGGACCAGGTACTCACGGTTGGATGCGTAACGGTTGGCGGTGCCGCTGGGAAACGGCGTCACGCCGTACCACGCCATCAGTTCGTTGGTGATATTGCCGTAGGCCTTGCCCGCAACCAGCGTGATGATCGCGCAAGCCCCGTTCAGGCTGCCGCATACGGTACCCCAGCCGGAGATGCCGCCACCGCCGTAACGCATCATGTCGTGCGGGAACGTGGTGTAGGGATAGCCCACTTTTTCTATCAGCATCGACAGCAGGCCGCCGCTGGCGCCGTACATGCAACCGCCCTCGTAGTAGTACTTGTGGCCGCGCTTGCGGACCTGTTCTACATCCAGCCTGGTGTAAGGCCAGGGCCATTCCGGCGCTGTTGCGTCCTCGGTGTCATGCGCCTGCAGGATGCCGCCCAATCCCGCGGCCCCCACCATCATTCCGGTCGTCATCAATCCGGATTGTGCAAGAAATTTTCTTCGGGCAGTCCCATTACCATCAGTGCGCTTGCTGTCCATCACTATCTCCGCGTGTACCCATCACCTGTGTACACAAATAGCAGTGAAGACACATTGACTTGCGGCAGGTGCGCGAGCAGCGCGGGCCGCCCGGCTAAAGGTCGAATCGCTCCCGCAAAAACTGCGCAATCCCCTCTTCATCATGGTGTCCGATGACCGCCGTGGCAGCAGACTTGATCTCGTCGGTGGCGTTTTCCGGTGCGTAACTTTCATCGGCCGCCTCGAACATGCTGAGGTCGTTTTCGTTGTCGCCGAAACACACCACGCGCTCGATGCCCAGCAGCTCCTTCATTTCCTGGATGGCGCCGCCCTTGGTGGCATCGCTGTGATGCACGTCCAGCCAGCGCCATTGCCGGCCTTCCCAGGCGGTGCCGGAGTAGGCCACCAGGTACGGCTCGTCATTAACGTTGTGCAGTACCGCCTCGATGGCTTCGGCCTGGCTGATGGCGTTGACGTGGGTGATCGCGGCATCGGCGGGCAGTTCGTCCAGCGGGCGGGCCCGGATATTGCCCTCCAGCCCCAGGTTGCTGATCAGCCGCCGCTCGACTTCCGATTGCAGCGGCGGATGGTACACGGTGGCCTCCTGGCCATCTTCCAGCGTGAACACGAACGGCGTCACGCCCTGGTGGATGCAGGCCTGCACGATATGATCCAGCTCGTCCGTGGTCAGCAGGGCGCCGCTGGAGAAACGATTCTGCTGCGGGTGCCAGATCACCACTCCGTTCTTATAGGCCTGCGGCAGCAGGAACCGGTGCCCCTCGAGGATGGCCTTCGCGCTGTGCAGCGCCCGGCCGGTCGCGACGGTGTAGGCAATTTCTTTCTCGGCCAGCAGCTGGAGCGTTTCACTGGTGTAGTCCGAGATTTCAGACTCCCTGTTCAGCAGCGTGCCGTCGAGGTCAAAAACAATGAGTTCCACCTGGCCGGTCTCAGTCAGCGCGCGTGATCACCACGCTTTCTTTCAGTGGCGCCAGCTTCTCGCTGGGCTCAAGGTCGGTTGTGCAGGCCGCAGCGCGCGCCAGCAGGGTGATGACGATTTCGTCATTGAAGTTGTCGGTGGTGGCGTAGTACTGAACGTAAACCATCGGGCCGGTCGGCGCAAAACCATTGTCACGCAACCACTCCAGGTCGTGCTCGCCCTCGATTTCCGCGGCTGACACATCAATGCAGGTCGCCCCACTGAACCTGAACGAATTATCGGGCCATTTACTGCGCACCAGGTTTTCGTAGTTGGAGGCACCACTTTGATCGGCCACGCGCTCGGCATGGATCATGACCACGCCGTCATCCGAGAACAACGCCCCCAGCGATATTTCGTAGGGATTGCCACCGAACTGATCGGTGCGGTGCCTGGGGCCTTTGGCAACCATCTGGTCACTGGTGATGGTGTAGGCCAGCCCATGCGTTGTTTTAAACCCGCCATCCATGGTGACCAGGTGAGCGATTTCTGCCTGGTCGGTTTCGGCCTGGGCGGCGGTGGACAGCAGGGCTGATGCGAGGATCGCCGCGCTAAAGGCACGGCAACGCGTTAACAATTGGAATGTGGTCATGGCGAAACTTTAACAGTTACCCGGGCAGCAATTCGAGCCTTGTTATCGGAACCAGGGGTAAATCGTGCGACACGATTAGGTATGATGTGCGCCAAATCCGGAAAAATAAGCCGGGCAATGAGATTGGAGCTGCATCAACCTTGACCTTTTTCCAGGAACTCAAACGCCGCAACGTCTTCCGCGTGGGGATCGCCTACGTGGTCACCGCGTGGTTGTTGTTACAGGTGGCCGACGTGGTGCTGAACAACTTCGAGCTGCCGGGCTGGGTGTTCCGCACCACGCTGCTGGTGCTGGCCATCGGCCTGCCGGTGGCGCTGTTGCTGGCCTGGGCGTTCGAGCTCACCCCGGAGGGCATCCGCAAGGAAAAGGAGGTGGACCGCAGCCAGTCGATGACGGCCGCAACGGGCCGCAGGATGGACCGCCACATCATCATCGCGCTGACCCTGGCGCTGGGGCTGTTCGCGGTCGATAAGTTCTTATTGGACCCGGCCCGGGACAAGGAAATTGCCGAAGCGGCCGCCGAGCAGGCGCGCAACGAGGCCCCTGCTGCACGCGCGGCTGAAAACTCGATCGCGGTGCTGCCCTTTACCGACATGAGCGCATCCGGTGACCAGCAGTACTTCTCCGATGGCATCGCCGAGGAAATCCTCAACGCGCTGGTGCGGGTGGACGGCTTGAAGGTGGCGTCGCGTACGTCGGCCTTCGCCTTTCGCGGTGAAGAACAGAACTTGCGGGAGATTGCCGAAGCCCTGGAAGTCAGCCATATCCTGGAAGGCAGCGTACGGCGGGCCGGCAACCAGGTGCGTGTTACGGCGCAGCTGATCGACGCGCGCAGCGACCGGCACCTGTGGTCAGAGACCTTCGACCGCAACCTGGACGACATCCTGGCCATCCAGGACGAAATCGCCAACTCGATTGTCTCCTCGATGCGGGAAGAACTGGGCCTGGAGATCACCGGGCAGGTCGCCATCGCCTCGTCGACGGAAAACGTCGATGCTTACGATCTGTACCTGCAGGGACGTGCTCTGGTCATTGACCGGGCGGACATCAGCGAAGCCGTCGACCTGCTGAAACGGGCGGTGGCAGCGGACCCCGGTTTTGCCAAGGCCTGGGAAGTGCTCGGGGCGGCGTATTTTGTAGGCCCTTCATGGGGTTATGACCTGGGCGATGAGCCCAATGCACTGGCTATCGCCGCCAGCGAGCGGGCACTGGAGCTGGATGACAGCCTGGCGCTGCCCTGGTCTGTCATTGGAAGTGTAGATCAGTTGGCCAAAAGGTTCGGCCATGCGGAGGCCATGGATTACCATCAGCGCGCGATGGACGCCGACCCGTACAATGCCACCGTGCACCTTTGGGCTGCGCTTACCCAGGGAGAACTGGGGTTCATCGACAGGTCCATTTCCCTGCTGCAACGCTGCCTGGAAATTGACCCTGTCTACGGCAATTGCAAAATCCACCTTGCCGTCATGTTTATCGCCAATGGAAAAGAAGAACTCGCCATCAAATTGTTCCAGGAGGCGACCGAGGATGGTTTCGCCGGAAACCTGGCCACGTTCGTTCCGGTGATCCTGCGGCATCAGGGCCGTGCCTCTGCCAGCTACGTCTCCGTCCAGCTGACAAAAGGACGCGACTTTCCAGTGCGGGATTTGCTCGATAGCTTGCAGTTCCCGGAACGGGACCATTCAGCCGCGCAGCGACGCTACCGCGCCCGCGTGGATGAATTTAAATGGCACAACCTGATCAGCGATCCCGTCATCAGCGCGTATTTCAATTACTTCGAGCGCACCGCCATCCCCGTTGACGATAGTTACAACTGGATGTGGGGCCCTGACCTGAAACATTTTCGGCAGAGCCCGGAGTTCAAACAGCTGATCGAAGAATTGGGCTCGCAGGACTACTGGCGCAGCCGTGGCTTTCCACCCCAGTGCCGGCCGCTGGGTGAGGATGATTTTGAGTGTGATTAGCCACTACCAACAACAGCGACTCCCCAACCTCATAACAGTTAATTCAACACCAGGAAAAACCATATGCCACTAACTATTCGCCAATGGGGAACAGCGCTTTCCCTGACCCTGGGGCTGTTACTGCCCGCCATTGCCCTGGCTGAGAAGCTGACCGTAGAGCGGCTGTTTTCCGACCCCTCCATTCTTGGCAAAGCGCCATCGAGCCTGAAAATTTCGCCTGATGGTTCCCGGGTTACTTTCCTGCGGGGAAAGGATGAGGACTATCTGCAGCAGGACCTGTGGAGCTATGAGCTGGCTTCCGGAGAAACCAGCATGCTGGTGGATTCGCGGGCCCTCTACAGTGGCGACGAAAACCTGTCGGACGAGGAAAAGGCCCGTCGCGAACGCCAGAGAATCCAGGGCCAGGGCATTGTCGAGTATCACTGGTCAGAAGACGGCCAGGCCCTGGTGTTCCCGGTAAACGGGGACCTCTACTACTACGACCTGAAGGCGGAGCCCGGCCAGGCTACCCGTCGCCTGACCCAAACCGAAGCCTTCGAGACCGATGTGAAGTTCTCGCCCGGCGGCAACTACATTTCGTTTGTGCGGGATCAGAATCTATATGTGATTGACCTGGCAACCGGCACTGAAAAAGCCATGACCCTTGACGGCGGCGGACTGATCAAGAACGGCATGGCGGAATTTGTCGCCCAGGAAGAAATGAATCGGTTTACCGGCTACTGGTGGGCGGGCGATGACAGCCACATAGCCTTTGCGCGGGTGGATGAATCCCCGGTGGGCATCGAACAGCGCTACGAAATTGATGCCGAGTCGTTTTCTGTGTTCGAGCAACGCTATCCGCGAACCGGCACGCCCAATGTGAAAATCACCCTGGGTGTCGTCGAGGTGGGCAGCGGCAAAACCAGCTGGCTTGACCTGGGCGCAGAAGAAGACATCTACCTGGTGCGGGTCGATTGGCTGCGGGACAGCAAAACGGTGGCGATTCAGCGGATGGATCGCAGCCAGCGCCAGCTCGACCTGTTGTTCAGTAGCATCGAGACCGGTGACAGCCGCAAAGTGCTCAGTGAAACCAGTGATACCTGGATTAACCTGCACGACAACCTCCACTTCCTGGAGCATTCAGACCACTTCATCTGGTCATCAGAGCGCAGTGGCTACAATCATCTGTACCTTTATGACCTGGAAGGAACGCTGCAACGCCCGTTGACAGCGGGCGAGTGGGTGGTGGCTGAACTTAAAGGCGTTGACGAGGAGGGGGGGCTGGTTTATTTCGACGGCTTTGCCACCAGCACCTTCGAAAAACACCTGTACTCCGTACCATTGAGTGGTGAGTCTCCCGGCGAGGTCCGCAAAATCACGAGCCGGGAGGGCTGGCACAACGTGAAAATGGCCGGCGACTACAAAAACTTCGTGGACAGCTTCTCCACCATCCATTCACCGTCGCAGGTCAGCCTGAACGACAGCGACGGAACGTTCGTCACCTGGCTGGAGGAGAATCGCCTGGATGAGAGCCACCCCTACCATCCGTACATGGACAGCCACAGCACACCGGAATTCGGCAGGATTCCCGCCGTGGATGGGCAGATGCTGGACTACATGATCATCAAGCCCGTTGGCTTCGACCCGCAAAAACGCTACCCCGTGGTGCTTGCCCCGTACGGTGGTCCGCATGGGCACATGGTGACCAAAAGCTGGGGTAGCGGCTGGCACCAGGTATTGGCGGGCGAAGGCTACGTGGTCTTTGTAATGGATAACCGGGGCTCCGATCACCGGGGAAAGGCTTTTGAGGACGTCATCTATCGCCAGATGGGCGAGGTGGAAATCATAGACCAGATGAGCGGTGTGGAATACCTGAAGCAACTGCCTTACGTGGACCCGGAAAAAATCGGAATCTTCGGTTGGAGCTACGGCGGCTACATGGCGCTGATGGCCCAGTTCAAAAACCCGGAGTTGATCCGGGCCGCGGTTGCCGTGGCGCCTGTCACGCAATGGGAACTCTACGACACGTTCTACACAGAACGATATCTGGACCGGCCACAGGATAACCCCGAAGGCTACCTGGCCAGCAGCGTATTCCCCTACATAGAACAACAGGCCAACCCCTTGCTGGTGATCCACGGGATGGCGGACGATAACGTGCTGTTTCTCAATTCCACCAAGTTATTCAAAACGCTGCAGGACAAGGTGATCCCTTTCGAGATGATGACCTACCCGGGTGGCAAGCACGGGATCCGCGGTAAAGAGACCCGTAAGCACCTGTTTAACACGGTTTTGAATTTCCTGGATCGTAACCTGAAGAATCCCGCAATGGATTAAAAGCCTGGTTCGATGCTCAGAGGTTGGTAAGGACAGCGGCGTAGATTTCGATGGCGTCCCAGAGGTTTTGTAGCCTCAGGTTTTCGTCTTTGCCATGCTGGTTGTTGTCGTGATTGGCAATCGGCAGGATTACGACCGGGGTTCCGGTGACCTGCTCGATCAGGTAGATCGGCAGGCTGCCGCCCATCGAGGGCATGCGCACCAGGGGTTGATCACTCAATTCATCCATGACCCCGGCGATTTGCTGGATCATCGGCAAATCGAAGTCAGACCGGTAGGCCGGATAGCCGGACTCATTCCAGTCGAGCCTGGCAATGCGCTCATGCGCTGTGCGGTCTTTGGAGCCAGGTTCCTGGTACACAATGTGATAACCCTGTTTGCGTACGTGCTGCTCAACCGCTTCGCGCGCGAACTCAGGAGTCAGGTCCGGCACCAGGCGCAGGCCAATCGAGGCAGTGGCCGAGGGCTGGATGGCATTGCGCGCCTGGCTGCCGACGTCACCGGAGTGGATGCCCCGAACGTTCAGGGCGGGGCGCATGATGGCCAGTTCGAGGCGGTCTTCCGTTTCCGGGCGGCCGATGCCGAGCTCGCGGACCAGGCCCGCATCGACGGACGGCGCGGCATCGATGGCTTCCATTTCGCTCAGCGAGGGTGGCACCACCTGGTCCATGTATCCGTCGATCAGGATGGCGCCGTCCGGGGCCCGCATGCTGGCGATCAGGTCGATCAGCAACATGATGGGGTTTGGCGCCCAGTTACCGTAATGGCCACTGTGCAGCGGGCGGTTCGGGCCATACACGGTGACGCCAAAACCGAAGCTGCCACGAACGCCATTGACCAGTTGCCACTGCCGGCTCTGGTGGGCGGGGCCGTCGCAGAACAGCCACAGGTCTGCATCCAGCTTGTCCTTGTGACGGCTCAGCATGTCTTCCAGGTGAGGGGATCCCTGTTCTTCTTCCCCTTCGAAAAACACCTTCAGGTTTACCGACAGCGGAATGCCGGCCTGGTCGAGCGCATCCAGCGCGGCGTTCAGGGCAATGATCGGCCCCTTGTCATCACCGGCCGATCGTCCGAAGATGCGCCATTCGGGATCAAACGGCGCCTTCATTGGCACTTGCCGGCCGCCGTGTTCGACCATGCCGTCGCGCATGACCGGCGTCCAGGGGTCCGATGCCCAATCGGCCGCATTGACGGGCTGGCCGTCATAATGCACGTAAATCATCAGGGTTTTCTCGGCGCCGGGGCTTAGCCGTTCGGCGAACACAACCGGCGGACTGCCCGGCGCCTCCAGCAGCTCAACCTGGAATTTCCGGGGCCGGAGTAAATCAGCGATGTACTCCGCGTTTTTCCGGATAGCAGCTTCGTCCGTGGCTACATTGGGCATGCTCAGCAAAGCGGCAAATTCGTCGACCAGCTGCTGCTCATGGGCCTGGCGATATTCGCGGGCAACCATCGCGCTGCCACTGGGGTCAGCCGAAGCCTGGACTGAAATTAAGGCTAGCGTGGTGTAGAAAACGAGTTTCAGTACTGTGTGTTTATTCATGTTTGAAAGAGTCAAGGTTGCGGCCGCTTCAGCAGAAAATTTGAAAGTAAGTATACTTCGCAGGCGAGTCGGGGATGACCCCGACCACATGAGGAGAGTCATACAATAAAGAAATTTATACTTTTTTCCACCCTGGCAATGTTTTTGTCAGTGCCGTTCCTGGCATCCGCCGATAACCATGAAGAGAAAAGCGACACGTTCATCTATGCCACCTATTATTACTGCAAAGCTTCCGGTGAAGAAAAAGCGGATGAGTTGGTCATGAAAAACACGGCACCGGTTTTTGACGCAGCAGTCGCTGATGGAACGATCATGTCCTGGGGCTGGCTGTCTCATCACACGGGCGGCAAATGGCGCCGTATTCAATACCATGTATCAGACAGCGTCGAGGGTTTGTTTGCGGCACAGGAAACCATTGCCAAG
>JAOUCS010000193.1 GCA_029859645.1 Lysobacterales bacterium | reverse complement strand
TTCCGGAGTCCCGTTGAAAATGATTTTACCGCCGTGTATACCCGCGCCTGGCCCGATATCAACCACGTAGTCGGCCGCCCTGATCGCTTCTTCATCATGCTCGACGACGATCACCGTGTTGCCAAGATCACGCAGCCGGGTCAGCGTGGACAGCAGGCGTTCATTATCCCGCTGATGCAAACCAATGGACGGCTCATCGAGAATGTACATAACGCCCACCAGGCCGGCGCCGA
This sequence comes from Lysobacterales bacterium, assembly GCA_029859645.1. Taxonomy (GTDB): domain Bacteria; phylum Pseudomonadota; class Gammaproteobacteria; order Xanthomonadales; family SZUA-36; genus JAHEFT01. The sequence continues at coordinate 4,326 of JAOUCS010000193.1, read as the reverse complement.
TCTGGCTGGCCAGGCGGATCCGCTGTGCTTCCCCGCCGGACAAGGTATCCGCTTTGCGGTCCAGGGTCAGGTAATCAAGCCCGACGTTCACCAGGAAGTGCAGACGTTCGTGGACTTCCTTGATGATCTTTGGCGCTATTGCGCCACGGCGCCCCTCCAGTTGCAGGTTGTCGAAGAATTGCAGGCAGGTCTGGATCGGCCACGCGGTAATCGTCGGCAAGTTGGTGTCGGCCACAAACACGTTGCAGGCTTCGCGGTTGAGGCGTTGCCCGCCGCATGAACCGCAGGGTTTCTGGCTGATGTACTTTGACAGTTCTTCGCGCACGATTCGTGAATCGGTCTCGCGATAGCGCCTTTCCAGGTTGGGAATGATGCCTGCGAAAGGGTGACGGCGTTTTTGCACGCCGCTGTCGCCGAAGTAGCTGAACTCGATGATTTCGTCACCACTGCCATGCAAAACGATGTCACGGATTTTCCTCGGCAGTTCTTCGAAGGGTGTGTCGACATCGAAACCATAGTGCTTTGCAAGCGCCTGGATGATCTGGAAGTAATAGGCATTGCGGCGGTCCCAACCGCGCACTGCGCCTCCGGCCAGGCTGACGTGTGTGCTGCTGACCACCCGGTCGGGGTCGAAAAACTGGCTGACGCCAAGGCCGTCGCATTCCGGACAGGCGCCGTTGGGATTGTTGAAGCTGAACATCCGCGGTTCCAGTTCCTGCAGGCTGTAATCGCAGTAGGGGCAGGAGTAGCGGGCACTGAACAGTTTGTCTTCCAGGGCACTGTCCGCGTCCATTGGCGACACCACGGCAATACCGTCGGTCAGTACGATGGCGGTTTCAAAAGACTCCGCCAACCGCTGCTTCAGGTCAGCACGTACCTTGATGCGATCTACCACCACCTCGATAGTGTGCTTGCGCCGCAATTCCAGCGGCGGGACTTCATCAAGGTCATAAACCACGCCGTCAACCCTGGCGCGCACAAAACCCTGGACGCGCAGTTCGTCAAACAGCTGCAAGTGCTCGCCTTTGCGGTTGCGCACAACCGGCGCCAGCAACATCAGCTTGCTGCCTTCGGGCATGTTCAGCACATGGTCGACCATCTGGCTGATGGTCTGCGCCTCGAGTGGAATGGCGTGGTCGGGGCAGAGTGGTGTGCCGACCCGGGCAAACAGAAGCCGGAGGTAATCGTAAATCTCGGTGATCGTGCCCACGGTCGAACGCGGATTATGAGACGTTGACTTCTGCTCGATCGAAATGGCCGGTGAAAGACCCTCGATGTGATCCACATCCGGCTTTTCCATCATCGACAGGAATTGCCGCGCATAGGCGGAAAGGGACTCCACGTAGCGCCTCTGGCCTTCAGCATAGATCGTGTCGAAGGCCAGGGAGGATTTACCCGAGCCCGATAAGCCAGTGATTACAATCAGTTTATCCCTGGGTAAGTCAAGATCGATGTTCGCCAGGTTGTGCGTGCGCGCGCCGCGTATGAGAATTTTGTCCATCAAGGTTTGTCGAGGCCAGGGTCCGGTGCATCCAAACCACCTACTATACCCCGCTTAGGGAATGACTGGCAAAGGTGAATTGGTGTAGAATGACGGGCTGATAAAGGTTGACCAGGCCTCAGAAAACAGCTAACATTCCCGCCCTTTTGTAGGGCCGTTTCAACACGGAGCTGGAATCCAATGTACGCAGTATTCAAAACCGGTGGCAAGCAGTATCGCGCAACCACCGGAGACGTGATAAAAGTCGAAAAAATCGAGGCCGAGAAGGGCGCAACGGTCGAGCTTGACCAGGTGCTCATGGTTGGTGAAGGTGAAGACGTGAAGGTCGGCGCCCCTTATCTTGATGGCGGAAAAGTGACCGCCACGGTGGTTGACCACGGTCGTCGCGACAAGATCAAGATCATCAAGTTCAAGCGCCGTAAGCATCACCGCAAGCAGATGGGTCATCGCCAGTATTTCACCCAGATTGAAATTACCGGCATTGACGCCTGATCGCGCAACCGAAATTAGGAGGCATTGACTCATGGCACATAAAAAAGCAGGCGGTAGTACACGCAACGGCCGCGACTCGAATCCCAAGTACCTGGGCGTTAAGCGCTACGGTGGCGAATCCGTACTCGCGGGCAACATCATTGTTCGTCAGCGTGGCACGCGTTTTCACGCCGGTGAGAATGTGGGTGTCGGCCGCGACCACACCTTGTTCGCGCTGAGTGACGGTAAGGTGAAATTCGAGAATCGGGGCATTCCGAAGCGGAAATACGTCAGTATTGAAACTTCCTGAGCCACGCATCGTTTTGAGAGAAACCCCGCTTCTGGCGGGGTTTTTTTTGGCCTGTATAAAAGGGGTATAAAATAGACCGATGAAATTCGTTGATGAAGCCCAGATTTCCGTGGCTGCCGGCAATGGCGGCAGCGGCTCCGCCTCGTTCAGGCGCGAAAAATATATCCAGTACGGCGGTCCGGACGGTGGTGACGGCGGTCGTGGCGGTAGCGTTTACCTGGAAGGCGACTCCGGTCTGAACACGCTGGTGGACTTTCGCCACTTGAGGAAATACAAGGCGCAGAACGGGCAGGGTGGGTCGGGCCGCAACATGACCGGGAAAAGTGGTGAGGACATCGTGATCCGCGTGCCACTGGGAACCGTCGTGACCGAAGCGGAATCCGGCGAGCACATGGGTGATGTGACCGAACATGCTCAGCAGTTGCTGGTGGCAAGGGGTGGAAAAGGGGGGTTGGGCAATGTTCACTTCAAGAGCTCGACCAACCGTTCACCGCGGCAGACTGTCCCCGCAACGCCCGGCGAGCAGCGTGAGCTGAAGCTGGAATTGAAGGTGCTGGCTGACATCGGTTTGCTGGGATTTCCCAATGCGGGCAAGTCGACGTTGATCAGTACCGTATCAGCGGCGCGACCCAAGGTGGCGGATTACCCGTTCACGACGCTTTATCCGAACCTTGGCGTAGTCCGGATTGATGTCGAACGTAGTTTCGTGATCGCCGATATTCCTGGTCTGATCGAGGGGGCGGCTGAAGGCACCGGCCTGGGAATCCAGTTTCTGAAGCATCTGCAGCGTACGCGACTGTTGCTCCATCTGGTTGATCTCGCGCCGTTGGCCCTGGATGTCAGCCCGGTGGACCAGGTCAGGCAACTGGAAACCGAAATGCAGAAGTTCGATCCCGGCCTGATGGAGAAGCCTCGCTGGCTGGTGTTCAGTAAGGCCGACCTGTTGCCACCAGGTGAAGCTGAGAAGAGGGCGCATGAAGTGGTTGGCGAGTTGAACTGGGACGGTCCCTGGATGTTGATTTCTTCCGTCACACGGACCGGCACGGACGAACTGATGCAGCGGGTGTCGCAGGAGTTGGAGTTGCTGGCAGATGAAGAAGCCACTGCTGCTGCAGTTATGCCCGAGTCCGCGGTATTCCCGGAAGAGCCTTTCGAACCCTGAAGGCCAGCCATGCGGGCATAAAAAAGCCCCGCCATTGGCAGGGCTTTTTCATATCAGGGTGTCAGCATGAAACCCTGAAAATACTTACAAGGCGCGAACGTGTTTGTTCAGGCGCGATTTATGCCGGGCCGCCTTGTTCAGAGGCATGATGCCTTTTGCAACTGAGCGGTCAATCGCCGGCACAGCGGCTTTATAGGCGGTTTCAGCGGCTTTTTTATCGCCCGCTTCGATAGCCCGCAGCACGTTCTTGATAGAGGTGCGGACATGGGAGCGCGCACTCGCGTTACGGCGGCGATTGCGTTCCGACTGACGTGCCCGTTTACGAGCTGATAGACTGTTGGCCAAGGTCGTTCTCCAAAACTTAAAAGTTCATATAAAAGTTTAAAAATCCAGCCGAACATTATCTTATTTTTTATCGATTGGGTCAATCATCAATTGCAGCTGCTTAAATCCACAGCCAAGGTAGGCACCGCGACGATAACGTCACGGATTCTCGGCTTTATCCGGGACATGGTTTTCGCCCGTTATTTCGGCGCCAGCGGTGAAACCGATGCCTTTTTCCTGGCCTTCAAGATACCCAATTTCATGCGGCGGTTATTTGCCGAAGGCTCGTTCTCTCTGGCTTTCGTGCCGGTATTGTCAGAGGTGCGTGCAACCGGCGATCGGCGGGCCTTGCGGGACCTCATCGATCATGTAGCGGGCACGCTGGCTGCCATATTGCTGGCCCTGACCGCTGTTGGCGTGCTCGCCGCACCCGCGGTAGTGGCAGTTTTTGCGCCAGGCTGGTTAATCGACGGAAGGCCTGAATTCTGGTTATCGGCGGACATGCTGAGAATTACTTTCCCATACATCCTGCTAATTTCCCTGACAGCGTTGGCAGGC
>JAOUCS010000192.1 GCA_029859645.1 Lysobacterales bacterium | reverse complement strand
CCAGGCGAACCGGGGGCTGAAGCTGATGCCGCTGATGGCGTACAGCGACAGCGTGGCCTCGCCGTTGGGCGTCGGCACGGTGGTGTCGGTCAGTTTCTCGACCCGCGCGGCGCCGGCCGGGAACAAGGCCAGTTCGCCGCCGATCTGCTTGCTGGCCGCACGCACCAACGCCTCCATCGAGCCGACCGCACCCCACTCGGTCGGTACGTAAAACGCCGCCCGGGTGGACTGCGCGCTACCGCTCTCGCCCATGGTGCGCCAGTTGGCCTCGCCGTCGGCGTAGCTGAACGACTCGTTGACGGTGGCGCCGAACGGCGACACGCCGGTGATCTGCTGCGAGATGACCATGCCGTCGGCATCCAGCTGCAGCTCGGACTGCAGGCGGTATTCGCGGTTGTTCCAGTGCACGAAGGCCTCGGTGGTCACGCGCCCGTCGCCGGCCCGCTCGATGGTGGTCTCGCCGGCCGGTACGCCGCGGGCGTGCCAGTCGTAGACGGAGGTGGTGGTTTCAGGGGCTGGCGCTTCGGTTACCGGTTCGGTTGGAGCCGGGGGTTCCTGGGTGCAGGCCTGGAAGAGGAGGGCGGTTAGGGCCAGCGTAATGAGCGTCGTCGGGCGAAATTTTTGCATGTTCATTGTTTGCTTTTGGGCTGCTGCCGTTAGGGATGATCGCGGCAGTCTAGCAAAGAATGGATTGGTGTATTTCCTACAAGGATTCTCGAACTCCGCCCATGGGACTTCAGTTTCCTTGCAGCTAATCTGAATGCAGTTGAATCTTGCTAATCGACAGGTTCGATTTATATGCATATAATATACGTATATTCAGGTGCAAATTGAGTACGACGAACTATGCGAAAGGAATATGACTTCTCAAAAGCGAAAAGGGCCAGTGAAGTCCCACATCTGGCTAAGCTCCAGACGGAAGCCAAGGGAAAAACGCGCATTACGATCATGCTCGATAATTTCGTAATTGACGCGTTTCGCCAGTTGGCTGAACGTGAAGGGATCGGGTATCAAACCCTGATCAACAGGAGGTTGCGCGAAAGTCTGGAAGCCGGGGTTCTGGACGAAGAAACACTCAGGCGCGTTTTGCGCGAGGAACTGGCGGCGGTCTAGCAAATAACGGATCAACCAGCATGCTCGCCAGGGCACCGCATGGGCGGAGGAGGCTATTATGTCTTTCGATTCAAGGTGGGCGATGTGGCTAATCCCCACTCGGTTCCGGCACCCACAGAACAGCTTGAAGCCACGCTGGATCCGCAGATCCTCGTCGAAGCATGGCACCGCCTGAAGGGTAATCAGTAGGCATGGGGCCCGCTGAATCGGCTTCGAATTTTAAGGTATTCATCTGTAGTAATCGAGACCTGACCTTGCAGACACTGTCAGGTCAAGTTCAGTTCATTCATCGCTAACCACCCGAAAGCGGAACAAAAATGAGTGTTATTTTCAGTGCTGTTAATCTCTCAGTTCGGCCAATAACAGAAATACTCTGTGCCAAAGAACCATGCGTGTAAAACCTGCAGAGGAGATCTTACACGCAGGCTGGCTAGAAAGTTCAGACCAAGTTATCCCAAACGTCCTTGCATGGTGGGAAGCTTTTCCTCAACCTTTTTCTCTACAGCATCTTCAAGCAGTTCTTTCCCAGCTTGTGCAAGGAACTCCGGAGCGGCCCACTCGTTCACATCAAAATCATTCTTGATGTAGCCGTGCTCAAGCATAAAGTCCTTACCGATCTTGACCATCGCCAGGTTCTGGGCCGAAAGATTAGGCACCATGTCAACGTGCTTGATGCCCTGGTAGGTATCCTCTTCATCAAGGTAGTAGGTCTGTTTGTTCAGAATCACCGCCGCGGCACGTTTGTGCGCGTTGGACCACCGCCCCACCCGGATCATTCCTTTCATGAACGCAACGACCAGTTCCGGGTGTTCCTCGGCCATCACATCGGTGCAGGTGATGATGGCGGGAATATTGGCCACCTGAAGCCGCCAGTCAGGATATCTGGACAAATCTTCAATCGCTGCGATTTCGCCCGTCGCTTCCTGAAGATGCTGGAAGACTTTGCTTTGGGTATAGATGGCATCGACTTTTCCTTCGAGCAGCGCCGTTTCCAGCGGCCGGAATGCGAGGTCGTGCTTGTGATCACGCTGGAGCCAGAGTTGGGTTGGGTTGTAGAGCGGTTCCAGCATTTTGGGATCTTCGTACCAGTCGTCAGGGTAAGGAAAATCAACTAATTTGACGTCCTTTTCAGTCATTCCATTCATGCGAAGCATAGCCAGGATGCCCTGGTGTTCCTGGATTCGCCACCAGTCATTCTTAAGCGTGTTGAGGCTCTTGGTTATGCCTATCTTCTTACCCTTCAGGTCACTCATCCTGAACAAATTGTCCTTGGCGCGAACCAGCAAGCAGCCCCCTTCGTGAGGAACATGGGTCAATCCCAGCATCCGTGTCCGACGATAGTCGGCATGTACCTGAATAGGTGGAAACAGGCCGCCGAAGCGGATCAGATTGTCCTGATTGTGAATGTAATGAGGGTAAAAATCCGTCTCGCGCCGTGAGCGAAAATACGCGTAGTCGACGCCAAGTTTCAAGTATTCCTCATGAACCCAACCTAATTCCTGGTCAACGTTGCTGGCAGAGACAAGTGGGCAATTAGTGTAGTACACCTCATTCCAGTCCAGACTTATTGTGCTGGTCATTCTGCCCTTTATATCTTTCTTCACGGCACGGTCGCCCTCAGCGGCCTGTGCGCTGTTTATCACTCCTGTGGAGGCCATTGCCGCGCCGGCGGCAACTCCGCCAATTGACATTAGTGCTTCACGTCGAGTGACGCCGTTTTCTTCCATAGTCATTCTGGTTGCTCCTCCATTTCATTCGTTACAAATCGCATCAATTCGGGATCTAGCTCGTAGGTCCATGGATTTCCGGAATTTTTCCAGCCATTTTTGAGCCGTTGCCCCTGAAAAACGCTTCCAGGTTCCTTTACCGCATCACCTTCCATTCCGTCGGTAATGTTGTAGACGTTGGTGAAGCCGGCTTTTGCAAGCAGGTTGACAGCCATCGCGCTACGGCCACCGGAACGACAGGTCACGAGGATCGTCTCGGATGGTTTGGCAAACTCTTTCACTTGGTTTACAAATTCGGGATTGCGCTTCATGGCAAAGTGTTGTTTGTCGGAATCCCACTGGTAGGTCTGGGAGGCCAGTGGAACGTTCCTAGCCATAGGTGCGTGTCCGATGAAGATATATTCCTCCGTCGTACGCACGTCGAGCACCTTCACATTTTCTGGATCAGCCAGCCACTTTTGGTAGGCTTCCCTGGCTGTCAGGTATAGGCCCAGGCTAGTTTGTTTCCCTTTGGGCAGTTCAAGACTCGATTGCTGTCCAAAGGCGCAGGGCGTGATGAATAGAGTTAACAGGCCAGTAAGGGCGATGAGCAGTGAATACTGCCTGGCCCGGGTTAGATGCAGATTCATTGGCTTCAGCCGTTCTATTGACTTAGCCATTATTCCATCCATAGCGAAAAGGGCGCCATGACCTAAGACATATTACGGTGTAGTGATCAGATGCTGAGTTCCGCAACGGGTCTATTGTGTTGAAAAACTCTGTTTTCGAGTTAGGCTGAATTTTTTCAGCTTCTCAGAGGCCACAAAATTTTTCAGATACGAGGGGGCACCAATTGAGGTGGAAAATCCAAAAGAAAGCCGCTGATGCCCCCAGATTCGAGACCAGGCATGAATTTTCCAATTTATAGTAATCCTGCGAAAAATCGGTGTTTCTCAAATTCGGAGTTTTTCAACAGAATCGACCCGAATCGGAACTTACGAGAAGTTTAGTTTTGACTATTTAGTCGCGCCCAAAAGCCGAAAATTCCATGACCGCGAAGCACAAGTGTCATAAAAGTCTGTCCTTTTTGTCTGGAGCTGATTTTTCAGTTTTTGCCATGCCTTCATCGAGTCCCTCGGATTGTCGACTATTCTCAGCGAGAATTTTTGATTCAAAGTATGAAAGCGTCAGTTCTTTTTGTGAACTTGATTTACCCTCTTTGTGCAGGTACCTCGCCGCGAGCATAGGAATGAGAATTGCGGGTAGACCTATCGCGAGTGGTGTAAGCAAAAATGAGAATCCCGATTTGGCTGATAAACTTCCACTGCTTATTGCTTGAGTCGTGCCCCACAACATCAACGCCATTAAACAGCCCGGTGGAATCAGTATTATCTGAATTTTATCTATCGATTTTCTATGGTCCCAGAGTACCGCTAGCAAAATTCCTAGTCCTGCTGACAAGGCTGTCTGCACCCATAGACTTTCATACAGTTTTAGGCTGCCAGCCAGCGCATAAACAACTCCCATTTGGGGAAATTCCACGATCACGGTGGAGAAAGGCGCTCAAATCATTGACGACCTTTCCTCAAGCTGCTTCGTCAGAGTGACCCAACCATATCATGAGGGCTAAGAAATTCGCCTGTGGCATCATGACGTGATGAAAATGAGTTCAAGACAAATTGCTTGGTCTGTTGCCGTTTTGATTTGGCTGAATGCACTTCCCTACCTCAGTCGACTTTATAAGGGTTTGGAAT
>JAOUCS010000082.1 GCA_029859645.1 Lysobacterales bacterium | reverse complement strand
TGGCCGCGTAGGCGATATGTTTCGTGCTGCCTCGACTGCTGACGTAGTCACCTACGTGAACAATGTCAGCATAAGTTGCCGATGTGGAAGTGAGCAAGGGAGCGAGCCCCAGGTTGATCTGGTAGGGCGCATTCACGTGGACCTGCATCATGCGCCGCATGACGTCACCGGGTGCCGGTTCAGTTTGCGCATCGACTGAATCGGGCAGCCAATCCGATGCATTGTGAATAATAGCCCTCAGGCCGGAATAGCGGGCCTTGATGTTCCGGATCAGGAGGCCGATTTGCGGATCATCGAGGAAATCACAGCATTGCAGGTCTGCGCCCTGGGCGCCCAGGCCGGCAAGGCTTTCTCTCTCCGTGAGAAACGTACCGACGACAGGAATACCCCTGTCCAGGAATGTCCGGGCAAGATGCAGGCCAATCCGCTTTCCGATCCCCGTTATGAGGATGGGGTCCTGGTTCACGGGTTCAGGAACTCGGCCCGTGTGTGAATGTTCTCCCTGAAGCATCCGCCCAGGGCGGTGGTGCTGGTCTGGGAATTGGTGTCCATGACGCCGCGGGACTTGACGCAGTAATGGGTCGCTTCGATACTGACCGCCACGTCTTCAGTGCCGAGTAGCGCCTGCAGCGCAACCAGGATTTGACGGGTCAGGCGCTCCTGCACCTGCGGCCGCTGACCGAAAAATCGGACGATGCGGTTGATCTTTGACAGGCCGATGATCTTATCTTTCGGAATGTACGCAACCTTGGCCTGGCCATCAATGGTGACGAAGTGATGTTCGCAGGTGCTGGTCAGGTCAATCTCCCGGATTTTTACCATCTCGTCAGCGCCCATTTTGTTATCAATCAGGGACAGTTTGGGAAAATGGCTGTAGTCGAGACCAGAAAATATCTCGTGCACGTACATCTTGGCGATGCGGTGGGGTGTTTCCGCCAGGCTGTCATCGCTCAGGTCCAGGCCCAGGGTTGCAACCACGTCGGCCATCAGGTCTTTTATCCGTTGATACTTTTGTTCGGGGGTCAGGCCGGTGTCAATCATGGGGGTTTCCAGGCCATGCTCGATCAGCGTATTCCGGACCAGGTTCGCCTCGGGGCTCAATTCGGGCGTATCAAGGCCGGTGTTTTTTTTCAGGTAAACGGGATTGGGGCTCATGAGGCTTTCTCCAGTAAATTCAGAGGTCTGTTGGTTTTCGAATGATATTCGAGTGTCAGAGATACAGATTCAGCAAATCTCAGCGCATGCGGTTTGTCGATAGTTACGCGCGCATGGGTCACCTCGGGGTGATTGCTGCAGGAGGCCAGGACGTCAGCGGCCAGTTTTTCCAGCAGCAGAAAGCGGCCTTCTTCGACCTGCCGTATGACGGCCTTGGTAATGGTTTTGTAGTTCAGTGCGCCTTCCACTTCGTCATTGAATACCGCAGGATTGGTTCGATAACTGATCTCGAGATTCAGCACGACGTCCTGTTTCTTTGTTCTTTCCTCGTCATTGAACCCGATGTAGGTTCTCAGGCGCAGGTTTCTGATGTTGATGGTGGCTCGTTCGAACAGGTCGCCCGGTTTCATTTGGTGCCCCTTTTGTTGCATGAGTCGATCTCCAAAGTGTAGGTACAAATAATTTGTTCCTTTTGCTGCAATTAACTGTACAATACTTATACGCAACGTACAACATTTATCACGGTGTTTAGGAAACATGGATATGCAAAAGGCAAATAATCGCAGCAGCAGGTGCCTCACAGAGCGGCCCCTGGTGCGTGATCTGATGGACAGGCTGGTCTTGCCGGGTGCACTGGGATTCACCCGCTTCGGTTACCAGGTCAGGCAAGGTTCCTGGACTGCCTTGCCGGAATTCCCGGAAGAGCGTGTGGCAGTAGTTACCGGAGCTACCTCCGGCCTTGGACGGGTTGTCGCCGAGCAACTGGCGGCATTGGGCGCCCGGGTCATCCTGGTGGGGCGAAATTCAGAGAAACTCGATGCAGCAGTTGCGGAAATTACACAGTTGACGTGCAGCCGGAAACTGGAATCTGAAGTTGCCGATCTCAGCCTGAAAGGCGAGGTCCGGGAACTGGCCGGCCGCTTGCTACAGCGTGGAATACCGATACACATCCTGGTAAACAACGCGGCAGTGCTTCCGCTGGAACGGCAATTAACCTCGGAAGGACTGGAAACCGCCTTCGCAACCGATTTGCTTTCACCTTTCATGCTGACTGGCTTGCTGATGCCGCGACTGCGCGGGTCGGCGCCTGCCCGGATCATCAATGTGCTTTCCGGCGGAATGTATCTCAGTGGCATCGATGTCGATGACCTGGAAAACCGCAAAGGCAGGTATGATGGCAGCCGCGCTTACGCACGTGCCAAACGTGGCCTGATGATGCTCACCGAGCACTGGGCGAAGCAACTGGAGGGCACCGGAGTGACCGTCAACGCGATGCACCCGGGGTGGGCTGACACGCCCGGCGTGCGTCATTCGTTGCCGGGTTTTCACAAACTGACACGCGCCATTTTGAGGACACCGGAGCAGGGCGCTGATACTATCGTCTGGCTGGCCGCTGCACCAGAAGCTGCCGAGCATTCCGGAAAGTTCTGGCTGGACCGCGAGCCACACCTTTCCGCCATTTTCCCCGGTACAGCCGGAAACCAACAACAACGTCTACACTTAATCGAAGAGCTTGAGCGCATGGCCGCCTAGCTCGCAAAGGAGAATCTGATGAAAACTTTACTCGCCCTTGTGACCACCCTGATCTGCCTGCCGGCGTTCGCTTGCGACAGTGATCTGCTGGACCAGGATTTTCGCAAGCTCGCTTCCAAAGATGAGGTTAACCTGTGTGAAGCCTATGAAGGCCAGGTTATCCTGGTGGTGAATACCGCGTCTAAGTGTGGCAACACACCCCAATACGACGGCCTCGAGGACATGTATGAGAAGTACCAGGACCAGGGATTTGTCGTCCTGGGCTTTCCTTCCAATGATTTCATGGGCCAGGAACCCGGTTCCGAGGAGCAGATCGAAGAGTTTTGCCGGCTGACATACGGGATTGAGTTTCCCATGTTTGAAAAAACATCGGTCAAGGAAGGCGATGCTCATCCGTTCTATGCCGCCCTGGCGGATTCCGCAGGCACTTACCCGACCTGGAATTTTCATAAGTACCTGATCGGCCGCGATGGCAAGGTGATCCAGCAGTTCAGCCCCAGGACAAAGCCTGATAACGAGGAACTGGTGGCGGCTGTCGAGAGTGCTATCGGAAACTGAATCCACAATCAAAGGCAATTCATGTGAACAGAGCAGCCCCGGTCAGCGTCGCGGGTAGGCGAGCAGGGAGGCGTTCGGGATTGTGTGCTGGTTGACAGCAGCGGCCAATTGCGCCTCACAGTCCGTGCTGATTTCAGGCATGTTCCTGGCCAGGGAGCGCATGACGCTCCCTGCCTGGGTCTTGAACGCGGGTGACACGGCCAGGCCCGCGCTTTTCAGCCCCCGCGCTGTCCAGGTGTTGCAGGTGTTAAACAGGTAATACTCGCCGGTACCTTTGAAAAACAAGCTGTCTTCGACCAGTCCGTCCTGGGAAAAAATGATCTCCCCTTTCTCGTCCCGGTAAAAGCTGCTTTCGATGAAACTGACCAATAAGGCAAAAGCCCGATCTTCCAGGCACAGCGTTTCCACTTTGGAGCCGGTAAAAAAGAGGTCAGCCTCGAACGGGATTGCCCTTGTATACACAATGGTATCGGTGGGCCAGAGAACGGCCCGGAGCGTCACTCCAAACGTTTTGTCACTGGTTTGATAATAAGCCCGGTCACCCCAGCCAAATTCCAGATACGGTGTATTGCCAAAACGCGAGGCCAATTCAGGAATGCGGGACTGGATGATTGATGAGGGTATCACGAACCCGGTATGCCAGCCTTGCCTGACCACGTACACCCGGGTTGTTTCGGCGACCCTGACGTCGGATTTTTCCACCACGCGGGGTTCGGTGGAACAAGCGGAGACAATCAGCAAGACACCGATCCAGCGAAAGCAATTCGTGTTGATTATTTTCTGCAAACCAGAGCGATTCCTTGTCGCTTGGAGAAAGTATAAGTCACACCCCGGCATTTCGGTATCTCATCAGGTAATAGCTGCCGTTCGTCCGATTGAGACCTTACCGGGGTACAAGGTTTGCTGCGGCGGGAGTAGACTGCAGGTATTGGGCAAAATTCTGGAAATTTCTGATGAATATTCCTGACTTGTTTCGTCACTGGGAACATACCGAGGAATATCCAGCCGGGACCACCCTTTTTTCCAAGGGTGATCCGGCCGATGCTTTGTATGTGGTGCTCTCCGGTGAGGTTCGTCTGACCCTCAACGGCAGTGTTCTGAGTGTTGAAAACGGCGGGGCGGTGATCGGCGAAACAGCCATGCTCGAATCAGCCATTCGCAACTGTACCGCTACGACAGTTTCTCAGGTCAGGCTTGCCAGGCTCAATCGCACCGAGCTTCGGGAGTTGTCTGTCAGTAACAGCGAATTTTCTCTGCATGTCATGAGCGTGCTGGCCGACCGCTTGCGGATCGTTGACAACTACATTGGCGAGAAAATCGATCCCGATTAGAGGTCAAGCCATGAACCTGCTGGACGTATTCAAGCATTCGGATGACCTGGTAGAGTTTCCTGCCGGAGCCGTGATCATCATGGAAGGGCAGGAAGGGGATCACATGTATGTCGTGATGGAAGGCGAGGTGTCCATCTCGCTGAAGTCAAAATTGCTGGCGACGGCACAGCCCGGAGAAATCGTCGGTGAAATGGCCATGGTCAGCTCCAATCTGCGCAGCGCAACGGTTACAGCCAACACCGACTGCGTGCTGGCGATGATCGACCAGGCCAGTTTTGAATCTCTGTTGCAGCATGTGCCGGAATTTACCATTCACGTCATGAATGTGCTGGCCAGCCGGCTGCAGAATGCCTTCGATATGATCGAGTAAAAGGAGTCTCGCTTCCCTGCTTCCGGCTGCGCCGGAAGGCGGCTGCGCTCAACAGCTTAGTTGGGCTGACCTCTGGCTGACGCCAACCGGTCAGCACTTTTGAGTCTCGCTTCCCTGCTTCCGGCTATTGATCACCAGCGCCGAGGCGGTTGAGCCAGTTGTTGGCCAGGGTTAGCCACTGGTCAGTGCCGTCTTCTTTTCGACCCGGGCCGAAGCCGTGTCCTCCTCGCGCGAACAGGTGCAACTCTGCATTCACCCCGTTTTTCCGCAGCGCTTCGGCGTACAGCGTGGATTCACTGAAGTGGCAGACATCATCATCGTAGGCGTGTACCAGGAATGCGGGGGGAGTGTTGGCGTCGACCCGTTCGAGGAAGGTTTGTTCAGTAATTTCATCGGCGGTCATTGCCCGGTGATACAGCGTATCTTCGAGCCATTTCCTGTTTTCCGGCGTGAGACGGGTGACGCCATAGATCAACATTGCGAAATCCGGGTTTTCCAGGGGGCTGGGTGATTGGCCAAGGCTTACCGCAGTGGCCAGGTGGCTTCCTGCCGAGAAGCCCAGAACGCCGACCTTGTCGGCTTTGAAACCCAGCTCCTGCTGATTTTCGCGCAGTATTTTCAAGGCACGGCGAACGTCGACGCCCGGCGTCAGCTCAGGCCTGGTCGAGATTTCTGGATTGGGTAATCGATACTTGAGTACGGCTGCCGTCGTTCCCTGCCGGGAGAGGGCCTCGGCAATTTCGTACCCTTCGTGGTAGACGGCCTCGGCTTCATAACCTCCCCCGGGAAGGATTACAACCGCCACATTGTTGGGTTCGCCGGCCGGCAGATAAAGTGTCAGCGTGGGATTAACCACCTGGTATGCGCAGATGACCTCCCAGCAGGGCTCCTCGTATTCCCGCAGTGTGTGCGGCCTGGAAAACGGAGCAGGTTGTTCGCCCCAGATCGGAATGACCTGTTGGGCCGGCAGAGTTTCACAGGCAGCCGCAAAACAAATACAGGCCAGGATGGCCACCAGCCGCCCGCTGCTGATCCTTTCAGAATTTTTGTGGAACGACACTGCGTTCAGCCAGGTTCAGCTGATCGTCATAAGCATTGGTCATGTCCCGCTCACCCAGCTCAACTTCTTCGCGCTCGAGGTCCTCGTAGGGAATGATGCTGAGAAAATGCGTAATGCAGTTGAGGCGGGCGCGTTTCTTGTCGTCCGCTGGAACGATGTACCAGGGCGCATGTGGCTTGTCCGAGGCCAGCAGCATATCGTCACGCGCCTGGGAATATTCAAACCAGCGATTGTAGGAAGCCACGTCCATGGGGCTCAGTTTCCAGATTTTCCGCGGATCTTTGATCCGGTCGCGGAACCGCTTCTCCTGGACCTCCATGCTGGTATCCAGCCAGTACTTGATCAGGATGATTTCAGAGTTGACGATGGTGTTTTCGAAACTGGGGACGAATTGCAGGAAACGAACGTATTCCTTCCGGGTGCAAAACTGCATGACCCGTTCAACACCCAGCCGGTTATACCAGCTGCGATCGAAAATCACGACTTCACCCGCACTGGGAAAATGGTTGATGTACCTCTGGACATACATCTGGGTTTTTTCCCGGTCGGTGGGGGCGGGCAGGGCGACTACCCTGAATACCCGGGGACTGACCCGCTCTGTGAGACGTTTGATCAGGCCTCCTTTACCGGCGGCGTCCCGGCCCTCGAACACCACGATGACCTTGAGTCCTTTTTCCTTTATCCACAGCTGGAGCTTGACCAACTCACCCTGCAGCCGTTCCAGCTCGGTTTCGTACACTTCCGTCGAAATTTTGGGAAGCTTGTCTTTGCCCATTATCAGGGTCTCCAGGTCACTTGGATAACCTAAAGGTACATCAGGCTCCAGTGAACGTACAGTTGGCTCACCAGATCAGTGTTTGCATGGCATGCGCCGGAATGGTCAGCTGTATCTCGCTGGGTCCGACGATGAAGTTGTAGTCAATATCCAGCTCGCTTTGGTTCATGACGATGGTGGCTACCGAGTTGTCAGGATTGATGAACGAGGTGGCCAGCAGGTGGCTGCGACTGCTGGTCGTACTGACGCGTCGCGCACCCGGCCGGACAAATTTGGAGAAGTGACCGATATAGTAATAGGTCGGTGTATAGATCAGCTCACCCGTTTCCGTATCGCCATGTACCGGTGCAAAACAGAAATTTCCGACATGGTTGGGCCCGCCATTCTGATCCAGCAGGATGTTCCAGTCGGTCCAGGCGACTGTCCCCGCGTTGAAGTCATTGATCATCGAGCGGCCGTATCTTTCGGCGTTCGGCCAGTACTGGTAGCGGTCTGCGGAAAACTTCTCATTGGTCCCTTCCGTGAAGATCAGTTTCTTGTCCGGAAAAGACTGGGCCACATTACGGAGGTTCTCGTGCATGGTTTCACCGCCGGCCCAGGTCTCGTACCAGTGAAAACCAATGCCCCAGGCATACTTCGCCGCTTCAGGATCTTCAAAAATCGTGTTGGCGCGGTGGCTGATCAGGTCCCGGTTATGGTCCCAGACGATGATTTTCTTATCGCCCAGGCCTTCGTTGGCCATGGTGGGTCCAAGGTGGTCGCGCAAAAAGTCCCGCTCTTCCTCAGCGGTGTAAATCGAGGATTCCCATATTTGTACGGCCATCGGTTCGTTTTGGATGGTAATGCCCCAGATGGGGATACCTTCCGCTTCATAGGCCTTGATGAATTTCGTGTAATACAACGCCCATGCTGCCCGGTACTCCGGCAGCAGTTTGCCACCATGAAGCATATCGTTGCTGTCTTTCATGAAAGCGGGAGGGCTCCATGGGCTGGCGTAGAGTGGCAGCTCACCGCCTGCAGCTTCGGTGGCTTTTTTGATCAGCGGGATGCGGAATTCGCGGTCATGATCGATGCTGAAGGTGCTCAGGTCGGCATCACCTTCCTCGATGTAGGTGTAACTGCCGCTGGAAAAATCGGCGCTGTGAATGGTGGTCCGCGCCAGCGTGTAACCGATGCCATCTTCAGGGTCATAGTAAGCTTTCAGCAACTCGGCCTGCTTATCCTCTGGTAATTGCGCGAAAACCTCGGCACTGGCGTCGGTGATGGCGCCCCCAATACCGAGGAATTCCTGGAACCTTTTGTTGGGGTTCACGAACACGGAAACTTCGCCCTCGCTGGGCTGGTCGCCCTGCTCAAAGGAATGCGGGCCGGTTCTTGCGAGGCGGTGTTGCGTGTCCTTTGCCGTCATGTAAACCGTCACGGTCCGGCCATCGGTAAACGTCTCCAGCGGGTGCTTTTCTGCAACGATGTTCTCGGCGTAAACAGCCGGGCTGGCTGGCAGGAGCATGGCGAGCAGGACAGTGCTGAATAATCTGTTAATCATGGTTGATTCCCGAATTCTGATTTATTGCTGATGTGGGTTTGCTTTCCAATTATTACATGGGATTATCCCCGGCAGTCCAGATTATCATTTAGACTTCGATTAACAACGACAACGAGGAAATTAGGCACGACTGCCCTGATGAAAAACCTGGCAAAACGTAATTTGCTCTAAACCAAGTGGAAAAGCAGAAACATGATTAAGCTGCACCAGAAATCCTACATCGCCGGTGAATGGGTAACACCCGACGGCACAGAGTTCCTCTCCATCAACCCTGCAACCCGCGAGGTTCTGGAGACTTACCACAGTTGCGGTTCGCTCGAAACGAATGCGGCGATGGCGGCCGCACAGGCGGCATTTGCGGAATACCGGCAGTGCGACAAGGACCAGATCGCTGATTTCCTCAATACTGTTGCCGACGAAATCGAAGCTTTGGGTGACCAGCTTCTGGAAACAGCGGATGCAGAGACTGGCCTGGGGCTGGTTCGCCTGACCGGTGAACGCGGCCGCACCTGCGGTCAGATCAGGGCTTTTGCGGCCATCGTCGCAGAGGGTCACTGGGTGCAGGCCAGTATTGATACGGCCCAACCGGACCGGACGCCGCTGCCCAAACCGGACTTGCGCCGTATGATGATCCCGGTCGGGCCGGTGGTCGTGTTTGGTGCCTCCAATTTCCCGTTCGCTTTCGGTTCGGTTGGCGGCGATACCGCTTCGGCATTGGCGGCCGGCAATCCGGTCGTGGTCAAGGGCCACCCTTCACATCCGCTGACCAATGAACTGTTCGTCCATGCTATGGACCGGGCCATTAACCACCGCGGCATGCCCAGCGGACTGTTTTCGCTGTTGCAGGGTTCCACCAACGAGCTGGGTGGCGACCTGGTCAGGCATGATCAGACCCGGGCCGTCGGCTTTACCGGTTCGCTGGGTGGCGGCCGGGCGTTGATGGATATCGCGGCTGCAAGGCCGCGGCCGATTCCGGTTTACGCGGAAATGGGCAGTATCAACCCGGTGTTCATCGCCGAGGATGCGATGGCGACACGGGGTGATGAAATTGCTGCGGGGCTGGTCGCATCTGTCACCATGGGGACCGGGCAGTTCTGTACCTCTCCCGGCGTAGTGGTGACGACGCCCAATGAAGGGTTCAACCAGTGGGTCGCCAGGGGCTTGAGCGAAGCGCCCCGGGGCTTGTTGTTGAATGAAAAAATAGGCGAGGAATTGCGTTCATCTCTCAGGGCCGTCGCCGGCCGGGATGACGTGGAATGGCTCAATCCGGTGGAGGAGAGTGTCGAAGATACCCTGGCGCCGCCTAATTGCGCGCTGCGAACGTCAGCGGCCGCTTTCGTGGCTGATCCCGCATTGCAGCAGGAGATTTTCGGGCCGGTAACCTTGATTGTCGAATGTGACGACACCGTAGAGATGAAAAGAGTCGCTGGCGCCCTGGACGGCAACCTCACCGCCACAGTGCACGCGACAGCGCAAGATGCCGACCAGGCAGCCGCCCTGATTGAACATCTGGACGAAGCAGTAGGCCGGGTCATTTACAACGGCTTCCCAACCGGCGTGGAAGTGTGTCCCTCGCAGCAACACGGCGGTCCTTATCCGGCTTCTTCGGCATCCGCCACGACCAGCGTCGGCGCCGACGCCATGGTAAGGTTTGCCCGCTTTGTCGCCTACCAGGATTTGCCCGACGCGCTGTTGCCACCGGCGCTGCAAAACGCCAATCCTTATGGCCTGTTGCGCCGCGTCAATGGCATATATTCGGACGCATCGATTTGACACGTAACTGCTTTGAGCATGATAAATAACCGCGTTCACACGCGGCATTCACCGGCGCATCTGTCGGAATAGCCTGCCGGGACCTTGTGCTGCTGGCAGCATCGGAACAGGCGGACTGAGTCAGTCCAGTAGCAGTTCC
The DNA here is from genome assembly GCA_029859645.1 of Lysobacterales bacterium. Taxonomy (GTDB): domain Bacteria; phylum Pseudomonadota; class Gammaproteobacteria; order Xanthomonadales; family SZUA-36; genus JAHEFT01. The sequence continues at coordinate 5,034 of JAOUCS010000082.1, read as the reverse complement.
TGCCTCAGGCTGTAGGCCTGAGGTTTTGCCTGAAACCAACACTTGGCCTGGCTCCAGGCGCTCTTGAACAGGTCACTCTGGCGGTATGTCTCCAGTTCATCCTCGCCATCCCACTTGCTGTAGGTGTAAAAAACGTTGGGCTGGCTGGCGTCCCGGTGCAGTTCCAGGAGCCGGACGCCAGGAAACTGGCGTATCTGCCCGGCAACACCCCTGAAATGTTCCAGGAAGTCATCGGCGTGCGCGGGCTGAAAATCCATGCGTACAATTCGAGTAATCACTGACAGTATGCCTTCGTCTAATTGCATTCCCGGCGGGCCGGCGTGACAATGGCCCGCTGTGGGAGAGTATATCTGAGCTGGCCTGGTTGAGCTTGCTCGTAGATAATGGATTGCGAAAAAAATGAGCAAATTCCCCAAGAAGACACTTGCCGACTGGCAACAACTGGCCACCCGTGAACTTAAGGGCAGGCCACCGGAAAAGTTGACCTGGGATACTCCCGAGGGTATCCAGGTCAAACCGCTGTATACCTCTGAAGACATCGCTGGCCTGGATCACCTGGATTCATTGCCTGGTATGGCGCCCTTTGTACGTGGCCCCAAGGCGACCATGTACGCTGGCAGGCCCTGGACCGTCCGTCAGTACGCAGGTTTTTCCACGGCCGAGGAATCCAACGCCTTTTATCGAAAAAACCTGGAAGCCGGACAGACCGGGCTCTCCGTGGCCTTCGACTTGGCGACTCACAGGGGCTATGATTCCGACCATCCCAGGGTGGTTGGAGACGTGGGCAAAGCCGGCGTGGCCATAGACAGCGTGGCCGACATGAAGATCCTGTTCGATGGCATCCCGCTGGACCGAATGTCGGTTTCCATGACCATGAATGGCGCCGTGCTGCCGGTGATGGCCATGTACATCATTGCGGCGGAAGAGCAGGGCGTTGCACCCGAGCAACTGGCCGGCACCCTGCAGAACGATATTCTCAAGGAGTTCATGGTCCGCAACACCTACATTTACCCGCCCGCCGCTTCCATGCGCATCGTGTCGGATATCATTGCCTATACCTCGGCCCACATGCCGCGCTTCAATTCGATGTCGATTTCCGGTTACCACATGCAGGAAGCAGGCGCGACTTGCGCCCAGGAGCTTGCCTACACCATTGCCGACGGTATTGAGTACGTGCGAGCGGCGATTTCAAGTGGTCTCGAAGTGGATGCATTCGCGCCACGTCTGTCGTTTTTCTTCGGGATCGGCATGAATTTTTTCATGGAGGTGGCGAAACTGCGAGCCGCACGCCTTTTGTGGGCCACGCTGCTGGAAGAGAACTTTTCTCCCAAAGACCAGCGCTCACTGATGCTGCGGACTCATTGCCAGACTTCCGGCGTCAGCCTGACGGCGAAAGACCCTTACAACAACATCATGCGGACCACGGTGGAAGCCATGGCTGCCGTGCTTGGTGGCACCCAGTCGCTGCATACCAACTCATTCGATGAGGCGCTGGCGTTACCCACCGAGTTTTCTGCCCGGATTGCCCGCAACACCCAGCTCGTTTTGCGAGAGGAGACCGGAATAACACGGGTTGTCGATCCGCTGGCAGGCTCCTATTACGTGGAAAGCCTGACCGGTGAACTGGTGGCCGAGGCGCGCCGGATGATCGATGAAGTGGAAGAAATGGGAGGCATGACCCGGGCCGTTGAAACCGGCATGCCGAAGATGCGGATCGAGGAAGCTTCGGCCCTGCGCCAGGCCCGCATCGACCGTGGCGAGGAAGTGATCGTCGGCGTTAACCGCTATCAGCTGGAACAGGAACCGCCGGTCGATATACTGGATATCGATAATACGGCTGTTCGTGAAGCGCAGATCAACCGTTTGAAGAACGTCCGGGACAGCAGGGATGATGCAGCATGCATGAAGGCCCTCGATGCGTTGACACGGGCAGCCTCAGAGGAAAACGGCAACTTGCTGGCTTTATCGGTTGATGCTGCCAGGGCCAGGGCCACCGTAGGAGAAATTTCAGATGCACTCGAAAAAGTGTACAGCAGGCATCGTGCCGTGACTCATTCCATCTCTGGCGTATACGGCTCTGCCTACGAGAACGATGATGATTACGCGTCAATACAGAAGGCCGTGCAGGACTTTGCCAAGGTCGAAGGCCGGCGTCCGCGGATGCTGGTGTGCAAACTGGGCCAGGACGGCCATGACCGTGGCGCCAAGGTGATTGCCACGGCATTTGCAGACATCGGGTTTGATGTGGATATCGGTCCGCTGTTCCAGACACCGGACGAAGCTGTTCGCGAGGCTATCGAAAATGATGTGCACGTGATCGGAATATCGTCACAGGCGGCCGGACACAAGACGCTGGTTCCGCAGGTGATCGAAGGATTGAAGAAAGAGAACGCCGAAGACATTATCGTCATTTGCGGCGGCGTCATTCCTCCACAGGATTATGATTCCATGCTGGCATTGGGTGTCTCGGCTGTGTTTGGCCCTGGCACCAATATTCTGCTGGCCGCTCATGAAGTGCTGGATTTGATCCGGAAACGTTAAAGGAAGTCTCTATGCAAGAAATCGTTGACCAACTGGAAAAGAAACGCGAAGCAGCGGCGCTGGGTGGCGGCCAGGCCCGGATCGACCTGCAGCACAAACGTGGCAAGCTGACTGCGCGCGAACGCATCGAATTGTTGCTGGATGAAGACAGCTTCGAGGAATGGGATACCTTCGTTGAGCATCGCTGCAATGATTTCGGTATGTCGGACAAGAAGATCCCGGGCGATGGCGTGGTCACCGGTTACGGTACCGTCAATGGCCGGGTGGTTTTCATATTCAGCCAGGATTTTACGGTATTCGGGGGTTCATTGTCCGAAGCTCACGCGGAGAAAATCTGCAAGGTCATGGACCACGCAATGAAAGTGGGGGCGCCGATTATCGGCCTGAACGACTCCGGCGGCGCCAGGATCCAGGAAGGCGTGGCATCGCTGGGCGGTTACGCCGACGTTTTTCAGCGGAATATGCTGGCTTCCGGAGTGGTTCCACAGATTTCAGTGATCATGGGCCCCTGCGCCGGTGGTGCAGTCTATTCTCCGGCCATTACCGATTTCATCTTCATGGTGAAGGACAGTTCATACATGTTCGTGACCGGGCCTGACGTGGTTAAAACCGTGACTCATGAGCAAGTGACCGCCGAAGACCTGGGTGGAGCGCTGACTCATTCGACGATTTCAGGAGTTTGTGATCGTGCTTATGAGAACGATGTAGAAACCTTGTTGATGGTGCGTCGCTTTATCAATTATCTGCCCGCTAACAATCGCGAGAAGGCTCCATACAGGCCAACGCCCGACAAGGCAGACCGCAAGGAAATGTCTCTGGACACGCTGGTTCCGGATAACCCCAACATGCCCTATGACATGAAGGAGTTGATTTACAAGATCTCCGACGACAATGAATTCTGGGAGTTACAACCGGAACATGCTCAGAACATTGTTATTGGTTTTGCTCGCATGGACGGCCACCCGGTAGGCGTGGTGGCCAACCAGCCGAAAGTCCTGGCGGGCTGCCTGGATATCAAGTCGTCAATCAAGGCTGCCCGCTTCATCCGCTTCTGCGATGCGTTCAATATTCCAATCCTGACCTTTGTCGACGTACCGGGCTTCATGCCGGGCACGGCACAGGAGTTCGGCGGCATCATCAAGCACGGCGCAAAACTGTTGTTTGCCTATGCCGAAGCCACGGTACCAAAAATCACCGTGATTACCCGTAAGGCGTATGGCGGCGCTTATGACGTTATGGCGTCAAAGCACCTGCGGGGCGATGTCAACCTCGCCTGGCCGAGCGCGGAAATCGCGGTTATGGGCCCGAAAGGCGCGGTGGAAATCATTTTCCGTGAAGACATCGGCGATGAAGAGAAGATTGCCGAGCGCACCGAAGAATACCGCCGCAAGTTTGCGAATCCGTTCATTGCGGGCAGCCGGGGTTACATCGATGACGTGATAGCACCCCATGCCACCCGCAAGCGTATCTGCCGCTCACTTGCCATGCTGCGCGACAAGAAGCTGGAAAATCCGTGGCGTAAACATAACAACATTCCGCTGTAATAACTGAGTACCAGAGGGCCTGCGAGTGTTTGACAAAATCCTGATCGCCAATCGCGGTGAAATCGCCTGCCGTGTCATCAAGTCTGCTCAGAAAATGGGTATCAAGACCGTGGCCGTCTATTCTGATGCTGATCGCGAAGCACTGCACGTTCGGCTGGCTGATGAGGTGGTACGCATCGGGCCACCGCCTTCGACCGAGAGCTACCTGCTGAAGGAGCGGATTGTCCAGGCTTGCCTTGATACCGGTGCCCAGGCGGTTCATCCGGGCTATGGCTTCCTGTCGGAAAACTCGGAATTTTGCGAAATGCTGGCCCAGGCGGGTATCGCATTCATCGGCCCCAAAACCAGGGCCATCGAAGCCATGGGGGACAAAATCACCTCCAAGAAACTGGCCGATGAGGCCGGCGTCAACACCATTCCCGGCTTTACCGATGTGCTGCGTGATGCGGAGCACGCGGTGACCATTTCGAACGAGATAGGTTACCCGGTGATGCTGAAGGCAACCGCTGGTGGTGGCGGCAAGGGCATGCGCATTGCGCGCAACGATGATGAATGCCGTGACGGCTTTGAACGTGCCGCCAACGAAGCGCGCTCGAGTTTCGGTGACGACCGGATCTTCGTGGAGAAATTTATCGAGGAGCCGCGACACATAGAAATCCAGATCATGGCGGATAGCCATGGAAATATCATTCACCTGAACGAGCGTGAATGTTCCCTGCAGCGCCGCCATCAGAAAGTCATCGAGGAAGCGCCGTCGCCGTTCCTGGACGAGGCGACCCGCCAGCAGATGGGCGCCCAGGCCGTGGCCCTGGCCAGGGCGGTTGATTATGAGTCCGCCGGCACCGTCGAATTCATCGTCGATACACAAAGAAACTTTTATTTTCTCGAGATGAATACCCGCTTGCAGGTGGAACACCCCGTGACCGAACTGATCACCGGCGTTGACCTG
>JAOUCS010000191.1 GCA_029859645.1 Lysobacterales bacterium | reverse complement strand
GTTGACTGCCGGTATCGCGCACGAAATCAACAACCCGCTATTCGTCATCACGGGTTACCTTAACGTCCTGAAGGACAACCTCCAGGAAGGAAAAATTTCGCGTGAGTCACTGGAGGAAATTGCTCAGAAACTCGACACAGCAAGCAAGTCCATCGTCAGACTGGTATCCGGCATCAAGACCTTTGCCCGGATTGATGAAACTAACCCGGTGCCGATTGACCTGAATTCCGCAATTCAGGAATCACTGAACCTGGTGGCTTTCCTTTACAAGCAGGAAGATATCAAGCTCGAGGAGCGCCTTTCCGCCACCACCCCAATGATCCTGGGTAATATCGGACAATTGCAGCAAGTGCTGATGAACCTGTTTTCCAACGCGAAAGATGCCATGGAGAACAGCAAGAACAAAGTCATTTCAGTATATATCCGGGAAAAAGGCGATGACGTGATCATTGAGGTCAGTGATACCGGGTGCGGTATTGACCCGGCGCACATCAAGCGGGTTTTTTCGCGGGCTTATACCACCAAACCGGTTGGCAAAGGCAGCGGAATGGGCCTCGACCTGGTACGAAAGCTGGTCAAGAAGATGGAAGGAAGCATTACCGTTGAATCAGAACTCAAGCGGGGCACGACGTTCAGGATCGTCTTTCCCAGGCTTCCACAGTAACCAGCCCTGCATGAAAATTTGAATGTATGTTCGGGCTTTTCAGAAAATCCAGGCAGGAATTAATGACGGGTGAGAAAAGCCGCCGCTACTTCCGCTACGCCTTGGGTGAACTACTCCTGGTTGTGGCCGGCATCCTGATCGCACTGCAAATAGACGGCTGGAACGACGATCGCCTGGACCGTCAGAAAGAACGGGAAATCGTCGCTTCCATGCTCAATGACATAAGCACGGATCGCGAACTGATCAAACAGTCCATTGACGGCAACGAAATCCTGCTTGATGCGCTTGGCGATCTGCTGATGAAGGTCGCTGAACCCGCTGATGATCGGCAATTCCGGCGGGAGTTGTTCATTCGATCGGTGATTCATACGTACTGGTACATGCGGGTCGATTTCCCGGATCTGACCATTTCTCAACTGAGCACCGGAAACAATTTGTTCCTGATCCGCGACAAGCCAGTCCGTGACTCCATCCTGGCGTACAAAAGAGGCCTCGATGCCTACCGGCACGTGGATAAAGAGTTGATGCACTATTTCCATGTGCAGGAGCAAAGCCAGAAACTGATCTTTAACCTTGCTCTCGCCAAGAGAGCCTATGAACACATCGAACAAAATTACCTGGAAATTCTCGGGCCACTGGACCGGTTTGATTCACTGATCAGCGAGGGTTCCTACCTGATCGACGACCATCCGAAGCTGCTGGCCAGGTACTATGGCGACGTACTTTTTTACAGAACCACGCTCAATAACGGCACAGCCTACCTGAGGGAACAACTAAAGCTCGGGGATGAATTGACCCGGCTGATCCGCGAAAAGTATGCCATCGAATAAAAACGCAACCGCCCTGAGCACACGGGCTGGCTGGAAGTGGCTGCCCACGGTATCCCTTTGGTTTTTGTCTATAAATCCTGCAGATACTGCACCATTCGCTGCCGCGTTGCCGCGTCCGGCAGGCGGCCAAAGCCGGCCCCGATATTATCCAGAGCGTGTTTTGGATTGGCTGTTTCCGTCAGCACGCAAGTCACCGCCGGGTTTGAAAGGATAAACTTGAGCGAAAACTGCGCCCAGCTGTCACAGTCAAAATCGGCCGCCCACCCCGGCAGTTCATGACCCCGAACGCGCGAGAAATACTCACCATTGATGAAAGGCCGGTTGATCGTAACCGCCACACCCTTGTCCAGCGCCATCGGCAGCACCTGTTGATCCGCAGCTGTTTCCAGCGGTGAGTAATTCACCTGCAGGAAATCCACCGTGCCGGTCTCCATCATCTTCATCATGCTGCCGTAGAACCTTTCGGCGTGCCTGGCCACGCCGATATACTTTGTCAGGCCTTCGTCTTTCCATTTGAGGAACATGTCCCAGTTGGGCTCGGCAAATTCGGGATAAGAGTGCACCAGGTCAAGTTGCTTTTTCCCGGTAATCTCCAGCAAGCGCTGAACATTCTCCCGCATCGCCGGCTCGTCCTCATTTGAAAAATAGGTTCCCAGGAACAATTCGTTACCAACACCCAGGGAGCTGGCGACGCCGGCGACAACAAACCGGCTTTCCCCTGAACAGTCAATATATGCACCGCCATGTCCGTGGAACAGCTTGATCAAGGCGGTGGAGCCTGGCACATCGTTTTGTCGAAACGCATTGGAATTACCCAACCCTATGACAGGTAGTGCATCACCACCGCCTGCGATGGGTCGCCGCGGCAACTTCTGTTGAGCCAGCGCAACCGCAGACCACGTGACGGGTAATGCGATCAGCGATGCGGCTGCCGCGGTGTTCTTTATCAATAAGCGTCGACTTATCATGGTTCAGATTCCTGGTTGGCGTATTCTTTGACCGCTATCAGCATGGTGGTCAGCAGTTTGCGTTCTTCTGCGCTGATTTCAGGCCGCCAGATTTCAAACAGCAGGATAACGCGCTGCTGATCGCTGTTATTCCACGCCTCGTGCTCTATGGAGTCGTCGAAAATCAGCATTTCACCTTCTACCCAGGCCCGTTCTTCATTGCCTACTCTCAGCGCGCCGCAGTCTGGCGGCACGATCAGCGGCAGGTGACAGATCAGCCGCGTGTTCATCAGACCATTGTGGGGTGGTATCCGGGTGCCGGGGGCCAGTTTGGAAAACAGGGCCATCGGCGCCTGCATGGAAATTTCCGGCATCGGCGCTGCTTCCAGCGCTTTGAGCGTGTGCGGGAAAAGTGCTGCGTTCTCTGGCACCAGCCGGCTGTGGTCCCACAGGTACAGGGCGCCCCAATCATCATTGTCCGCAAGACCCTGGTTATCCTGGCCGATCTTGGCATCAGTGGATTTGATATAGGGCGAAAAGCGCGACGGCTCCTGCATCACCGGGACCAATTCCGCCCGAATCCGGTCTGTCTGGGCCTCCATATTTTCAATCCAATCGAACTGATCCCGTTCATAAAACTGGATCTGGGGCAGCCCCGGGTAGTAGAAACGGTGCGGCTGCTGGTAATAGATCTGCTTGTCACCGAAGATCAGGTCCAGCGATAGACTGAATCGAGGATGGCTGTCACCGGGCACGATTCCGTCGGCCTGCAACCTGTCCAGCAGGAAGCTGCGATATTCGTTCGCTTTGTCATCACAGGCTTTTTGCGCTTTCAGCAGGTCCTGCTGAAGATCTGCCGGCAGGTCAGGTGCGTTTTCAGCCAGTTGCAATGCGTACTTGTAGTGCTGCAGGGCGGCACGCGATTGTCCCTCCCGTGTCAGTAACTCTGCCTTTAAAAGAACCGCTCTAAGGTTTCGTGGCGAGAGTTCCAGCGACTTGTCGACCGCTGACAACGCACCCGCATTATCCCCCAGGCGTGCGCGGGTAAAAGCCATACCCAGCCAGTGCATCGTATCGGCCTGGCCGGTCGCGATGATTTGTTCAAAACCGCTTTTTGCCCGGTTTGCATCACCTGCCTGGAGGGCGGAAAAAGCCGACTGGGTCAGCTGCTGGATGTTGCTGCCGCTAGCGCTCACTGTACTCGAAGCTCCCGGATGGATTAGCACCTATTAAAAAGGCTGGTGCGAGCCAGTGCAAAGGTTTTGTTCGAAGACGCAAAGATTGTCCACATGCTAGTCTTTTACGTCCCTGAACCATTCGATGGAGATTCAGCCCTTGCTATCGCGAACCTGGGTGCTTGCCCTGCTCTTTGCCTGTTCAGTCGCGTCGGCGGATTCGCCGCAACAATTTGTCTCTATCGGCGACCTGGAACTGGTATCCGGCGAGACTTTGCTGGATGCACATATTGGTTTCCGAACAGCCGGAACCTTGAACGAGGATAAATCAAACGTGCTCGTTTTCCCGACCTGGTTCTCCGGAACGACCGGCAACCTGATCAAGTATCAGCAGATCGGCCCGGGCAAGCTGGCGGACACTGACCGGTATTTCGTCATTGCCGTTGATTCCCTGGCTAACGGTGTTTCGTCTTCACCATCCAACAGCACCCGGCAGCCCGGCAAACAATTTCCCCGTCTGGCCATCGCCGACATGGTGAGCTCGCAGCATGCCTTGTTGACCGGACACTTCGGGCTCAACCGCGTGCATGCCATCATGGGTATATCCATGGGAGGCATGCAGACTTTCAGCTGGATTGGGCAGTACGCCGATTTCATGCAAAAAGCAGTCGCCATCGACGGTTCGCCCAGGGCAACCTCCTATGACCTGCTGCAATGGCATTCCCATGAATCAGCCATCGAGATGATGCAGCAAGCGGGTATCGAAAATGCGAAGATCATGAAGTTTCTCTCGACGCTAAGCCTGCTGACCTTGTGGACGCCCGGGTACTTCGTTGAGAACATCACCCCGGAAGCCTTGCCAAAGTTCGTGGAGGACTCCACCCAGGACTCCGGCAAAGGAGATGCGAATGACTACCTGGTGCAACTCCGGGCGATGATCGGCCACGACGTCTATGCAAACGATTCCCGGGA
>JAOUCS010000081.1 GCA_029859645.1 Lysobacterales bacterium | reverse complement strand
GGCCGCCGGTGCTGACTCCGGCACGGTCGACGAGGACGGTTCGGTCAATATCGCCGTACTGGGTAATGACAGCGATCCGGATGACGATCCGCTGGACGTCACCGGCGTCAGCGATCCACCCAACGGAAGCGCCTCGGTCAACGGGGACAACACGATCAACTATGCACCTGACGCCAATTTCAACGGCCCGGACATCGTCAGCTACACGTTGTCAGACGGCAAAGGCGGCACCGATACCGGTAGCGTCAGCGTTACCGTAAACCCGGTCAACGACGCCCCGGTAGCCGTGAACGATACCGGTGCGACTACCGAACAGGACATTCCGGTCGAGGTCTTCGTTCTGGATAACGACAGTGACGTGGACAACGATCCGCTGAACGTGTCGGCAGTCAGCAACGGCACCCAGGGCACCGTCACCAATAACAACGGCTCGGTGACCTACAGCCCGAATCCTGGCACGACCGGCGCGGACAGCTTCGGCTACACGGTATCCGACGGTAGCGCCACCGACACGGCAACCGTTTCGGTCAATGTGCTGGCGGCCAACATTCCGCCGACCGCGTTTTTCGCCAGCTCCTGCGACGGCACGACCTGCACTTTCGATGCCTCGGGTTCGAATGATCCCGATGGAGGCACGATCGTCGACTATCGTTGGGACTTTGGTGACACCAGCACCGGCAGCGGGCTGAACCCTGCTCACAGCTACCCGTCCGCAGGCACTTACACGGTGACCCTTACCATAACGGATGATCGCTCCGATACCGGTGTGTATTCAGATGACGTGGCGCCCACACCGGATCCGATCACCCCGGATTATGCCGTGGCGGATTTCAACACCGTGGATGGTACGCTCAGCGGCAGCTTCCAGGACACCTGGGACATCGGCGGAGCAGCCCAGTCCGTTGAAGAAATTCATTCCGGCGGTAAACCCAGCCGACGTTCGGACAGCCTGGAACACATCTGGCAGTTCAACCTGGCGGAAGGGAACACCACGTTCAACGTGGTCGCCTCAGGTGACTTCCAAAGCGACGACCTGGACACCGCTTTTACCTTCCAGTGGTCGACCAGCAGCAACGGCGGCTGGACCGACATGGTGACCGTACCGGGCGCTTCCAGCACCTTCGACATCGGTAGCGGAGTGAGCGGCACGATTTATGTTCGGGTGATCGACAACAACAGCAGCGGTGGCAACACCGCTCTGAGCACCGTCAACATTGATCACATGTATTTCGACGGCGCGACACCGCCCACCGAAGCACCGGCCAGGGCGCTGAACCCGGATCCGTCCAACGGCGCCAGCGGCATACCTGTCAACACCACGCTGAGCTGGAGCGCCGGTGCCGGTACGGAGACGCACGACGTGTACTTCGGCACCACGCCGGGCTCCCTGTCACTGGCCAGTAACGGCCAAACCGGAACCAGTTACAGCCCGGGAACACTGAACACCAGCACCACCTACTACTGGCGGGTTGATGAAACCAACACCATCGGCACGACGGTGGGGAACGAGTGGAGCTTTGTCACCAGCGCGAATACGGGCCCGACTGAACTGCAGGTCACTTCGATCGTGCTGAGTACCGTCAACGCCGGTAAAGGCAACAAGAACGGTCAGGCCGTGGTAACTGTTGTTGATGACCTGGGTAACCCGATTGGCGGCGCCACCGTCACCGCTGAATTCTCGGGCAGCTTCAACGAATCTGTATCCGGCAGTACCTCCGGTAGCGGTTCGGTGACGTTTACGACCGACGCTACCGCGAAAGGCGGCGCCTCTTTCACGTTTTGCGTGACTGAAATCTCCGGGCCGCTGCCATACAACGCCGGACAGTTCTGCGAGAACTACTAACCCTCCGTGGCCTCGCAATCCTCCTCCGCGTCCTTGAGGGCGCGGAGGATTTTTTCTCTTAACTGGCGATTTGGTCAAACAATCTGATTGGAAAAACCAGGCTGAGCGACTCGAGGATCAGTCCATGATCGCCGCGTCTTCATTGCTCATATCCTGGGCAGTGTTTTTAAAAAGTGGTCTATACTTCCTGTCCACCGGAAAATGGCGGCCAAGGCATTTTTTCGACAACAGGAATTTACTGATGATTGCAAAATTGGTTAAAAAATCTCTCTTTCTGGCTGGCGTCCTGGCCCTGGCCGCACCGCTCGTGGCCGGGGAAAATTTCCCTGAGAGCACCAAGGACGGCCTGAAACTGAAGAAACAGAGTCGCCACGGTGCCGTGTATGTCGCGGACGATGCGACCCTGGCGAATTACGACAAGGTTAAAATTCTCGATTGTTTCGTCCAGTTCGAAAAAGACTGGCAACGGAACTACAACCGGGATGAAAGGGACTTGTCGCGCCGCGTCACCGATAAGGATGTTGAGCAAATCAAGAAAAAGGTCGCGGAAGCATTCCCCAGGGCATTCAGCAAGGAGCTTGAAAAGGGCGGTTACTCAGTTGTCGATGGGACCGGCAAAGATGTTCTCTTGATTCGACCCGCTATTATCAACCTGACCGTGACGGCACCCGAAACCAACAGCCCAGGGATCAGCGAAACCTTCGTGGCATCCAATGGCAGCATGACCCTCTACATGGAATTGTACGATTCAGCCACCAGCACCAAGATAGCGGAAGTCATGGATGCCGAAGCCGTTGGGGATACTGGATTTGGTCACCGCGGCGGAAGAGTGAGTAATCAGATGGAATTTGACCGAACCATCCAGGAGTGGGCCCATAAGCTCAGGAAACGGCTGGATGAAGCACACGGCAAGTGAACTGATCCGACGGTGATCCCGGATTTCTGAGAAACAGATTCCAACAACTGGTGGCCCTGTCGCCGCGCACCTGCGGCGGCAGGGCGATGAGCGAATAACTGAACGACCTGCTTGATGCTGGTATCGCGAGTATCGGCAAGACAACCGCTCTTATCTGACTTTCAGTTAACGCCTGACCGCCCTGCCAGGACTTTCATCCTTTTGCGGCGCTCCATTCCTTACCACGAACACCCCGTTCACCAGAACGTGCTCAATCCCACTTGAAGGCAGTGCGGGTTCGGAGAAGGTGGCATTGTCCCTGACTGTTTCGGGATTAAAGATCACCAGGTCGGCATCAGCACCAATTTCGATTCTGCCCTTGCGTTTCATCTGCGGTACCGCATTTTCGAGGCGTTTTGCGGGCAGGTAGCTCATCTTGCCCAGGGCATCCATCAGGCTCAGCGCGTGTTTCTCACGCACGTAGTAGCCAAGCACCCGACTGAACGTACCGGCGCCGCGGGGGTGGGCACGACCTTCGTTGTAAAACATGCCGTCGCTGGCAATCATCACGCCGGGGTGGGCGACGGCCGCGGCCACCTTGTCCTCCTTCATGCCGTGACCAACGATTATGGTTCCGGGGGATTCGCGGCGCAGCAACTCGAAGCGCTCCTGGTTTAGGCGCTCACCGCTGGACGGCAACTCGATGTCACCATAGTCGATACCCAGATTGTTCCTGAAATCACCATCGAACAGGGCGGCTCCGATAAAGGTGGACCATGCGGTGTAAGGGTATACCTCGGTGCTTACATTGATGCCGTTTCGCCTGGCAGAGTCGATCATTTCCAGCAGCAAGGGAACACGGCTGCCGCCGCTGCTCCCAATGTGCACGATATGCAGACCTGCTCCGGTTGCGGCGGCATTGGCCAGCAGTTCCTGCACGGCGTCTACGCTGCCACCGAGCTCCAGTTCGTAACCAAAGCGTGAATGAACGAAGTTTGAGACGTTGTTTGCCGCCGCCACGCCAAAGGCGCGATAGATTTCTTCACGTGTGGCCCCGGCCGTGTAGTTGATGCCAAAGCCTATACCGAGTGCGCCCTCATCCAGACCCCGCTGCAGGCGCTCCAGGATCCCGGCGAGCTGTTCCGCGTTGGCCGGGTCTTCCACCCAGTTGCGCTGCGCCGCGATGGCACCGAAATGTTCGTTGTTCAGCAGACCGACGGCCAGGTCACTTTCGTCCAGGCCGATGGATTTGAGGTCAGCCATGGTTGCGATCCGGACCGGAGGGTGCCCGACCGTCGCGCCGTAATTGATCGGCGAGGCGCCGGCGCGCTGCTCATACCAGGCGGCGACGGGATAGACGCCAGCCTCCATTTCGAGCTGCGTGGTGACACCGTCCCGTGCCTGCAACCAGGACTCAAACTCGCGCTGGCCATGGGCGTGCAGGTCAATAAATCCGGGGGCCACTACCAGCCCGCCAACCTCCACCTGCTGCTTGCCATCCAGCGCATCGCGTGAAATTGCCTCGATGCGCCCGTCCCGAATACCGATGTTTCGCACCGAATCCAGGCCATTTGCCGGGTTCATCACGCGCCCATTATTGATCACCAGGTCGTAATCGGCCGCTGGCGCAGGACCGCTGGCCAGTATCAGGCCTAGCATGATCAGAACAAGGCGGAACGGGCTTTTCGAGGCAGTGCGCATGGCGTTTCCTTTGTCATGGGAAGGGTTGCAGGACTTAACGGGGTGGCCCAGAGTTTGGCGGCTTTGGGCGGGACAAGTCAATACAAGGGCGAGTTAAGGCAGTGGCCCGGGCCGGGTCGTGGATCGCTGCTCACCGCTTAGTCTCGAGAGTATATGACCGGAAACCAGTCTTCCCTGAGTTTTTGATGCTCCTTCATGTTGTGACCCGGGAAAGGCGGAGAGGTTTTACCGGGGCGGGTGACATACCTGGCGTCATCCCCAATCAAGCGTAAAGAAAAGGCCCTGCGCCGGGAAGCTGAATGATTTCCACGTGCCCCGTGAAGGGTTTTAAAATTGAAGGCTACCGCATCCCCAGGTTCCATTTCCCACTCCAGGATACGCATATTCTCAGCATCCGGATCGGGGATTGGCATATACGTTTCTTCATTCGGAAAAAAATCGCCCTGCGACACCCAGCGAATGGGCAGAACGGGCTTTTCCCATAAATGGGATCCGGCAACCAGGCGCAATGAAGCTTCCTTGACCGTATCAACCGGACACCAGAAGCTGACCGTCTGTTCACCTTCCACGAAATAATAAGGCGCATCCTGGTGCCAGGGCGTTTGCATGGTGGTGCCCGGCTCTTTCACCAGCACATGGTCATGAAAAACCTGGACGGTATCAGATGCCATCAGGTCGGCTGCGACCGCCCCGACTTCCGAATCACGAATGACCTCTTCGAACTCCCGGATCCGCGTCCAGTTGCAATAGTCATCAAAAAACCGGCCACTCTCCCCCTCCTTGAAATTCTCGGAGGCATAAGGACCGGGATGAGCCATATTGCGTTCGATGCCTGATTTGATCACGTCTACCCAATCACGAAACAGGCCCTTGATAAGTACGGCACCATCGGTTCGAAAGGTGTCCGTCATGGCTTGATCTACAGAATTTCGGTAATTCATTTCACGTTTCCGGGGCAGATTGAAGAGTCGTTGCGGTCATTACATCAGACTTAGCGAACCAATACCTGCTCGGCCCGCCACTCTTCGGCCGTGTCGATATCGGCAAGGTAGTCATCAACCTCGCTTTTCGACAACCACGGGTGAGTGTCCGAATGATTTGGGAGCGGATACCTGACCCGATGAAATCAGGTGGAATGCTTTCTGCCGCCCGTCTATGTACTCGACCGTTCGGCCATCAAAAAAGGCATCCTCCTCCAGCATGATGCGAACTTCTTTGTCCCACTCGGGAATATAGGTCGCTGCATTAAGCTCAATGGAATAAACCGTGTTGGGGTACACAGGGTAGTCGCCGACGACCGGCAGGCCGTCCTGGGCATCCCACATACCAATAGTCGGGCCTGCGCCATGACCATGAAGGCCCAGCGGATGTGAATATATTGACGGTTTCAGTCCTTCGGCGATGGCCTGTTCGCGGGAACGGCGCAGGATCTCATTGCCACTGCGCGCCACCTCGAAGTTCCCGGTGAGAATATCCTGCAGCCTGTTCGCATTCACCAGGGCTTTTTGCAGGCTGGCAGGAGGGGCCGTCTCACCCGGGTTCAGCACATAGGCGTGCTGTTGCTGGTCGGTATTAAGGCGCAGGTACGTTATTCCAAAGTCTACATGGATCAGATCTCCAGGCTGAATCACATTCTCACCAGCCCGCTTGCTGAAGGCCTTGACCTGATCGAATTGCTCATCATCTGCGCGCTGTATGGAAACGCTGGGGTGGAACCAGTTGCCAAGCCCCAGTGCGATGCTTTGATCGCGCAACCACCAGATGATGTCGTCCGTGGTGGTGACGCCTGGAGTGACGACTTCATTGGAAAATGCGGTGGCGATCAACTCGTGGCCGATCTCGACCAACTGGGGATAAAGCTCCATCTCCAGCTCACTACGGGTTTCCAGCCACGCGATGGCGAGGTTTTCGGCGGGAATCACCCGCGAGCGCAGCTCAGCAGGCAACACTTCCATAAATTTGCGATATTCGGTGCTGCTCATGCCATCAGCCAGGGCAAAACTTTCAGACACATTCACTGCTATTCGCCTGGGATTGCGCTCACTGATGACCCTGGCCAGCGCTGCCCACTGATCGGGTTCCTGCTCCTTGTCCCAGGCTTTGCTGAATAAATCAGCAACGGCGTAACGTGCCACGGCCAGCCTTTCCAGTGGTTTACCCGCACCGGGATCATAGATTACGAGCATCGTGTGACGGCGCGCCGATATCCAGGCCGCGGGCAACATCGTCTTGATCACGGGGTCTTCGTTGTACTCCCGTGACATGATTACCCACATATCGATTTTTTCGCGGCGCATCAGGCCCGGCAGCACATCCGTAAATCGCTGTTCGAGAATGCGGTCTATCAGCTGACTGCGCTCTTGCATGCCGGCAACTTCAGCGGCCCAACTGCTCGAGCAGGTCAGTGCGATGAATAGAATCAGAATACTGCGCATAACATTTATTACCTTCGTTAAGGAGTCCGCATGTCCTCAAATTTCCTGAGCTGCTTCGAGTCGTTGAATCCGTGCTACTTACTCGAATACTTTTTGCCATTCTTTTGTTCGGTTCTGCATTTCTTCCCGGGTTTCGGTTGGCACCATGTCGCGAGCGTCCTGCCCCTGGCGGATTTCCCAACCGCCTCCCAGCGACTTGTAACCCTCGACAAGGTTGGTCGCCACGGAGCCCTGAATGGCGGCGAGCTGTTCCTGCTGCGAAGCAAGCGACCTGAGCATACTGATGACCGTGTTGAATTCCACCGCGCCGTCCCGGTATTGCAAAGAAGAAATGTCCGCAGCGCGTTGAGCTGCTCACGCGGCGTTTGACGTCTTCGCTTTTTGCTCAGCATTATGCGCTCGATAGATACATTCGTATTGCCCTGCTCCAACCCCATTTTAAGCTTACAAGAGGAATATCATGACACTGAAGGATATAGACCACGAAGACGTGGACATCAACCTGTAAAGCCGCGTGATAATCTGAAACCATTCAGGGAGCATTCTGCCCGCAGACGGTGGCCTGATAAAATCGAAGCGTGATACTGTACTCCCAACTATGAAACTACTTATTCGAAATCTGGCCCGGACAACCACCGAGGCCGAAATACGCTCGAAATTCGAGCCTTTCGGTACAGTGCAGTCCTGCAACCTGGTAATGGACAAGAAATCGGGTCTTTCCAAGGGTTTCGCCTTTGTTCAGATACCCAAAGCCGGTGCGGCCAAGGCGGCAATGAAGGCGCTTAACGGCAGCATGCTGGATGGCAATGTGATTCGCGTAAAGCAGGCCCGGGAAAAGGCCGCTACGATATCGGAATCCGGGGATAAAACCGCAAATTGACCACTGAACTGACCATTACCCGCCCCGATGACTGGCATCTCCACCTCCGCGACGGTGACTTGCTGAAAGACACTGTCCCTCCGGCGGCACGCTATTTTGGCCGTTCCATTATCATGCCCAACCTGGTGCCGCCGGTAGTCGACGCGCCACAGGCCCAGGCCTACCGCAAGCGGATCCTCGATCAACGGCCGGCAAATAGCCAGTGGCAGCCATTGATGGTCCTGTACCTGACCGACAACACCTCCGCTGAAATGATCCGGGTGGCCAAAGAATCAAAAGTGATCGCGGCAAAATATTATCCAGCCGGCGCCACCACGAATTCAGATTCCGGCGTCACCGCCATGAAGAATATCTACCCGGCTCTGCAGGCAATGTCCGACTCGGGTATGCCGCTGTTGTTACATGGTGAGGTCACCGATTCAGATATCGATATCTTCGATCGTGAGAAACAGTTTATCGACCAGCACCTGCTGGCGATTGTAGAAAGATTTCCGGACCTCAAAGTGGTCCTTGAACATGTCACGACGGCAGACGCGGTGCAGTTTGTCAGCGAGGCGGGGAAAAAAGTTGCAGCGACCATTACTCCGCAACATTTAATGTACAACCGCAATGACATGCTGGTCGGCGGAGTCAAACCTCATTTCTATTGCCTGCCCATTCTGAAACGCAACATCCACCAGCTTGCTTTGCATGATGTCGTGGCAAGCGGCAACAGGAAGTTCTTCCTGGGAACCGATTCGGCACCGCATGAAAAGCTGAGCAAGGAGTCATCCTGCGGCTGCGCCGGTTGTTTCTCCAGCCATGCACCTCTGGAGATGTATGCAGAAGTGTTCGAGGAGCTGGGCGTGCTGGACAAGCTGGAGGCGTTCGCCAGTTTTCACGGTCCTGACTTCTACGGACTTCCCCGAAACAATGATTCGATCACCCTGCGGAAAGCGAATTGGCAGGTGCCGTCGTCCTACCCGCTGGCTGGTGGCAGCGTTATTCCACTGAAGGCCGGAGAATCGATCAGCTGGCAAGTCGTTAACTGATCTCAGTTCCTGTTCTCACTGACGGCTGAAAAGCTTCAGTTTCTGCTGGCGGCTCATGCGCTTGATCTCGGCCTCGCGAATGCTGGCGCTGCTGCGGGAATCCAACGTTTCGATGTGGACGATTTCGACCGGCTTGCGGCCATTGAAATAGCGAGCGCCTGAAGGACCTTCAAGGTGTTCCTGAAAGCGACGTTCAACATCGGTGGTGATACCGGTGTACAGGGAGTCATCGTCGGCCCTGATGATGTAGACGAACCAGGCCACCCGGGGGATTTCAGGTAATTTCACCTTAAGACGCTTCAATTAGAGTTCGGGAAAGTATGCCGGTCATTCGTATCTAAAGCGATTAACTGCCAATCGCACCAACGTTTGAAGACAATACCGACCGGACTTTCGATGCCATCCAGGGTGCAATCGCCAGGCAGAAGCATGCGGCACACTGGAGTTTGACCGGGCTGACGAGATGATTTCGCTGGGTTATGAAAATGCTGCACAATGTCTCGGCTGAGCATTCAGAACGCTACGACCTGCAGGAGCAGGACTGACGCCCGGCTAAGCCCGGGTGCGACCCAGATCAACTGAAGTTTCTTCAATCCTCGAAAAGCAGATTATCGGGGCGTATTCTGATTAAAATTTGCGAGGATACCGAGCCTGCTCCACCCGGACCGGGTTCCGGCAGACATTCATGAGCTGGATTGGCCGTCTGTTCAATGAATTGCGCCGCCGCCGTGTTTTTCGCATGACCGCGGTGTACATCATCACTTCCTGGGTCATACTTCAGGTTGCCGACCTGCTGTTTCCCGCCATCGGCATCGACGAAACAGCACTGCGCTACGTGTGGATGGCCATTATTGCAGGCTTTCCACTGGCGGTATTTTTCAGCTGGCGTTTCGACATCGGAACCGGCGGCATCTCCCGGACACCACCAACCGATGGCGCGCCATCGGAATCCCTGGCGTTGCGCAAAACCGACTACGTGATCCTGTTGATCTTCCTGGCCATCGCCGCATTCACTGTGTCGACCATGACCCAGCGCGTGATCGAGGAACAGGTCGCAATCGATGTGGCTCCCGAAACGCGTGACATCAACCCTCATTCAATCGCCATTCTACCGCTGGAAAACCTGTCCCCTGAAACCACGGAGCGATACTTCGTATCCGGTATGTACGACTCGCTGATCAGCAACCTGGGCAAAGTCAGCGCTTTGCAAGTGACTTCACGCACTTCGGCCACCCGGGTGAATACCAGCCAGGGGATACCTTTCATCGGGCGAAAACTCGGCGTCGCCAACGTCATTGAAGGGTCGATTTTCCGGGACGGAAACCAGGTGCGAATCTCGGTCAAGCTGATTGACGCAGCCTCCGACCAGCACATCTGGTCGGAAACCTACGAGCGGCCATTCGACGATGTGATGGCCATCCAGGCCAGCGTGGCACGGACAGTCGCGCGCATCGTAGCGGCCAGGCTGACCAACCTGGATGAAGAACAACTGGCGCGTACGCTGGAGATCCGGCCGGCGACTTTCGAGGCCTATCTCCGGGCCATGTTCCAGTACCGTAAGGAAACCCAGGAAAGCTATCAAAAGGGCATCGAGATCCTGCAAAAGGCGCTGGAAAACGACCCTGCCAGTGCACTGGCCTATGCCGCTCTGGGGCAGGGTTATGGCGAACTGGGACACAGCGTATTGCCTGTCAAAGAAGCCCAAAAGCGCGCGGGTGCGGCCGCTGAAAAGGCCATAGAACTGGATCCCACGCTGGCCGAGGCTCACCTTTCAATGGGCATGTACCAAATGTATGGCAAGGGCGACTTTGAGGCAGCCAGGATCAGCCTGGAACGGGCCATCGAGCTCAATCCGAGCCTGACCGACGCCTGGTACCACCTGGCCTGGTGGTTTGAGATGAAGGGCGATGATGATGAGGCCATTGTCGCGGGAGAGAAGACCGTCGAGCTGAGTCCGCTGAGTTCGTTCTACATCAGTTGGCTTGCGGACCAGTATCGCGACGCACAAGACTACGACAAGGCCATCGAACTGGCCAAGTCCGTGTTGAGCCTGGACCCGAACTATCCGGTGGCGTGGTTCGCGCTGGGCAATGCCTACCTTGAGCAGGACCGGTTCGAAGAGGCGATTGCGGCGCATGAAAAGATTTCTCACATGCCGTTCTGGGCCTTTGCGCTGGGGCAGACTTACGCCTGGGCCGGCCAGCCGGAAAAAGCGCTGGTAATTGCCCAGGGCTATCCGCACAAGCCCCCCTTTGCCATTCCGCTTACCATCATCTATGCCGCCCTGGGCGACGTGGAGCAGGCAGTGTACTGGATGGAACAGGCGCGCAACGAGGCCCAGCCCTGGCGTATGGGTATGCCCGGCTATTTTACCTCGGTTCGCTCGCTGCACGAGGATCCACGCATTCAGGCTGAAGCGGAAAAGCTCGGTATGGCGCTAATTCCCTACCCCAAAAGCTAGCTCGCTTTAATGATCTCCAGCCCGCGTGTAATCAACGGGTCTTCACCGTTCTCAAGGTCGCACTTCCTGTTGAGTAACCTGATATCAACCGGCACGCCCCTGCCTTCGTAACAAACCATGTCGGCGGAAAAGTACATTTGATAGGACAGGCGATAGCGCCAGCCATTCGGGAGTTTTTTTTCAAGTTGATAGGAGAAGATGCCGTTGGTGTGGTCACCAATTAATGTGACATTGGGAAGCTGCTTCATTGCCAGCGCAAAAACCTCCGCACCACTGAAGACGGAATCGCAACTCAACACCACGATCGGCCCAGTGAACTGGACCGGCCCCTGTGGCTCAATATGCCATGTTTTAATGGGCGAGAAATCATCGTCTCCGGGCCCGGTTTTGGTCTTTCTATGGAAGGCAATCCGTTTGCGGTCACAGAACCTGTTGACGATTGCGATGGCGGTATCGTCATCGCCGCCGGGGTTTTCGCGGATGTCGATGATCAGCCCATTCAGGCTGTAGAAATCATCGGAAATACGGTCCAGCGCGTCTTCCAGTTTTCGCTTCTTGATACCCTCCAGTTCGAGAATCCGAAGGTAACCCACTTCGCGGGAGCGACAATAATGCAGCATCCAGGCAGAGGTTTCTTCGAGCGGCCCAAACCCCATCTTGGAAAGAGTCTTCTGTGTGGTTTTGAAAAGGTGCTTGATTTCCTGCCTGGAGAACTCCTGCCGAAACCGGGGCACGGGTTCAGGATTGAAGTATCGTTTCTTGCGATCCGGGCCGGTTTTACCTTTCAGCTCAATATGGCCATCATTCAGTGGGTCGAGCATTTCACAGAATATGTCAAAAAGCTCATCATCCGTCGTGAGCTTGTTCACCTTTGGCCTGTAAATGTCGTACTGCTTATTCCAGTCGACATTCCTCAGGTCAAAAAACGGATACCGGTTTCGAAAGGTTTCCCACAATTCATCGAAATTAAGTTCGGGCTCATGGGGAGTAGAGCGCATGGATGCCATTGTGCCAGATAGCAGAACTGTACCTTTGAATCCCTAAACTTTTTCTGGACAGGGCGGTTGGGCTAGCAAAAGACCTACTTGAATCTTTTCCAATCCTGACCGCTACAGACAATCGAGATGCAAACTTCAACATCAAGATCGTCGCCTTTGAGGGTCATCTTTGATTTAAAAGTTTTGTCGTGTTCCGGGCCCCAGATCGTTCCGCCAGAAAGAGCCTTTCGGTTTGAGCGCACATGCCCTTGCCGAAAGGTTTGCAGTTTCTACATCCATGCTAAACCGCGGGTCCTCGTTTTCAGTAAAATCATCCAGCAGGCCAGCCAGTCGTCAATCGTGGTTCTTGATACCAGGGTCCAGGTAATCGTTGTCACCGCTGCCGTCCTGGATCCACACCAGGAACTCAAACAGCCCCGCGGTCTGCCCGGTACTCAACAGGGTGCTGGTTGCTGGATCGAAAAAGAAGCCCGCCGGCAGAGCCACGCCGTTGAATACTGCATCATAATTGGTGGTATTGCCGCTGGATAAACTGCCCTTATTAGCGTTCTTTTGTGGGTCGGGTATGACCTTTCCGGCGGGATTTATCGATGACTGGTAGAGTTTTATCGCTACGGTCGACCATCCGGCAGGTGCTTCCAGCACCATCGAACTCGGGCCGGCGGATGAATCGAAGTCTATGTACATTTCATAATCACCCGGGTTATTCCCGGTTGAATTCTTCGGATAAAAATTAAGTTTTACCTCACTCATCGTGATCTCTCCTCAAAACCTCTCACAATTAAGACTAGCACTCCTTGCCAATATTTGCTGGTGTGCGGCAGACTAGAACGGTCTTTGACAGGAATCGAACCTATGGCCCAGTACTGTGCGTTCATCAGCTATAGCCATTCCGATGCCCGTTTCGCAGCCTGGCTGCAGCGAAAACTGGAAAATTTTCGAATTCCCCCTGCAATCATGCAGAAACTCGCACTGGATAGTGACCGGCTGGGCCCGGTCTTTCGCGATGTCGCCGACCTGGGAGCAGCCACGAAGCTCACTGATGCGCTGACTGATGCGCTGGCTCATTCGCGGGCCCTGATCATCATATGTTCACCCGAATCCGTTGCGTCAAAGTGGGTCGGTCTGGAGGTGGGGGAATATCGCCGCCTGCACGGTGAAGACGCCCTGGTCCTGCCGATCGTTTCGCCGACCGCTGGCGGATTGGATGCAGAGCAGATGTTCCACGAGGCATTGGGTAAATCTTCCCCTCTTGCAGCCGATGCGCGCCGATCGGCTGATGGCCGCAAGATTGCACTTCTGAAACTGGTCGCGGGATTGCTTGGGACGGGCCTGGATGATCTCATTCAGCGAGACGCGCGCCGTCGTCAAGCCCGCCTGGTGGGAGGCATAACCATGACTACCGCATTGGCCCTGGTCATGGCCATTTTGGCGATATTTGCCATATCAGCGCGGGAAGACGCGAAGCGGCGATTATCACAGAGCGAAGATCTGATTAGCTTCATGCTGGGTGATCTTCGAACCCAGCTGACCCCACTGGGGCAAGTCGGCGTGTTAGAGAGCGTAGGTGCAAAAGCATTGGCCTACTTCGAATCCCTGGAAGACAAAGATCTGACCGAAGCGGCACTGCTGCGAAAAACGCGCGCCCTGTATCAAATTGGTGAAGTTTATTTCGAGCTGGGGAATTTCCAGGCTGCTCATAATTCCTTCAGACTTTCACTGGAGCAAGCCCGCCAGCTGGCTTCAGCACAACCGGCGAACATCGAGCGTCTTTTTGAATGGTCACAAGCCGAATTCTGGGCCGGCTTTGCAGCCTGGTATGCAGGTGACTTTGAAAAGGCCAGGGAACATCTCGACGCCTACTATCGACTCGCCTGGAAACTCGTGGAGAGGGAGCCAGGCAATTCTGACTGGATCATGGAAACGTTCTGGGCCAGCAATAACCTGGGCAGCCTGGCATTCAGGCAAGGGCACTTTGATAGCGCACTGGTTCATTTCAAGGATGCCATTGACCGGATTGACGTGCTGATCGAAGAGGAAGCCACTTTGGACCGCCTGTACGAGAAAGCTTCGACATTATCCTGGCTGGGATCAACCTACTTTCACCTGGGGAAACTGGCTTTATCCAAAGAGTCTTTTGAGCAGGCCCTGAAAGAACCTCTTGATCCGAAAAACGCCAGGCATAGAGAAGAACGGTCTTACTTTTATCGAAAATTATCCGAAGTGGAAATTTACCGGGGCGAAATGATCCTGGCGCGGAAGCACGTCAATTCTGCTCTTGGTATCGCCAGGTCATTATCTGAATCCGACCCCGAAAGCATGAAATTGCTTTACGCCGAAACGACACATGCCCTGCAACTGGCATGGCTGGACGCTTATGAAGGGCGGCCCGTCAATTATGCCGACCTGACCGCGGCGGTTGACACGCTGCTCGGCACGGAACAACCCCCACCCACCTGGTTTGCTGTGGCTTTCGCGGTTGCAGAAATCGGCATACGGACGATCCAGCCTGATTCGATGGCTTGGGCAAAAACCGTTCTGGGTCGCGTGAATCCGGAAAAAGACGGGTGGGATATCCTGAAAGAAGAATACCTGGGCCTGATCGTCACAGTCTCTGAACATGACAAAACATGGCAGGGTACCGTAATTGAAATTTTGCCCAGCATCGAAGCAGAATATGAAAAAAATAACGATTTCGAGCTTATTTTGCCGCTGATCAGAGCCTATGAACTACTGGGCAGACAGGCGGAACTTGCCGCGCTGCAGGAAACTTTCTCAAATTCCGAATCCCGTCATCCCATGTGGGATCATAGGTGATGAAACAGAGTTGCCGAATTCAGGCAACTCGTGTTTTATTCTTGCATTCCGTTGCCAACCAGGGAAGCCAATCCCGTCAGCGACATAGAGGTCATTTTGAACAAGATAGTCAACCCCATTTTGTCCGGCTTTCACCCCGATCCCGTTATTTGTCGTTGTGGTGAAGACTATTACATTGCCACCTCGACGTTTGAATGGTTTCCTGGTGTGCGCATC
>JAOUCS010000080.1 GCA_029859645.1 Lysobacterales bacterium | reverse complement strand
CGATCTGAACAGGACACTGCACGCCTTTGCCAGGCACTCGGCGGTTCGCCAGGATCTGCGGCAAATGTTCCTGGAAATCCTGGTGGAAGCCGCCTTTTCCAGCGGCAGGGTTACCCAGGCGGAGCACGAAGTGCTGTTCAACGTTGCCCGCGCGCTGCGCATACCCGGGCACGTTTTTTCATCCATGCTCAATGCCCGCGCCGCCGGGGGGCCGGGCTACCGCTCTGCTGGCCAGGGTCAGCGCAGCCCGGGCCGGCAGATGGGAACCATGGCGCAGGCCTATGCGCACCTGGGCCTGACCGCAGAGGCGACGGACGCCGAAGTCAAAAAGGCCTACCGCAAACTGGTCAGCCAGCACCACCCGGACAAACTGGTGTCCCAGGGCCTGCCAGAGGAAATGATGGAAATCGCGAAATCACGGGTGCGCGAAATCAATACGGCTTATGATCAGATCAAGCAGGCTCGCGGTTTCAAGTAGGGAGTCTTGCTGGTAAACACAGGCTTTGTGCAGCTGCATATTGATCGGTTTTATATTAGAATAATTTAATGTGAAGGAGAGGTACGATGAAACAACCCACAGTGATTTCACCTTCGATTCTTTCGGCAGACTTCGCGCGGCTGGGTGACGATGTGAACGATGTGCTGGATGCCGGTGCTGATTGGGTTCACTTCGACGTGATGGATAACCATTATGTTCCCAACCTCACTTTCGGGCCGATGATCTGCAAAGCGCTGCGGGACTATGGCATTGCCGCTCCGATCGACGTTCACCTGATGGTCGAGCCGGTGGATGACCTGATCGGACAGTTTGCAAAGGCAGGGGCCACGCTGATCAGTTTCCACCCGGAAGCCAGCCGTCACGTGGACCGCACCATCCAGCTGATCCGTGAACAGGGCTGCAAGCCGGGCCTGGTGTTGAATCCATCCACGCCTTTGGGCCAGTTGCACTGGACACTGGAGAAACTGGACATGGTTCTGCTGATGTCCGTCAACCCCGGTTTCGGCGGCCAGTCCTTCATTCCACATGTGCTGGACAAGGTCCGCCAGGTCCGTGAAATGATCG
Source organism: Lysobacterales bacterium (assembly GCA_029859645.1). Taxonomy (GTDB): domain Bacteria; phylum Pseudomonadota; class Gammaproteobacteria; order Xanthomonadales; family SZUA-36; genus JAHEFT01. Next base: position 14,239 of record JAOUCS010000080.1, on the reverse strand, counting down.
ACCGCAGCGGACGTGAGATCCGACTGGAAATCGATGGTGGAATCACCGTCGATAACGTCGCGGAGGTCGCGGCGGCCGGGGTCGATACCTTTGTTTCCGGCTCCGCCATTTTCGGCTCCGCCGACTACCGCGAAACCATCAGCCGGATGAAAGCGGACGCGGGCTAGCTGAATCTTTCAGCGGCAATGCGGTGACCACGTAACGCCATGGCCCGCCTGCGTCGGGGCTGTTGAAGGGGTAGCAGGTGACCAGGCTGATGCGTTCCAGCCCCGGTTCGATCACCAGTTCTTCGTGCCGGCTGTCAACGATGTCCACGGTCCGGACTTCGAACCACTGGGTGGTCTGCGGCGTATGGATGCTCAGCCGGTCGCCCTTTTTCAACCGTTCCAGGAAGCGAAAGTGAGTGTCCCGGTGACCACTGATAATCCAGTCCCTGCCGTTCGCGGTTGCCTCCAGGATCACCGGACCAAACGCGAGATTGCGCCCGGTGTTACCGGCCAGGACGACCTGTCGAATACCCTGTTCAGGTACTTCCAGTACCGCCACCGCTTGCGTGTCTGCCCATGGCCAGGGCGGCATTCCGGTGTTGCCGTCCAGTGCAGCCTGCCAGCTTCGTTCAATCAGCCACTGGGCGAGCTCGGCCTTGGCCGGTATCCACAGGGACTGGCCCAGGACCGCCAGTGAAAAAAATGCGGCGGTGAAGGGCACCGCCGCAAACAGCCAATGACGGGGAGTGCTCATGGTTGGCGAGCGGTCATCGGCGAGCGATTGCCACGGGTATTTGCGGCCCGGGAGGGTGGTTTGTACAGGAGCATACCGGTGGCAGTAAAAAGCGACAGGAAGGCAAGCAGGGCCTGCGTTTTCCAACCTGTTGCGGTGCCTGAAAAGCTGGAGGAAAGCGTGCTTCCGGCAGGCAGCAGGCTCGGGATGTTGCCGCTGGCGAGCCCCTCGGCCGTGGGCCGCCGGGGCGTTTTGTCAACCGCGACCAGGCTGGTGTAGCGGGTGAGCAGGCCATATTCGAGCGCGACGCCGAGCGCTTCGCGCCGCATGGCATCTGGCTCTGCGCCAAAAACCACGCTGTCTTCCAGGGCTTCGATCTTGCCGCGGGCCCAGAGGGAGGCCAGGCTGCTGCTGCCGGCGCTGGGCACATTGCGTGACTGCATTTCCCAATTACGACCTTCGAGCTCGCCGCAGACGGTTATCTCGCGCGGTTCAGCAGGCAGGCGGGCATAGACCCATAAAGGTTCACCAGCGTACAGGTCGGGAATGATTTCAGGGTAGAATTCCGCGTCCATGCCCCAGTCGACGCAGATGTTCTGCACGGCCGGGTTCTCAATCCGGCTCCAGAGCCGGCCAATGCGCTGTTCCACTTCATCCACGTGGCCAATATGAGTATGGCTTCCACGGCCAATTTCCGCGGACTTGCGCATGAACCAGGCATTCGGTGCAGAGCCGATCGACACGGTGAACAGGCGGCTGTCACGAAGGTCCTCCCCGATCTGCAGCAGCAGTTCCTGTTCGTTACCGACGCTGCCATCGGTGACGAAAACAATCTGTCTCAGCAGGCCCTGCTGTTGCGGCAGGTCCATCGCCATGCGCAGCGCAGGCGCCATGACCGTACCGCCATCGGCTGTCAGCGCTTCGATGAAATCGGCGGCCTGCTGCAGAAAATCAGGGTAGGCGGGTTCAGATTCCCGGAACAGTTTTTCGCTGTCGGAGCTGAACCGCACCAGGTTGAAACGGTCATCCGGCCCGAGGTGCTCCAGGCCCATTTTCAGAGCAGCCCTGGCCTGTTCCATCGACGTGCCGGACATCGAGCCCGATGTATCGATGATGAAGACGACTTCCCGGGGCTGCGGTGCGATGGCCTCCAGCAGTGGCGGCGCCAGCATCAGCAAAGCGTAGACCGAATCGCCATCATCGAAGGTGGACAGGGTGGCCGCTGGAAGGGTTGCCAGTTGTGGTGTCCAGTTCAGTTCGAACACCCGGTCCATGCGCGTATCCGGATCGGCCAGCAGCACCCGGTAGCCACCCGGCGCAGGCTGGATGTCGACGTCGTGAAATCGACTCTCGATACTGGCCAGGTTCAGGCCGCTGTTCAATGTCACGTCAAGTGTCAGGTAGTGGTCATCCGGCCCGGTGTAAGCGGCGAGCGGGTTGGATTCGAGGAAAGTGATGTTGCTGGCCAGCGAGGGCTCCGGCTCCCAGCGCGGCGTGAATGTCAGCGGAATCTGCAGGCTGAACGCGCCATCCTGGTATTCCACCGGGGCGAAAAACCCCAGGGTCAGGCTGACCGTTTCTCCGGCGCCAATGTTGGTCAGCCGGGTTTGAAACTGGTTCGCTCTTTGTTGCTCAAGCAAGGACGCGGTTTTACCTTCTGACCGGGCCTGTTGATATTGCCGCAGGGCCGCTTTTTTCTCCTCGATAACGCCCTCGAGTATGCGGCCCGCTACATCGACGCGCAGCTGGTCCACGGTCGCGCCTACCGGCAACGGAAAACGATAGGTGGCCTCGGCCCATGCTCCTCCGGTATTGGTAAAAATCTGCGTCACTTCGATGCGCGCCACCAACCCGGTGATGTCCGCCCGGATGTCGGTATCCAGCGCCATTGTGCGATCGACGCCCGCGGCGCCCTGGAATTCGAGGCCGAAAAACGGATCTGCCGCCCTTGCGGTTTCAACCCGCACGATCAACAGCAGTAACAGGATCACGGCTATCAGCAGCAGTGCCCGGTCTTCCCAGCGCAATGGCCGGCGGGCCGGCCGGGTCTGTTGCTTGCGCATCAGTTCTTGTGCGAACCGAGCATGGTTTTTCCAGGCATCTGCCTCGAGCTGATCGCGGATGGAGGGTTGGGTTGACATTTCGGGCTCCGGCTCTGACGTTGAATCCATTGAACACCTGTGAAATGCCTCAGGCGTGGCTGCAGGTGTCAAAAACGCGTCCGAATTAAGGCAAGCTTGTGGCAGTGTCCCTTCCGTGCCGGTTGCCAGATTCCTCTGGACGCCCGCTAGCCGTATCATGAAGCACACCAGGGAGTGTTTTGACGGGAGCAAACATGGCACGACACATCGCCATCGTGGAAGACGAAGCCGCGATTCGGCATAACTATGAAGACGCATTGCGCCGGTACGGCTACCAGGTATCCGGTTATGGTGACAAGCATTCGGCACTGGCGGCACTGAAGCGACGTCTGCCTGACCTGGTCATTATCGATGTCGGGCTGGGCGAGGAAGTGGAAGGTGGTTTTGAATTATGCCGCGAGTTGCGCAGCCTGTCCCGCAGCCTGCCGATTATATTTCTCACCGCCCGCGATTCGGACCTGGACGTGATTTCCGGCCTGCGGCTGGGCGCCGACGATTACCTGACCAAGGAGATCAGTCTGCAGCACCTGGTGGCCCGGGTCGTCGCCCTGTTTCGCCGGGTCGAGGCCCTGTCCGGCGCGGGCCGGGAGGAACAATTGCTGGAGCGGGGCGCCCTGAAATTCTCCGTTGATCGAATGGAAGTGAGCTGGAACGATCAGCCGGTGCCGCTGACCGTTACGGAATTCTGGCTGATCCATTCGCTGATACGGCACCCCGGGCATGTGCGCACGCGTCAACAGTTGATGGATGATGCGAACGTACTGGTGGATGACCAGACCATTACCAGCCACATCAAGCGAATTCGACGTAAATTTGTCCGGGTCGATGCCGAATTCGGTTGCCTCGATACCGTTTATGGTGCTGGCTACCGGTGGAAACCTGACCCCGAATGAAGCTCAGAACGAAGCTGGTAGCCCTGTCACTGTTGACCCTGTTACTGCCGTGGTCGGCCTGGAAGCTGCTGCAGGAACTGGAGCGTTTTCTTCGCGATGCACAACAGAACACGCTTGTTGCCTCGACCCGGACCATGGCCAGTGCGATTCCGATGGAATACAGCAGCCGACTCCTGTTTTTGCCCGCAAATTACGTACCGGTCTGGGAGCTGGAAAACCAGCCGGCGTTGGATGGATACGCCAATGACTGGCCCGGTTCCGGCCAGGGGCGCGCGTTTGTTTCGCTGGATGGGCAACTGACTGTTGACCTGCTGGCGGGTACACATGATGGACAGTTGTTCGTATTGTTTGACGTCCGGTCGGCGCAGGTCGATGAGGGGGCCACGCCGGGCTCACACCCAGGTCTGCCCGATGACCGCATGACACTGCTGATACGCAGTCCGCGGGGCCTGTTCAGTTTCACTATCAATCCAGCGGCGCCCGGCCCGCTGCAGCTAAACAGTGAACGCGAGCCATCCGGCCAGATAGAAGGCTATTGGCAGGACCAGGAAAACGGTTACCGGCTGGAACTGGCCCTGCCGTCGACGGTCAGGAACACCGATATCAGTTTCCAGGTTCGCCGCACCGGCGAAGAAAGCAGCCATTCTCCCAGCATTGCCGGCCCGATGGCGGACACGGCTCGGCCGGTCTGGATCAGCCTGGAAGCGGGATGGCCGGGGCTGGCTTCCTGGCTGAACCGGTCCGGTCTCGATGCCGCCCGTACCTGGGTGGTTGACCCGGAAGGCTGGGTGCTTGCGGACTCTGGTGCGGGCGCGGCCGGCGAGGGCGGACCGGGAACCCAGCAAACCACCTGGTTGCAGCGGCTGTTGTACCGGGGGGTCGCGGCAACGCGCACGGAGATCAGTGAACCATGGCCGGAGTACCCGGTTCGCCTGGATGGAGAAACAGTTCAACGGGCGTTGTCCGGCGAAGAAGCGATCCGCTGGACCCAGGACCTCGATACCGCCGTCGTCTGGAACACAGTGGCAGTGCCGCTGGTACTGCAGGGCGAGGTGCGTGGGGCGGTGGTCGCGCAATCAACTTCGGATGGCCTGTTGCTGGTGACCAACCGGGCGCTGGGCCGCCTGCTGTTCACGACGCTGGCGATTACTTTCGGCCTGGCGATCGGTCTCTGGTACTTCGCCACCCGTCTTTCGCGCCGGGTGCAAAGGCTCAGCGCCGCCGTCAGCCAGTCGATGCAGGACGCTGCCAGTTCAGAGGCCCTGCCACTGAGGGACGATCGTGATGAACTGGGTGAACTGGCGCGCAACAACCAGAAACTGCTGCGGGCTGTGGCCGATTACAACCAGTACCTGGAAACGCTTGCGAGCAAATTGTCCCACGAACTGAAAACGCCGCTGGCGATAACGCGGTCCTCCCTCGAGAACCTCTCGAGCATGGGGCTGGACAGCGAGTCCAGGCAATTTCTCGAGCGCGCCCAGCAGGGCGTGGACCGCCAGTTCGCGATTGTCAGGGCGATGAGCGAGGCCAGCCGGCTCGAGGCTTCCCTGGCCGTGGCGGAATGGGAAACCATCGATCTGGCTGAATTGATCAGCCGGTGTGTCGAGGGCTACCGCAGCGTACACCCTGAAAGAAACCTGCAGATCCGGATTCCGCAGGAGGATGCAGCGCTGAAGTGCGCCCCGGACCTGCTGGCGCAGGCGCTGGACAAACTGGTCGACAACGCGGTGTCGATGAGTACCGCGAGCGACGAGGTCATGGTCGGTTTTGAGTGTTTCGGGTCAACTTGCGAAGTATTTGTCCGCAATACCGGCAGCCACTTGCCGGAAGAACTGCAGGACCGCTTGTTCGATTCCCTGGTGTCCCTGCGCGATCGGCCGGGCACCGCGCCTCACCTGGGTCTGGGCCTGTACATTGTCCGGTTGGTGGCTGAAGCACATTCGGGAACAGTGCGGGCCATCAACCTGCCTGGAGACCAGGGGGTGGAATTCCGGATGTGTATTCCCGTGTAGGTAATTGGGTCAGGCCTTGTTAGAATCGGAATTTACGCCTCAGCAGCGGGAACAATGTGAACAGGGAAGTATTCGAAAAACTCAAGGCGGAAGGCTATAACCGCATACCGGTCTACCGGTCCGTGCTCGCGGACCTGGACACACCGCTCTCCGTATACCTGAAGCTGGCCGAGAGCCGGGACACCTACCTGCTGGAATCCGTGGAGGGCGGTGAAACCTGGGGGCGGTTTTCAATCATCGGGCTGCCCTGCAGGAAACGTTATGCGCTTACCGGCCAGCGGGTGACGATCACCGAGAACGGCCGGGAAATTCATCAGCAGCAGGTTTCGGACCCACTGGCATATGTTTCGGGTCTGCAACAGGAATTCAACGCACCGCGAATGCAGGAATTACCGGTATTCACGGGTGGTTTCGTTGGATTTTTCGGCTACGAAATCGTCCAGCAGTTCGAATCCCGCCTGGCCGACGATAGTAAACCGGATGAACTGGGTACGCCTGACATGGTATTGCTGTTGTCCGAAGAGGTAGCCGTGCTGGACAACCTGGCCGGTCGCCTTTACCTGGTGGTCAATATCGACCCGTCGACGTCCGACGCCTGGCAAGCCGCGCAAGACCGCCTCGACGCGCTGGAACACAAGTTGCGCGACGCCAGCCCGGGCTACGGGGTTCCGGTCCGCCACGACAGTGTTGCTGAACAGGATTTTCATTACGGTTTCAGTCGCAGGGATTTCATTCGCGCGGTAGAGAAGAGCAAGGAATACATCCTGTCCGGCGATGTGTTCCAGGTGGTGCTTTCGCAACGCATGAGCGTGCCCTTCGAGGCGCGCCCGCTGGATGTGTACCGCGCCTTACGCGCCTTGAACCCTTCTCCATACATGTACTTCATCGACCTGGGCGATACCCAGATCGTGGGTTCTTCACCGGAAGTGATGGTGCGGGTGCAAAACCGGCAGGTTACGCTGCGGCCGATTGCCGGAACCCGGCACCGCGGCGACTCCACCGAGGAGGATCTGCGCCTGGAACAGGAATTGCTGAACGATCCCAAGGAACGAGCCGAGCACATCATGCTGATCGACCTGGGGCGCAACGATGCTGGCCGTGTATCCAAGACCGGCAGCGTCAGGCTGACCGATAAGATGATTGTCGAGCGGTATTCCCATGTCATGCATATTGTTTCCCAGGTGGATGGCGAACTCGCGGACGGGCTGACGGCGACCGATGCCATCCGTTCCTCGTTTCCGGCAGGCACGCTGTCGGGCGCGCCTAAAATCCGCGCGATGGAAATCATTAACGAACTGGAACCGGTTCGGCGCAACGTATATGCAGGAGCAGTCGGTTATATCAACTGGCATGATGACACCGACCTGGCCATCGCGATCCGCACCGCGGTGATCAAAGACGGCATGCTGCACGTGCAGGCAGGCGCCGGTATCGTGGCCGACTCCGACCCCGAGAAGGAGTGGGAGGAGACGATGAACAAGGGTCGCGCGCTGATCGCTGCTGTCAACAGCGCATCGATTGGTTTGTAACAAGTACAGCCGTCTGTTATGGAAAAAACCGAAATCCCGTTCTACAGAACCCTGGCTGGCCGGATGTTGCTGTTCGGGATTCTGCCTACCGGCATCATTCTCTCTGGTGGAGCGGGTGGCCAGGGAACGTTTACTGGAAGCATTGCTCGTACTGAAAAAATCTCTTCACTAGGATTATTAATGTTGTAATGGCAAGATTCAGGTTTGCTACGGAGAATTAATCGATGACTGCTTTGGATGTTTTCGCGTTGATTGTACTGATCGTACTGGTAGTGACCGGCCTGGCCATCTGGGCGGTGCTGGGCGCCTACCCGGGTAAGATTGCAAGAGCAAGAAACCACCCGCAGGCCGAATCCATTGCCGTTTGCGGCTGGTGGGGCGCCATCACCATGGGGCTGCTGATGCCCCTGGCCTTCATCTGGGCCTATTCGAATCCGGATTATTCGTTACGTGGAAACCCTAAGGGTGAAGTGAAGGCAGACTCATGATTGTCTTCCTGACCCTGATATATGTTGCGATTCTTTTCCTGGCTATCAAAATTGGTTTGATCAAGCTGAACACGTTCTGGAAAATTTCGCCGGCGATATGGATGGTTCTGCTGTTTTTCGTCCTGTTCGTGCCGATGCAGTGGGGTGCGCCTGCTGGCGCCGTTAACCAGTTCCGGCCGGTGATAGAAATTATTCCAAATGTGAACGGAGAAGTCACAGAGATCAATGTCAACGCCCTGGAAAAGGTTCGTCAAGACGAGGTTCTGTTCACACTCGATCCCACCCAGTACCAGGCCAGGGTCGATCAGCTTACCGCCCAGATAAGTCTGTCGCAGGCCAACCTTGAGCGGGCCCAGGACTTGATGAACCGCAGCGTAGGCCGCCAGCTCGACGTGGATATTTACAGGGCGGAAGTACAGAGCTTCAGTGCCCAGCTGGACAATGCCAACTGGGAGTTACAGGAAACGGTAGTGCGTGCGCCCATGAATGGCACGGTCGTCGGCTTGTCGCTCCGCCCCGGGCAACGGGTGGCAAATCTGCCGATTCGAAGTTGGATGGCCTTTGTTGAAGACGACGCTTTTCGCCTGGCCGTGGGGATACCACAGTCCCGTATGCGTCATGTCAGGGTGGGACAGAAAGCGGAAGTCGTGTTGCGCCTGTTTCCCGGGCATACCCTGAATGCGACGGTGGTAGCCACGGTCGGCATCAATCCGGCGGCCCAATTACCACCGAGCGGCATGGTTCCTCCAGCGCCGACTCCGATGGATCCTGCCCAACCGTTCGCGGTGATCCTGGAACTGGATGATGAGTTCATTCAGATGGCCGATGTACCGGGAGGCGCCACGGGTACTGCCGCAATTTACACGGATTCAGTGGCCGCAACGCATGTCATCCGCAAGGTCATGATACGGATGGAAGCCTGGCTGAACTACATCAAGCCCTGAGGATTGAACTGCGCAGGAAGCGAATTTTTATGATCTTAATGATCGACAATTATGACTCCTTCACTTACAACCTGGTGCAATACCTGGGTGAACTGGGCGCCGAAGTTGAAACCGTGCGCAATGACAAAGTCAGCCTCGGGGATATCGTTGGCATGAAACCCGAGGGGATCGTCATCTCTCCGGGGCCGTGTACACCCAACGAAGCGGGTATATGCGTGGACGTGGTGCGCGGACTCGGGCCGATGATTCCGATTTTCGGTGTTTGCCTGGGCCACCAGTGCATCGGCCAGGCGTTTGGCGCAAAAGTGGTGCGAGCCGAACGGATCATGCATGGCAAGACCTCGATGATCTACCACCGCAGCCAGGGCGTCTTCGCCGGGTTGCCACAGCCATTCGAAGCCACCCGCTACCATTCATTGGTGCTGCAGCCGGACTCGATTCCGGAGTGCCTGTCGGTGATGGCCTGGTGTGAATACAATCACGGCCATGAAATCATGGGAATCAAGCACAATGACCACGATATCCAGGGAGTGCAGTTCCACCCGGAATCCATCCTGACGACCGTCGGCCATGACCTGCTGAACAATTTCCTGCAATCCCTGCAAGCCAGCTACTGAGCGGATCTTTTACCGATGGATATCAAGCAAGCCATTTTACGCATCGCGGACAATCGGGATTTGTCGCTGGACGAGATGCAGTCCGTGATGGGTCAGGTGATGCGCGGCGACGCAAGCGACGCCCAGATCGGAGCCTTTCTGATGGGTTTGAGGATGAAAGGCGAGAGCCTGGATGAAATTACCGGTGCCGTGATGGTGATGCGGGAACTGGCCAGTGGTGTGGATGTGTCCGGAGAGCATATGGTGGACATCGTCGGCACCGGCGGCGATGGCGCAAACCTGTTTAATGTCTCCACTGCAGCCTGTTTTGTGGTGGCCGCCGCCGGCGGAAAGGTGGCGAAGCATGGCAATCGTTCGGTCTCATCGAGCTCAGGCAGCGCGGATTTGCTGGAAACGGCCGGAGTCATGCTGGGTCTGTCCCCGCAGCAGGTAGCCGCCTGTGTCGAGCAGGTAGGTGTCGGCTTCATGTTTGCGCCGGCGCATCACAGCGCCATGCGTCATGCCATCGGCCCGCGCAAAGAACTGGGCATGCGAACGATCTTCAATATTCTCGGCCCAATGACCAATCCGGCCGGCGTCAAGCGGCTGTTGATCGGCGTCTATGCTGCGAGCCTGTGCCGGCCGGTGGCGGAAGTGCTGAACCGGCTGGGTGCGGAGCACGTGATGGTGGTCCATTCGAAGGATGGCCTGGACGAGATCAGCCCGGCTGCGGAAACTCACGTGGCCGAAGCGCGCAATGGCGTGATCACGGAATACGACCTCAGTCCGGAAGACCTGGGCCTGGCACGGGAATCACTGCAAGGTCTGGAGGTCTCGAATTCGGATCAATCACTGGCCTTGATCCGTTCGGCCCTATCAGGTGCGCCGGGCGATACAGCCAGCCGCGCGCGCCAGGTAATCGCCCTGAATGCAGGCGCCGCACTTTACGTGGCCGGCCTGGTCCCGACCCTGGAAGAAGGTGTCACAAAAGCTGCTGCATTGCTGGAATCGGGTAAGCCCTGGAGTTGCGTTGAAGCGCTGGTCGACCTGTCGGTTTCCCTTTGAGTCCGGGCAATGGCTGATATCCCCACCATTTTGCAGCGCATCCTTGATACCAAGCAGGAAGAGCTTGCAAACCGGAGTGGCCAGCGGGATTTGGCAACCATTCGTTCAATGGCTGCAGACCAGCCGGAAGCGCGGGGTTTCGCCGACCGGGTGATCACCTTTAGCGCTGCAGGGACTGCCGTGATCGCGGAAGTCAAAAAGGCTTCGCCCAGCGCGGGCATCATCCGTGAGGATTTTAATCCCGCGGAGATTGCCCAGAGCTACCAGCAGGCGGGCGCGGCCTGTTTGTCAGTGCTGACCGATGAGCAATACTTCAAAGGTGATGACGACTACCTGGCGCAGGCGCGCAATGCCTGTGCACTGCCCGTGCTGAGAAAGGATTTCATGGTTGATGCCTGGCAAATATACGAATCCCGCGTGCTCGGCGCGGACTGCGTCCTGTTGATCGTGGCGGCACTGTCGCGCGACCAGTTGCAGGAACTGGACGGCGTGGCGCGGGAAACCGGTCTGGATGTGCTGGTGGAAGTGCATGATGAGAAAGAAGTCGAAGACGCGCTGACCACCGGTGCAAGGCTGGTCGGTGTCAATAACCGCGACCTGCGTACGTTCACGACGGACCTGGAAACCACGGAGCGGTTGCAGCCGCTGGTCACCGAATCCCGGACGCTGGTTACCGAGAGCGGCATCCACACGGTTGACGATGTGGCAAGAATGCGTGCTGCGGGGATTCATTCGTTCCTGGTGGGGGAAGCATTCATGCGTGCACCCGATCCGGGTGCTGTTTTACGTGAGCTGTTTTTTGAGGAAGCTGAAATTGAATAAATTCAATCAGTCACTGGTTCTGTTGACCTTGCTGTTCGCGCCGGGCTTGCTGGTGGCAGAAATTTTGCCCGAAACGCGCTGGGCGGATCCCACCAGCGTTCAGTTGGAAATCGAGTTTCCCGGCCAGGGCTACCATGCCCGCTGGGAGCTGTTTCGCTGCGATTGCGGAGACTTGCTGGTGCATGCCTGGCTTGATGTACCGGATGAATCGGTCTACGGCGACATCATCCTGGTGGAAGGGAGTGCAGTGCTGACCCGGGGTTTCGGCAAGTACGGCGACCAGGCAGCAGCGTCACTCGATGCGGCTGCACTCATGATGCAGCTGGCGCTGCGCCTGCTGGAGCGGTCCGAGCCGGGCGGGCCCGCAAAAATTACTGAGAGCAGGGAAGTAGACCTTCTTGATGAAATCAACCACATCAACCTGGATACCGGTTCCGCCGCCGGGGGCTTCCAGGCGCCGTGGTCAATTGCCGGATCAATATCAGCGCCAAAGGACGCCGAGCGCAAATTTAACCTGACGTTTACGTTCACGGCGGGCGCGCCGGGTGAAATTCAACAGGCCAGCATGCGATTGTACGGCCTGGCTAATTTCGCCGAGGAGCAGTTTCCAATAGCGGGGAACAGCTCTCTGGACGGCTGGGACCTGGCTTGGCGTAATGCCGGCGACGAGGTGGACGGGGAGGCGAGCACGCTGGACGAGCTCCGCGCCTTAATCAAGCAGAATCAGAGCCGGTAAGCCAGCGATTTCATCAGCTCTGCAGTCAGCGTCATTGCCCGGCGGATCGGCGGTGGCAATTCGCGCGCTCCGGCCTCTTCGGCCATCCGGGCGTGCTTGGCTTCATCTTCCTTCATCTGGTCAAGGATCGCCTGGCTGCGGGCATCGCCCTCCGGTAAGCGCTCCAGGTGATCCTCCAGGTGAGCTTCCACCTGGTTTTCGGTCTCCTTGACGAACCCCAGGCTCCAGTCATCGCCTGCAATACCGGCTACTGCACCGATGGCGAAGGAACCCGCGTACCAGAACGGGTTGAGGATGCTCGGATGGCTATCCAGTTCTTTCAGACGGTCCTCGCACCAGGACAGGTGGTCAATTTCCTCGTCGGCGGCCAATTGCATGGCCTCCCGGGTGGCATCGTCATGAGCGGTCGCGGCTTGTCCCGCATACAGCGCCTGGGCACATATTTCGCCAGTGTGGTTGATTCGCATCAGGCCGGCAACGTGCCGACGGTCGTCATCGCTGAGCTCCTTTGCGACTATGTCTCCGGCCGGGTTTTCCCTGAACGGAGCAGGGGCGTCGCCGGTTGAAATCCTGAGTGCCTGGTCGACAGAAGCGATCAGCCGGTCAATTTTCGAGTAGTTCCTTTCCATGAAAGATATTTTAGTATAATGCGCGCCTTCTATGGGATATTACACACGACATATCTTCTTTTGCGTCAACGACCGGGGACCGGACTCGGATCGCCCGAGTTGCAACCGGTGCGGCTCAGCAGCGCTACGGGGTTACGCCAAGAAAAAGGCCAGGGAACTGGGGATTACCGGGGCAGGCGGGGTGCGTGTGAACCAGGCTGGCTGCCTTGACCGTTGCGAAGAAGGCCCGGTCTGCGTGGTTTATCCCGAGGGCACCTGGTATACCTACATCGACGAGTCTGACGTTGACGAGATCATCGAATCCCATATGTTGCATGGCAAACCGGTCGACCGCTTGAAAATCTGAGCGGGCAAGGGTTGCGCCCGGGCCCAGAAGCCAGTAAAATTCTCGCTCTTCACCTGCGGCCTTTTGGCTCGTGGGTTTTTTCTGAGAGAATGATATGAAAACGTACGTAGCAAAGCCGCAGACCGTAAAGCGCGATTGGTGCCTGGTAGATGCGACAGACAAGACCCTGGGCAGACTGGCCACGGAAATCGCCAGCCGTCTGCGCGGCAAGCATAAGCCTGAATTCACGCCACACGTGGATACGGGCGATAACATCATCGTTATCAATGCTGAGAAAATCCGGGTTACCGGCAACAAGCTGAAAGACAAAATTTACTACCGTCACACCGGCTACATCGGCAACCTGAAATCAATCAACCTGGAAAAGCAACTGGAGCAGCACCCCGAGCGGGTCCTCCAGTCAGCGGTCAAGGGCATGTTGCCCAGGAATCCGCTGGGGCGCGCCATGTTCCGTAAACTGCATGTCTATGCAGGTCCGGAGCACCCGCACGCCGCGCAACAGCCCCAAGCGCTCGATATCTGAGCCTGACAGAAACGGATACCCCTATGGCAACCGAACAGTATTACGGAACCGGACGTCGCAAGTCTTCAACGGCTCGCGTCTTCATGAGTAAAGGAAAAGGACAGATTATTATCAATGATCGTCCGATCGACGAATTTTTCGGCCGTGAAACGGCCCGCATGATCGTTCGGCAACCACTTGAGAAAGTGGAAATGACAGAAAACTTTGACATCAAAGCGACCGTCAGTGGCGGTGGCATTTCAGGGCAGGCCGGGGCGATTCGCCTGGGCGTGACCCGCGCCTTGATGGAATATGATGAAGAATTGCGCAAGCCTCTGCGTAAAGCAGGTTATGTAACCCGCGACGCCCGTGAAGTGGAGCGCAAGAAAGTCGGTCTCCACAAAGCACGCAAGGCCACGCAGTACAGCAAGCGTTAATTTTTTACTTTCCTCTCAGATGTCAGAGGACCGTTGATTTTTAGCGCAGCCGCCTTCCGGCAAAGCCGGGAGCAGGGAAGCGAAAAATCAACAACAAAGCTTCATGAGAAGCGTGATGGACCCTTTTGGGGGATCGTCTAGTGGTAGGACTGCGGACTCTGACTCCGCCAGCGGGGGTTCGAATCCCTCTCCCCCAGCCAATACAATAATAAAAACAATAAGTTAAAGCTATAAAATGAACTGTACATAAAACAGTACTAAAATTAGCAAACTGATAGCCCCGTCCTTAGTGTCGGGGCTTTTATTTTTTGCGGGTCTGCACTATCAAACCGGAATGCGGAAGTAATATTCTCTCAACTATTCGGGCGGATTTCCTGCA
>JAOUCS010000190.1 GCA_029859645.1 Lysobacterales bacterium | reverse complement strand
CGTGGGCGGCAACAACGGCGCCGGTTGTGGCACCAGCAATTCTGAGTTCCATCCCACCGTCCAGGCGCTGATTGAGAACAACCTGGCGGATGAACTGGTGGCTGGCTGCATTCTGCCGTACGTGGCACAAGCACCCGAACCGGAGTTCCAGTCCACACCGGCGCCGGACACATCACTTCAGTTTGGCGCGCATGAGATCGGCGGCGGGAGCGGTCAGCAGTATGTCCTGGTTGAGAACATCGGTGATGCCGCCCTGTCGCTCGACTGCAGCATCAGCGGTGCTGACAGTAGTTCTTTTGGCATTGAGGCCTGTCCTGCCGCGATCAGTGCGGCCTCTTCGGCGGATATCATCGTCCAGTGCGCGCCGCAGGTCACCGGTATTCTCTCCGCGACTCTTGAACTCTCGATGAACGATGTCGATGAAGCTGACGCGAGTTACCCCCTCGCCTGTGAGGGCGTGCCTGTGCCCCTGGGCGAGATAATCTTACGGCAAGGGTTCGAGGGCAACTGACTCGGCGTATCGACTCAAACGCCCGGGATGCGAATCGCTTTCCTCCGGGCGCCCCAGCTACCCGGCCGATCCTCGAATACGCCAGCCAGTGGCGTTCCACAATGGCCACAGACTGCCTGCTCGTCCCGGATGAGTACTGACCAGGTGGAGAGCTCGTACCAGTCGCGTCCTATCAGCATTGCTCCGCAGCTTTGGCAGTAGGTACTCGATCCATGCAGGTCATGTACGTTGCCTGTGTAGACGTGCTGCAATCCGTTGTTCAGCGCGATTTCGCGGCAGCGGTTCAACGTGGCCTTCGGTGTCGGCGGCTTGTCGCGCATCTTCCAGTCCGGGTGAAAGGCCGTGAAATGCAGCGGAACGCCCGGGCCCAGGTTGTCCACTATCCACTGGGTCATGTGCCGGATTTCGCCGTCTGAATCGTTTTCACCGGAAATCAGCAAGTCTGTCAGCTCAAACCAGGTATTGGTCTCGTGTTTCAGGTAAAGCAGGGTATCCAGCACCGGCTGCAGGTGGCCGCCACACAGTTCGTAGTAGAAACTATCGGAAAATGATTTCAGATCGATGTTGGCGGCATCCATGAATTCAAAAAATTCGCGGCGTGGTTCGGGACATACGTAGCCGGCGGTCACCGCCACCGTTTTGATGCCCCGTTGCCGGCAGGCACGGGCCGTGTCCACGGCGTATTCCAGGAAGATGACCGGGTCGTTATAAGTGAAGGCCACGCTGCGGCAGCCCGTGGCAGCGGCAGCCTCGGCGATCGCCTCGGGCGAGGCGCGATCCTGCAGCCGGTCGAATTCGCGGGATTTCGAAATATCCCAGTTCTGGCAGAACTTGCAGGCCAGGTTGCAGCCGGCAGTGCCGAACGACAACACCGGCGTGCCGGGCAGGAAATGATTGAGTGGCTTTTTTTCGATCGGGTCGATGCAGAATCCGCTGGAGCGGCCGTAAGTGGTCAGCAGGATCTGGTCATTCATACGCCCACGCACAAAACACAGGCCGCGCTGGCCTTCGCGTAGCTTGCAATAGCGGGGGCAGAGGTCGCATTGCAGGCGCCCGTCTTCCAGCGAATGCCAGTAGCGGCCGGCTACACCTTCGATTCGGCCGGTATCTTCGACAGCTGCAACTTGTTGAGCCATATCAAATTCTTTCAGCGATTGGCCACTCTTTCCAGCATAACAGCACTATACTTAAAGTGACATGACCCAGGTACGTGAAGCGGCGGTTGCCGGGCTGTTTTATCCGGCTGATGCAGGCGAGCTGAGCGAAACGGTGAGGTCAATGCTCAGCAATGGGCAGGCCGCCGGTTCAGCCCCCAGGGCCCTGATCGTGCCCCACGCAGGGTATGTCTATTCGGGGCCGGTAGCCGCAGCTGCGTATGCGCGGTTGATTCCCTTTGCAGACCGTTACCGCAAGGTTGTCCTGCTGGGTCCCTGCCACCGGGTACCGCTGTCCGGTTTGGCTACATGCCCTGCCGATGTGTTCCGGACTCCACTGGGTGATGTGCCGCTGGAGAAGGCGCTCATTGCTTCACTGAACCTTCCATCCGTTGCCCTATCGACCGAGGCGCATCGGCTGGAGCACAGTCTCGAGGTTCAGCTTCCGTTTCTGCAAACGGTACTGGATGAATTCACCTTGTTTCCGCTGGTGGTGGGCGACACAGCGCCGGAAACGGTGGCCGATGTGATCGACGAGCTTTGGAATGAAACCGGCACCTTGTTTGTGGTCAGTTCCGATCTGAGCCATTACCTGCGATATGCGGATGCCCGGCGGCGCGACCGGGCTACCTGCAACGCTATTGAACAGCTGGAATCCGCGCGCATCAGTCATGCCGACGCCTGTGGCGCGGCGGCGGTCAGTGGCCTGTTGATCGTGGCCAGGCGCCGGGGCCTCAACGCCAGGACGCTCGACCTGAGAAATTCAGGGGATACCGCTGGGGGCAGGGAGCAGGTGGTCGGCTATGGTTCATGGCTGTTCGAGGAGGGCAAATCATGCGACCTGGCAGCCTGAGCCCCCTGCTGATTGCCCTGTTACTGTTTTCCCCGGTTGCTGCAGATGCAGCGAGCTATAAAGAAGAACGTGCAGCCCTCATTGAAGAAGTCCGGATATGGGGTAAACGCGATCCGCCTCCAGGCAAGCGGTCTTTTGATGAAAAAGTGCTGTCAGCACTGAACGAAGTCAGAAGGCACGAATTCGTTCCTCGCAATGCCAGGGATGAAGCCTATGCGAATCATCCCTTGCCGATCGGGCATGGCCAGACCATCTCGCAACCGTATATCGTTGCGCTGATGACTGACCTGGTCAATCCGGAGGAAGGTGACGTGGTGCTGGAAATAGGAACAGGTTCCGGCTACCAGGCGGCTGTGCTGGCGAAACTGGTGAAAAAAGTCTACAGCATAGAAATCATAGAGCCGCTGGCCAAATCAGCCTCCGAACGGCTGGACCGGTTGGGTTATGAAAACGTCGAGACCCGTCTTGGAGACGGTTATTACGGCTGGGAAGAGCACGCACCGTTCGACGCGATAGTGGTGACAGCAGCGGCGAGCCACGTCCCGCCGCCGTTAATCCAGCAGCTTAAACCGGGTGGGCGCATGATCATACCGGTTGGCGGCCGTTTCATGTTGCAGTATCTGCTATTGATTGAAAAAGCCATTGATGGGGAAATCGTTACCCGACAGATAACCGCCGTGCGCTTCGTCCCGCTTACCGGGCAGCACTGAAGCGGCACAGGGGCTGGTCAGTGCATTTTCTGCTTACGCCTGTTTTCCTGGTCTCTGCCTCAGCGATTGCTTACGAAATATTGCTGGTACGACTGCTGTCAATCGTCCAGTGGCATCATTTTGCCTGGATGATCATCAGCCTGGCGCTGCTGGGTTATGGTGTCAGCGGCACCGTAATCGCCCTGGCGCGGCGCTGGCTCGAGCCACGTTTCGAACTGGCATTTTCTGCCAGTGCGTTGCTGTTCAGCATCACGATGGTCACCTGTTTCCTGCTGGGACAGAATCTGCCTTTCAATGCGCTGGAGATTGTCTGGAACCCGCGTCAGTTCGTCTGGCTCGGACTCCTGTACCTGGTATTTGTGCTGCCGTTCGGTTTTGCGGCTTCCTGTATTGGCCTTGCGTTCACCTGTCGCAATCAACAGGTGGGCAACATCTATTTTGCAGACCTGGTGGGGGCCGGTTTTGGAGCGCTTGTGGTGATCGCCAGCCTGTTTGTTCTGCAGCCCCAGCAGGCGCTGATCCTGCTGTCGGCAACGGCGTTGATTGCTTCGGCTGGATTCATGATGTCGCGCAAATTGCGGCCGCCTGCCGGATGGGTGATTGGCGCTGGCCAGGTGGCCTGGCTGCTGGTATTGGTGCTGTTGTTCCCGGCAGATCGCATTGAATTGCGAATCTCGGAGTTCAAAGGATTGAACCAGGCACTGCAGGTAACCGGGGCCCGGGTAGTGGCCGAGTCATCGAGTCCGCTGGGACAACTGACCGTGGTCGAGAGCCCGGTAGTGCCGTTCCGTCATGTGCCAGGCCTGAGCATGCGCAGCAGCCATGCGCCCCCTGATCAGCTGGCGGTTTTCACGGATGGTGACAGCATCAGCACGATCACACGCGTAGAGAGTGCTCCTGAACAACTGGGCTGGCTGGAAGATATCCCCCCCGCGCTACCGTACCGCCTGCTTGAGCAGCCGAAAGTATTGATCCTTGGCGCCGGCGCCGGAGGCGATGTATTGCTGGCGCTGCACCACGGTGCTGACCAGGTAGACGCGGTGGAATTGAACCCGCAAATGATCGAACTGCTACGTGACCGTTACGCGGCTTACTCAGGTCGGCTTTACCAAGATGAGCGGGTCAGGATTCATGTTTCCGAGGCGCGTGGATTCGTGACGCGCAGCGGTGAGGTCTACGATCTGATCCAGGTCGGCCTGCTGGATTCATTCGCGGTTTCAGGTTCCGGTGTGCAATCCCTTAACGAAAGCTATCTGTATACCGTAGAGGCGATGCAAACATACCTGGAGCGGCTTGAACCGGGCGGACTGCTGGCGATCACGCGCTGGTTGAAAGTGCCGCCGCGTGACAGCCTTAAACTGGTGGCCACATTGCTCGAA
>JAOUCS010000189.1 GCA_029859645.1 Lysobacterales bacterium | reverse complement strand
GAATTCGCACCTCACAGCGGTCATTCTTTCTTAGGGTGTCTGACATCCCACATGAACTTCAACGCGCCAATGACACCGATTATTAGTAGCGTACTCGAAACAATAGCTGGATTAAGATCAAGGGGAAGCAACTCAGGTCGAGTATCATAGAGTTCAAGAGCGGCAACATAACTGGAATTAAAAAATACGATACTTCCCCAAATACAGAACCCACTGAACACCATGAAAGCGCCCGTAGCAATTAGACTTTGAACCGTAGTTAGTCGTGCTCCAATCAAGTAGGCCATTATGAGATACCCTGTGAACACGGATATATACATCATTAAAGCGTTTAAACCATTTTCTATTGAACTCCAAAAGTGCTGTACTAATTCGGCTTCGCTCATTTTTCATCCTTATTTTTAAGCATTCAACAAGCATACCCCGATGCCCGCTATTAGGCGTGAAGCGGCCGCTTTCACCTCTTCAGCGACTAGATTGGCGGGCTATTTTTAGCTGAATCTTGTCCGCTTTGTGCGATGAAGGGGCATGATGCTGCATAACCACCGCTTGACGACGACACCCGCCGCTAGGAACTCGTAAAGCGTCAAACTCAACATCATGCGGCATCATGATTTGATAGGTGGAACGCACTGCTTACAGGAACTTCGTCAGTCGAAGCCATAAGCGCGTTTACATGAGCCTGAAACGCACTATTGAATCCGTCCCCGGTGGTGCTCCACCACTGCCGAAACCCTGGAGAAAGCATTGCCTTGGATAGTACGCGATCCACCGACTCTAGATATGGGTCGTCGGCATGTCCAGTACCCATATGGATGAACTCCTGCTCGGAGTTTCTTGCCATGATATGAAATAGCATGCTGGCTCTCATTCGGGCTGCGCCTTGCAATGATTCATAGTCGCGAATAGCACGTAGATAAATTTCCGTCACAGCTTCGTTCACTAGTATGCCTTTCATCATATCCACTCGCTTTGCAGATAGATCTCTCGTCGCAGCCAGTTTTGACTCTGCGGTCTGGTGCTTGATTTGAGTGGCGAGATATATGACAGAAACGATGACCGCTATAGCAGCAACGACCTCACTAACGGCGGAGATTACATCCCAATTCATACTGCTCATCCAATTATCATGATTGAACTCAGGATATCTCACCGTTCCAGGTATGTCTCCTTCGCGTCGAAAGCGGTCATCGCTCTAGTTTGGTCGAAATGTCGCAAAGTAGGCGAAAGCCGCCGTTCACGCTTTCACCGCCATTGAACGATCCACAAGCGCCTGACGGTATCGCCTCAGATAAGGTAACTAATCGGGGATCTCGATACTGACTTCACCGACACCGTTTTCCTTGAGTCCAAGTTCTTCAGCAGCTGCACCTGATAAGTCAATGATCCGATCTTTAACGTGAGGGCCGCGATCGTTTATCCGTACTTCAACTGACTTACCTGTTTTTGGATAAGTAACAATCACCAAGGTTCCAAAATCCAGAGTTCTGTGGGCAGCAGTCATAGCTTTTCTGTCATAGGATTCGCCACTCGCTGTTTTATTGCCGTCCAGACTATCAGCATAGTAGGAAGCGAGACCGTGCTCGGTCGCTGCAAAGGCTGTACTCCCGATGAATCCCAGGTATAGGAATAAGGTGGGGACAAAAAAAATAAACTTAGGTTTCACTGAGATCTCCTTCAACTTTCCTAAAATAATGTGCCCGACTATGGGCCGCATTGATCGCAGGGCAAAGCGGTAGTTACCAGTAGCCGCTTATTATCTCATTTTATGCCTGATGCTATGTGAGCAGGATAACAGACGTCACTTCCAGTGTGGACCAAACGTCTCAGGATAGGCGAAAAGGGACGTACCATTCTGACACTGACTGTCAGATCAAGTCTGGGTTATTACAAATAATGTTGTTAACACCGAGCGACTCTGTCGTACTCTAAGTACCAAGCGATTTTGTCGCAATTAACTACCAAGGGAAATTGACGGATCTATTTGATCAGTGGTTTTCTGACCTCCTATTCGGAGTTCAGGAGTCGCAGAGGATGATTAAGATGGATTCCAAAGCACAACTCACCGTCGATGTGATCTCCAAGGTTGCAGAAGGCAAGATTGATATCGTCAATGCCGCGAAATTGCTCAATAAATCCCGCAGAACCATTGAACGCTATCTCAAGAAATATCGAAAAGTTGGCATTCAATTTGTCGTACACCAGAACACAGGGAAATCTCCTGCAAACAAAACCTGTGACTCCCTAAAACTGGCGGTGCAGAACCTGATCAAGGAGAAGTATTTTGATGTCAATCTGACTCATCTCAGGGAATTGCTGCAGGACAATGAAGGTATCCAGGTAAGGCGAGAAACTCTGAGAAGCTGGGCCCATGAAATCCATCATGTGAAACGCGCAAAGCGAAGACGTTCACAGGCCAGGAAGCGACGTGAACGCATGGAATCTCCCGGCTTGTTACTTCAGATGGATGGCAGCCCGCATCGCTGGTTTGGTGATAAAAAATCCTGCCTTATTGCGATTATTGATGACGCAACCAGTGAAATACACGCGGAATTTTTTAAGTCAGAGACTACGATCGGCTGCCTGAAAGTGCTACGCGATTACATCTCTCGAAAAGGCGTATTCAAGGCACTCTATGTGGATAAGGCGGGAATATTCGGTGGACCCAAACGGTGTAACTTCTCTCAGGTGCAACGCGCTTGTAGCGAGCTTGGTATAGAGATCATATTTGCGAATTCGCCGCAGGGTAAAGGCCGAATCGAGCGCTCGTTTGACACCTTCCAGGACAGACTCGTTCCCGAACTCAGACTCAACAACATTCAAGATATGGATAGTGCCAATCGCTACCTTCAAGATGTCTTTATTCCCTCATTCTGGCGTAACCAAATAGAGGTCATGTCGCGAAATGAAGACTCTGAATTTGCTCCGGTTCCCGTTCATATAGACCTTGACGAGGTCTGTGTCGCAAAAGACTACCGAAAAATACGCAGTGACCATACCTTTAGCTATGGCAACAAGTTCTACCTTATTGAGTCGCCTCTTAAGCACTCCATCGCAAAACAGAAAATAGAAATCCGTACGGGCCAGGGAGGCAGCTTTGAGGCTTACTTTGCCGGCCGCCATCTGGAGGTCTCTGAAGTCATTGAGCCAACTAAGCCTTCCATGTATGACCTGGACATTCAGAAGAAATTGGAGGTGCTGGAGTTGGCCGAGAAGCTCAATAATGTAAGTGAGGCTGCCCGCCTCAGCGGTGTCTCTCGCGACACTATTTACAGGCACCGAAAACTAATCAGGGAAGGGGGCGTGCAGGCCCTGAAACGACAAGTTCGTGCCGACCACATTCACAAGAATCGCACCGACCAGGAAGTGGCGACCACTGTTATCGAGTTCTCACTGGATAACCCCCATCTCGGCCAGGTACAAGTCTCAAACCAACTGAAAAAGCACTACCAGATCAAGCTCAGCGCTAGCGGCGTTAGATACGTGTGGTTGCGAGAAAACATGCAAACCTGCGCACTGCGATTGCAGAAGAAGGAAGCGCTGTCCACTGTCATCTAAGGCCGCTCAGCCAGTTGCCGGCAAAGCCATTGGCTGATACGGTGCTACGACAAAGTCGCCTGGTAATTAGTCCGCCAGTTTCCCTTGGTAATGACATTATTACAAATAATGTTTATGTTAAATCGCCCCGTCCTGGGGCTTTTGTTTGCCCAGAATAAAGTGATTCAACTACCCCCTGAAAGTCTCCCATTAGCATCCCACTGGCATTCTGACCACCCAGATACAGAAAAAGCCACCCGAAGATGACCTTTTAAGTGCCTGATTTAACAGACTTTATATGGTGGAGCTAAGCGGGATCGAACCGCTGACCTCAACACTGCCAGTGTTGCGCTCTCCCAGCTGAGCTATAGCCCCAGGAACTAGTGCTAACTCATTGATCAATATGGATTTTTAACCCGGGAAGATCGATCAAGTGGGGGGCATTTTAGTGATAGTGGTGCGCGCTGTCAAGAACAGGGGCCCGCGGCCAGTACTGGCCGGTTGCGGGCACTATGTTAAGCTTCTCAAAACCCGCCCACGACCGAGGAGACTTACCCCGTGCTAGGCAAAATCGTTCTCTGGATATCTGCTATCACCTTTATCAGCTACGGGCTGGCCTGTTTCTTTTACCCGAGTTTACCTGCCGGCTATGCCGGGCTGGTGATGAGTAATGGGGATGCCTTCGCGGAAATGGGTGCCATGTATGGCGGACTGCAGACGGGCTTCGGGTTGTTCTGCCTGATAGGCGCGGTAAAGCCGGCCTATTCTCGTGCCGCGTTACTGCTGCTGGTGTGTTGCATTGGCTTGCTGGCCCTGGGCAGACTCTACTCCACGTTCACCGGTACTGACGCCGTGAGCGTCTATACCTGGGGCGCCATGGGATTTGAATTCAGCATAGCCATACTGGCGGCTGTGGCGCTGCGCAAAAGCTAGTCGGGCGTCACTGGAGCCTTCTCAGGCAGTTCCGCTGAGCATATAAACAAACCCTCGGCACTGGCGGTCACCTCGCCATTCACCCGCATTTCACCGCGGCTGAGTTGCTTGCGGCCATCCTGACGAACATTGACGCCCCACAACTCCACAGGCGTATTCAATGGTGTT
>JAOUCS010000079.1 GCA_029859645.1 Lysobacterales bacterium | reverse complement strand
GATGCCCAGCACTGCGATCCTGCCGCCGTGGCAGAGGTTGTCGAGGATATTCTGGAAGGCGGACGGCGCGCCGGACATTTCCAGCGCCACGTCGAAGCCTTCGGTCATGTGCAGTTCTTTCTGCACGTCCTCCAGCGATTCCCGGGTGATGTTGACGGTGCGCGAGGCGCCCAGCGCTTCGGCCAGCCCCAGGCGGTAGTCGCTGATGTCGGTGATGACCACGTGACGTGCGCCTGCGTGCTGGCAGACCGCCGCCGCAATACAGCCGATCGGGCCGGCGCCGGTGATCAGCACGTCTTCGCCCAGCAGGTCGAACTGCAGGGCAGTGTGGACGGCGTTGCCGTAGGGGTCAAAGATCGAGGCGATATCCAGGTCGATGCCCTTGCGGTGTTCCCAAACGTTCGACATCGGCAGGGAGATGTACTCGGCGAACGCGCCCGGCCGGTTGACCCCGATACCCGAGGTGTGGGCGCAAAGGTGTCGTCTGCCGGCCATGCAGTTGCGGCAGCGGCCACAGACCACGTGGCCTTCGCCGGAGACGATCTGTCCCGGGTGAAAGTCGTTGACGTTGTCTCCCACTTCCACGATTTCTCCGACGAATTCGTGGCCGATCACCATCGGCACCGGGATGGTCTTGGCCGCCCACTCATTCCACAGGTAGATGTGCAGGTCGGTGCCGCAGATCGCGGTTTTCAGGACCTTGATCAGGACGTCGTTCATGCCGACTTCGGGTTCCGGCACGTCTTCCATCCAGATGCCTTTGCGGGCTTCGCGTTTGACCAGTGCTTTCATGACTCTGTTGATTCCTCTGCAATGTGTTGCCGGATGTAGCGGACAATCTCGCCACAGCCGTCGATCAGCGGGTCCACGCAGGGCAGACCGGTTCTGGCAGATAATTCCGCAAGGTAGGTTGTTCTTTCTTCTTTTGACAGCGCCGATGTATTGACGCTGATACCCACGCAGCGGATCTCGGGATTGGTTCTGCGGCCCATCTGTACGTGGGTTTCTATGCATTCTTCGATCGATGGCAGGCCATAGTGCTCCCAGCCGGATACAGTCGTGCGGGTTGCATCATGGCAGACCACGAAGGCGTCCGGCTGCGAGCCGTGCAGCAGGCCCAGGCTCACGGCCGAATAACCGGGGTGGAACAATGAGCCCTGGCCCTCGATCACGTCCCAGTGGTCGTCGTCGTTGTCGGGGCTCAGCACTTCGGCGGCGCCGGACACGAAGTCCGCCACCACGGCGTCGATGGGTATGCCTTCGCCGGCAATCATGATGCCGGTCTGGCCGGTGGCGCGGAAGGTGGAATTCATGCCAACCTCACGCATCGCCTGGTCCAGCGCCAGCGCGGAGTATTTTTTGCCGATGGCGCAGTCGCTGCCGACCATCAGCACGCGTTTGCCGCGGCGCTTGATGCCGGTGCCTACAGGCAGCCCCGGGGGCGGCACCCGCACATCGATCAACCGGGCGCCGGACTTCCCGGCGGCCGCGACGATTGCGGGGTGCTCAGCCAGTTTGAGATGCAGTCCGCAGACCACGTCGAGCCCCGCCCAGGCTGCTTCCTCCATCAAGTCCCACCATTGCTGTGGCACTGCGCCGCCGACCGGCGCCACGCCGATCACCAGGCTGCCTACACCCTGGCGGGCCGCTTCTTTCACCGTCATGTCCGGTACGCCAAGGTCCACCGTACAGCCCGGAAAGCGCAACTGCCCGGCCACTATGTCCGGCCGCCACTGGACGATGCCAAAGCCGGTCTTGGCATAAGTGGGGTCGTCTTCTTCCCCGATCAGGATCAGGTAGGGGGCTTTCAGGTCAACTTTGGTCCGCTGTTCCATGATTCATGCTCCGAGCAGGTCTTTCACCGGGAAGCTTTCGTCGGCCAGCCTGGACTTGTCCACGGCCGCTTCAGCCAGAATCAGCTTTTTGCCCAGCATGAACTCGCCCGGGCGGTTGATCGCGTCCACGGCCAGCAGGCGGTTGCCCTGGAAATAGAACACGGCGAAACTGCGGCCGCTTTCCGGGTCGCCCCGCAGGACGATGTTGTCGTAGCCCTGCGACAATCCGGCGATCTGCAATTTCACATCAAACTGGTCGGACCAGAACCAGGGCAGGGCATGGTAGGGCTTCGGGTCGCCGTTGAGCGTTGCCGCTGCTGTTTTTGCCTGGTCCATTGCATTCTGCACGGACTCAAGCCGAACCCTGCGCTGGTAAATCGGATTGAAATGCCGGGTGCAATCTCCGGCTGCCACAATGTCGGGGTCACTGGTGTGGGCGAACTCATCGACCAGGATGCCGTCCTCCACGTCCAGACCGGCCTGGGCAGCGAGCCGGGTATGCGGCAGAACGCCCACCGCAATGATCACCAGGTCGGCGTCGAGTTCTGAACCATCGGCACAATGCACCCGCTCGACGTGGTTTTCCCCTTCGATTGAGGTCACCAGGGCGCCGGTGAAGATTTCAACCCCTTCTTCGCGGTGCAGTCGCTCGTAAAATTCGGATACGACCGGCGCGGTCACGCGCTGCAGCACGCGCGGCAGGGCTTCCAGCACGGTGACCGACATGCCCGTCTGGCGCAGAATGGCGCCGGCCTCGAGACCAATGTAGCCGCCGCCCACGATAACGGCGCTTTTGCCGATACCCATGAAGGGCTTTATCTGGTCCACATCGGCCAGTTTGCGCAGGTAGTGGACGCCGGATTTATCCGATCCCCTCAGCGTGATGGTACTGGGATAGGCGCCCAGCGTCAGGGCCAGTTTGTGGTAGCTTTCGGTCTCGCCGCTGGCCAGTCGCAACACTTTGCGCTCACGGTCGATAGACTCCACCCGGTGGCCCAACTTCAGTTCAATACCAGCGTTTTCGATCACGGCGGCCGGCCGGATCGGTATCTGTTCAGCCGATTTTTCGCCGGAAAGGATCCCCTTGGAAAGCGGGGGCCGTTGGTATGGATCGACGGGTTCATCGCCCAGCAGCAGGATGCGGCCTTCCCAGCCGCCCTGCCGCAGGCTAAGGGCAAGCTGTGTGCCGGCGTGACTGGCCCCAACGATGACGCATTTAGGCTTCGACATGCCTGACATGATATATCCATGATCAGGCCAGTGACACCCACTGTCGGCGATATTAGCGGCTAACGTTCATTTTTGGCGTCGAGACACTGTAATATATGCAGCTTCGATTGTTATCAGAGAGACCGAATGGGGCTAATGTCCACAATTCGCGCTGCGATTTCCTTACTGATCCTGGGCCTCTTGTTGTCCGGATGCGCGGGTACTGCCCGTGGCATCAAGTCGTCGGTGTACCAGCCGGACGAGGCGGCAACGGTAAAGGACGTCAGCAGGTCCCAGGCGGATGCGATGGTGGTGATTCGCTACCCGGCGGTGGTTTCCGATGATGCCATGCCGGCCTATTACCGGTCTTTCGAGCAGCACGCGATCGGCGGCAAACTGGAACTGGATAGCAGGACCCGCCAGGACACCGACCGGGTGGCCCAGTCGATCATCACCAAGTCCAATTATTACGCGATGTCCCTGTACCGCGAATTCAGGGACAAGCTGCCGTCCCAGTCCGTGCTGCTGTCACCGCACATCATCACGCTGGATGACGAGGATAAGCTGACCAGCCTGCCCTTGCTGGCTTCTGAACAAGTCCCCAGCGTGGTGACGATCGATTTCAACATTTACAGCTTCCCGGATCCGCGCAAAATGATGGATTCCGAGCCGCTGACTTTCGGTGATATCGTGACGCCGCTGTTCGTCGTGCATTCGAACCGCTGGCTGCGCCCGCCAACCCATGGCCTGTTGCTGTCCAGCCAGCCGCTGCTGGGCGCGGCGTGGAACCAGTCGGTGCGCCAGGCGGACAAACAGGCGGCGGCGCGGCTGGACGATACGATCTTCGAGTTCCGCCGGCCGCTGGATTTCGTTTCTTTCCTGCACCACGGCAACGAGAGCGTGGCGGATGTGCCCTTGAAAAGCGCCGGCCAATCGCGCCGCGAGGTGGCTGCTGTTGAAGTCCATCCGCTCGAAAAGATTCGCATGGACGGTGACGTCGTTGCAGTCCTGACCCGCGACTCTTCAGTCGATCCCTTCGCCGATGATTTCGTCAAGGGCGCGGCGACACGGGTAGTCAACGCGCTGAACAGCGTGGACCACGACCGGGCCACCTTCTTTGCCCGCCAGATAGCGCTGTCCCGCTTCGACCCGGCTTTGGGCGAGGCGTTTTTGTCCCGCTCACGCAGCGAGGATCTCAGGGCCCGGCTGCAGATGGGCGAAGCCCTGATAGCGGCCGAGCGGAAATTCCTGTCTGCCCAGTCAGAAAGCCTGTACCAGGGGGCCTATGAAGGTGTCTATGGCGACCAGATGCGGCAGATGATTTCGGCCGAATACCGCCTGCTGGAAGACCGGCGGGAACTCGCCCGCGCACAGAACTTCAGCACGGCAATGGCGGTCGTGGCGATGGCAGGGGCTGTGTATGCCGGCAGTAATGGCAACAGTAACAATTTCCTGCATTCCCGGACCATGTCCAACGTGGCCATGATGACTTCCCTGTGGGCGATGAATTCAGCGTTCAGCAAGTATGCCGAGTCCAAAACCGTGGGGGAGAATTTCCTGGTGCAGATGGCGCCGGCGATCAATCGCCAGGTTTCAGTGCAAATAGAATGGCTGGAATCCAGGGAGAACATCACGGCGAGAGACTTCGGAGAATTTCGCGACAAGACGCTGTCCCTGTACCAGTCGAGTGTCCGCTCCGCTTTCCAGCACACTTTCGACCCGACCTGCCAGTTCCGGCATCCGGATCTCGAACAACCCGGCCGCTGGTTTGGCCTGTGTCGCAACGGACAGGGAATTTCCGACGGCTACGGCTTGATCCTGGATGACCAGGGCCACGTGGTCGAGTATGTCGGCTCGGCGGAAGCCGGCCTGGCCAGCGGGTCGGGCGCCATGATCTACCGCTCTGCCGCTGAAATCGGCGCTACCTACTACGAAGGTAACTTCAGCAAGGGTCTGCCCGATGGCGTGGTGCTGGTCGAACAACCGGGCAGGAAACCGCGAGTCCGGATGTTCCGCGTGGGCAACGAGGGTGGTTCCGCAGATGCCGACCAGTTACAGTCGGTTCAGTTTTGACGGGGACAAAGCGCAAGTGAAGAACATTTTCCGGCTCACGACGCTGATTCTACTGCTCATGGTAACGGTGCTGCTGCATGGCTGTGCCGGCACCGCGCGTGGTTCGAAGTCGTCGGTCTACCAGGATTACAAACCGGTTGATGTCATCGATTACAGCATGTCCCGGGCCGATGCCCTGGTGGTGATTCGTTACCCGGCCATCATCCATGCAGATGCCGAGGCCTCCTATTTTCACGCCTTCTCGCTGAATGCAATTGGCGGCGAAGTGCCGCCTGAAAATCGCACCAAGAAAGTCACCACGCGCATTGCCCAGTCGATTCTTGCGAAGTCGAACTACTACGTCATGTCGCTCTACCGGGAATTGCAAAAAGAACTTCCGGAGATGACGGTGCTGCTGTCGCCACACATCATTCTCTGGGACAGGGACCAGGGTCTGCACAGCCGGCCGATCCTGGCGACTGAGCAGATACCCAGTGTCGTGACGGTGGATTTCAACGTGTACTCCTACCCGGACACTACCGAGTTGATGAAGTCGCCGCCGGTGACTTTCGGTGACCTGGTGACACCGATTTTTGTCGTTCACGGCGACCGCTGGATGCAGCCGCCGACCAATGGCTTGCTGCTGGCCAGTTCGCCGTTGCTGCAGACGGCATGGGGGTTGTCGGAGCAACAGGCCAACAGCGAGATGGAGCGCAAGCTGCAGGGCAAGCCGGCCAATTACCAGCGACCGCTGGATTTTATCCGTTTTCTGAACCGGCGCGCGGTGCCGCAGAAAAACCTGCCGATGAAGAACGTCGGGGAATCCCGTCTTGAAGTGTTGTCCGTGGAACAGTACCCGGTCGAGAAAATCCAGATGGATGGCATGCTGCTGACCAACCTGACCGAAGATTTCAGCAGGGATCCTTTCGCTGAGAGCTTTGTCAAGGGGGCGGCCCAGAGGGTCAAGCATACGCTCAGCGAAGTCGACCACGACAAAGCGACTTTTTTCGCCCGCCAGAACGCGCTGGCGCGCTTCGATCCCGAACTGGCGGTCGCTTTCCTGGCGCGGTCCGGCGGGGAGGACGTGCGTTCCAGGCTGCAACTGGCCGAAGCATTGATTGAAGCGGAACGCAAATTCATCGCCGCCCAGTCCGTCAGTATTTACGATGGCACCTACCTGGGAGACTACGGCGGCAAGATGCGCCAGATGATCGAAGGTGAATATACCCTGCTGGAGAATCGCCGCAGCGCCGCGCGCAAGGCGAACGTGACCACCGCGGTCGCAGCACTGGCCCTGATCGGTTCGATCTACGCGGCCACTGCGTCGGGCGCCATCGGTGGTATTGCCATTCAGAGCTTCAGCGGTTTGCTGGTACTGGGCTCATTGTGGGCGATGAGTTCGACGTTGGAAACCCGCGCGGAATCGGCCCAGATGTCCGAAAATTTCCTGGCCCTGATCGCACCGGCCCTGGAGCGGCAAATCTCGGTGCAGATGGAGTGGCTGGAATCCAAGGAGCGCATTTCCGCGATGGGCTTTGCCGAGTTCAGGAACAAAACGCTTACCTTGTACCAGGCTCGTGTGCGTTCGCTTGAAACCCGTTACGACGACAATTGCACCTTCAACCACCCGGCGTTTACTGTCACTGGCCGCTGGTATGGCTCCTGCCGTGGCGGGCTGGCCCATGAGCGAGGTTATGGCGTGATCATGGATGGGGCCGGAAATTCGGTTGAATACCTGGGCACGGCGGCCAGTGGTATGCCTTCCGGAACGGGTGGCATGATCGCCCGATACGCCCGTCAAACCGGCGCGTTCTATTTCGAGGGCGGTTTTGACAGGGGCCTGCCGAATGGTGTCGTCCAGGTAGAGGAGCCAGGCGCGCGTCCGCGGATCAGGGAATTCAGGGCCGGAAAAGATGTCGGAAGTGGGGCGGCGGAACAATTGACCCGCCTGACATTCTGATTCTGGACAGCTCATGAACAGCAGGTTGAGACACATCGTATTTGCTTTACTGCTGATCCTTGCTGGGGGGCTGCCATCCGCGATGGCGTCTTTCCAGATGGAATCCATCGATGGGCTGACGCCGGGTGAGCAGTACCGCCAGTTAAGCCTGTTGATGCTGGTTTCGGGCGGTGTCGATCCGGCCCTGACCGACATGCTGCAACCGCTGGTCGCGAATCATCCGGAAATTCTGCAGCCCGGCCGGTCCAACCTGGCACTGGACGATTTTTCCACGCCCCTGGTGCGCATTGTCGACCAGGATGTGTTGCTGGCCAACGCGGCCCAGATGTTCCGTTATGCCCGCGAACACAGCGCAGAAATCCAGGCCAGGATGACGCAGATCGTCCAGGCCAATCCAATCCTGATCAGCATGGTCGATGTCAACGAGATTGCCGCCGACGCCATTATCATTCGCACGGCGATCGCTGACAGCATCGAATATTCGGACAGCATCGATGCCCCGGATTCCGAGCAACAGCTGCAGGCGTTTCGCGGCCAGACTGTCTACTTACGCAACATGATGGAGTACAACATCTTTCAGCAAGAGCTGGCCGAAATCACCAACCAGGCCATCCTGGACCTGGGCGGCCGGCTGGATGCCTATCAGCGCATGTTTGATGACGATGTGGACCCGGACCTGATCAAGCGCCGCGTTGAATCGGCAGAAATCATGAACCGGCAAACCGGTGACCGCTACGAGGATCAGGCGAATATGAGGAACACCGAATTGCTGATGATGCTGATCCTGATGGAAAGCCAGGTCCGTTAATCTCTATAATGGGTGCCCCTTGATGATGCCACGGCCACGTGGAAGGTGCTCCAATGCCCAGAATGATCTTTGCTTCCATGGTTCTGTTCACACTCTTGAGCGGCAGCGCTGAAGCCGGCGCTCCGGATACCGAAAAGCTGGAATCTGTGCTGGCTGCGCGGCCCGCTGATATGCAGGCGCGTGATGCCTGGCGACATCCCCGGCAGACACTTGAGTTCTTTGGCGTAGCCCCCGGAATGACCGTGGTCGAAGCCCTGCCTGGCGGCGGTTGGTACACCAAGGTCCTGGCCCCTTACCTGGGCAGCGAGGGTAAACTGGTCGGCGCGGATTATTCGCAGGACATGTACCCTCTGTTCGGGTTTTTCAGCGAGGAACAACTCGAAAAGAAAAAGAATTGGGTGACTGATTTCACTGTTGATGCGGTGGAGTGGAGCGGCGAAGATGGCGCGCACATCAGTGCTTTTGTGTTCGGCTCGATGCCAGCAAACATGAACGGAACAGCAGATGTCGTGCTGTTTATCCGTGCCTTGCACAACCTGGCGCGATTCGAAAGCCAGGGCGGTTTTCTCACGGCGGCGTTACAGGACGCTTTTAACGTATTGAAATCCGGCGGTATCGTGGGCGTGGTGCAGCACGAAGCCCGGGATGACATGCCCGACGATTGGGCCGATGGCTCCAGGGGTTACCTGAAGAAGGCCTTTGTGATATCGGCGATGGAAAAGGCCGGCTTTGAATTCGTCGCCGAGAGTGATATCAACCAGAACCCCAAGGATCAGCCGACCGACCAGGACATCGTCTGGCGCCTGCCACCATCCCTATCGACCAGCCGTGACAACCCGGAGCTGAAAGCCGAACTGGAAGCGGTCGGTGAATCGAACCGGATGACCCTGAAATTTCGTAAACCCTGATTGGAGCCTTTTATGATCAACCTGACAATCAATGGTGAAAGCAGACAATTCGACGGTGACGGGGACATGCCGCTGCTGTGGTTCCTGCGCGACCTGCTGACGCTGACCGGCACGAAATACGGCTGTGGCAAGGGCCTGTGCGGCGCTTGTACCGTACACCTCAATGGCCAGTCGATCCGGTCCTGCAGCGTATCCATGGACCGCCTTGAAGGCGCGGAGATCACCACGATTGAAGGGCTGGCGGCAGGCGGTGAACATCCGCTACAGATCGCCTGGGCGGAGCACAATGTGCCGCAGTGCGGCTACTGCCAGTCCGGCCAGATCATGCAGGCGGCTTCCTTCCTGGCCGGCAACCCCAATCCCGACGATGCGCAAATCGACGACGCCATGAGCGGCATGATCTGCCGTTGCGGCA
Organism: Lysobacterales bacterium; assembly: GCA_029859645.1. Taxonomy (GTDB): domain Bacteria; phylum Pseudomonadota; class Gammaproteobacteria; order Xanthomonadales; family SZUA-36; genus JAHEFT01. The sequence continues at coordinate 6,449 of JAOUCS010000079.1, read as the reverse complement.
CTTACCAGCGCATCCGCGCGGCGATCAAGTCAGCCGCAGGGGGTGGAGCATGAGTAACATTCGCCAGGTCAACCGCCGGGACTTTCTGAAAACGGGCGGTGTTTTCGTGCTGGGCGTTTCCCTTTACGGATGCGGGAAAGAAGAGCTGCCAGTGAAGGCGAAACCCGTGTTGGCCGAACCCTGGTCGCCGGACGTCTATCTCAGTTTCGACGCCGAAGGGACGGCTTTCATCATTTCCCACCGAAGCGAGATGGGCCAGGGCATCCGCACCGGCCTGACCGCGGTGCTGGCGGATGAACTGGAGGCCGACTGGGAGCGTGTTGAAGTCGTGCAGGCGACGGGAGATGAAAAGTATGGTGACCAGAATACCGACGGCTCCTGGTCGGTTCGCGGATTCATGCAACCCATGCGTGAGGCAGGCGCGACCGCCCGGTTGATGCTGGAGCAATCTGCGGCACAGCAGTGGGGCGTGGATGTGGCTGAGTGCAAAGCCAGGTTACACACCGTGGTGCACCAGCCCAGCGGCCGCAGCCTGGACTACTCGGAGCTGGTGGCGGGCGCTGCCGAGTTGCCGGTACCCGCAACGGACTTACTCGAACTGAAGACACCGGACCAGTTCCGCTACATCGGCAAGGCTTTACCGATTGTCGACATGCACGACATGACGCACGGCGGCGCCATTTACGGCGCGGACATCCGGCTGCCCGGCATGAAATTTGCAGCGATCGCCCGGCCGCCGGTGGTTTTTGGCAAGGTCAAAAACTACGATGCAACGAAGGCGCTGGCGGTTGCCGGCGTGGAACAGGTGGTCGAATTGCCTGCTGCCGAAGCGCCTTCCATGTTCAAGGCCCAGGGTGGTGTGGCAGTCATTGCCGGCAACAGCTGGGCTGCGTTGAAGGCCCGCGACCTGCTCGATATCGAGTGGGATGATGGTTCTAATGCGGATTATGACTCGGACAGCTACAAGCAGTTGCTGCTGCAGGCAGTGAGGCAGCCCGGCAACGTTTTGCGTCAGCAGGGCGATGTCAACCAGGCACTGGCGGCGGCCGAGCGGAAGCTGGAGGCTGAATACTATGCGCCGCACCTGGCGCATGCTTCGATGGAACCGCCGGCGTCGGTGGCTTCGGTTACCGTTGATTTCTGTGAGGTCTGGGCGCCCACCCAGAACCCGCAATCACTGATCCCAATGGTGGAAGCGGCAACCGGGCTGACCAAGGAGCAGATCAAGATCAATGTTACCTTGCTCGGCGGCGCCTTCGGCCGGAAATCAAAATGTGATTTCGCCGAAGAGGCCGTGGTGTTGTCAAAAATGACCGGCGCGCCGGTGCTGGTGCAGTGGAGCCGTGAAGACGACATCCGGCACGACTACTTTCACTCGGTCAGCGCTCAGCAACTGTCTGCCAGCCTGGGGCCGGATGGTGCAGTGACCGGTTGGCGTCACAGGCTGGCTTATCCCAGCATCATGTCGACTTTTGATCCCTCGGTGAAATCGCCGGTGGCATTCGAAGCCGGCCTGGGTGCTTTGAATGTACCCTATGACATCGAAAACTTGAGCATCGAGGCTGGCGAAGCGGAATCAAAAGTCCGCATCGGCTGGTTGCGGTCGGTCTGCAATATTTTCCAGTCGTTTGGCGTCAATTCATTCTCCGACGAAATTGCGCATGCCCGCGGCAAGGATCCCAGGGACAATCTGTTGGAACTGCTTGGCCCCGATCGCGCGCTGGACTTTACCGATGTCGGGCTGGAGGCCACGGAAAATTATCCCTTTGAAACAGGTCGTCTGCGCCGCGTCATAGAATTGGTTGCCGACAAGGCAGGCTGGGGCAGGCCGGTAGCCGACGGGCATGGGCTGGGTATTGCAGCCCAATACAGTTTTCACAGTTACGTGGCGGCCGTGGTCGAAGTGGCCGTCGAGGCAGATGGCAGCTGGACCGTTCCGCGGGTTGACCTGGCCATCGATTGCGGCCAGTACGTCAACCCGGACCGCGTCAAATCGCAACAGGAAGGCGCCGTGGTATTCGGTCTCAGCCTGGCGCGCGACAGTGAGATAACGGCCAGAAATGGCCGGATCGTACAGGGTAATTTCAACAATTACCGGGTCCTGCGTATCGGCATGACGCCTGCAACGCACATCCACCTTGTCGACAGCACTGCGCCGCCGGCGGGTGTGGGTGAGCCCGGTGTGCCGCCCATTGCTCCGGCTGTCGCCAACGCGCTGTTCGCCGCAACCGGCAAGCGGTTCCGTGAATTACCCCTGGGGCGCAAGCTGGACCTGGCCGGTACCTGACCGCAGGTATGCAGACGCCGGTCAGCTTTGATTCCCAGGGTGGCGCCATGCTGGCTGGCGTGATGCATACGCCGGACGCCGGCAGCCCCAGGGCGTACGCGCTGTTCGCCCATTGCTTCACCTGCACGAAGAACATCAATGCCGCGGTCAACATAGCCGATTCGCTGTGCCGCGAAGGCATTGCCGTGTTGCGTTTTGACTTCACCGGCCTGGGGCAAAGTGAAGGAGATTTCGCCGACACGCATTTTTCCAGCAGCGTTCAGGACCTGGTGGATGCGGCTGCATTCCTGCAGCGGGAATACCAGGGGCCGGACATCCTGGTGGGACACTCACTGGGCGGCACGGCTGCGCTTGCGGCAGCCCCGCAGATTGCATCCGCCCGGGCCGTCTCCACGATTGGTTCGCCGGCAGACGCCGAGCATGTGCTTCACCTGCTGCAGGACGACCTGGCATGCATCGAGAAAAACGGTGAGGCGAACGTCAAGCTCGCCGGCAGGCCATTTCGCATTCGCAAACAGTTTGTCGACGATGTTCGCTCGCAAAGCGTCAGCCAGGGCGTTCGGAAACTGCGCAAGGCCCTGCTGGTCATGCATTCGCCGGTGGACGAACTGGTGCCGGTTGAAGAAGCTTCCCGCATTTACCAAAACGCCATGCATCCCAAAAGTTTCATCTCCCTGGATAATGCTGACCACCTGCTGAGTCATGAGCGTGATTCCCGCTACGCCGGGCATGTTCTGGCGGCCTGGGCTAGCCGATTTATCCACGAGGACGAAGCGCCAGGGCCTGCCGTTTACCATACGGGGCACGTGGTCGCGTCTGGCCGTCCCGAAGATATCTTCCGGGTGGCCATCAACGCAGATGGGCATGCACTGACCGGTGACGAACCGGAAAGCTTTGGCGGCACGGACGAGGGGCCGTCGCCTTACGATTATTTGTCAGCGGCACTGGGTAGTTGCACCGTGATGACGCTCAACATGTATGCCCGGCACAAGCAGTTGCCGCTCGAATCGGTGCGTGTTGACGTGCAGCACGGCAAAATCCATGCGCAGGACTGCCAGGAATGTGAAGCCGAAAGCGGCAAGATCGACCGTTTCGAACGTTCAATTCATCTGCAGGGTGACCTCAGTGACAGTCAGCGGCAACGGCTTCTGGAGATTGCGGACCGGTGCCCGGTGCACCGCACACTGCACAGCGAAGTAAGCATTAGCAGCAAACTGGAGAAGTAGATGCGCAGAACATCCCTTTACGATTCTCACCTGGCAGCCGGCGCCCGTATGGTTGATTTTGGCGGTTGGGAAATGCCGATCAATTACGGTTCGCAACTCGATGAGCATCACCAGGTGCGGACCGCCGCCGGGATGTTCGACGTTTCGCACATGACCGTGGTGGATATACACGGTCCGGAGACCCGCGCCTTCCTGTCAAACCTGCTGGCCAATGACGTGGCGAAACTGACCACCCCCGGACAGGCCTTTTACAGTTGTATGCTGAAGGAGTCGGGCGGGGTTATGGACGACCTGATCGCCTACTTCATGAACGAGGACTGGTTCCGGCTGGTCGTCAACGCCACCACCCGGGACAAGGGGCTGGCCTGGCTGGAGCGCCATGGTGCGGAATTCAGCATTGCGGTCACCGAGCACCACGAACTGTCCATTATTGCCGTCCAGGGACCCGAGGCCCGGCAGAAAGTGCATGCCGTCATGCCCGCACAGGCTGTTTCGGAACTGGCGCAACTCAAACCTTTTTCTGCGGTTGATGTGGACGGGATTTTCGTGGCCCGAACCGGTTACACCGGTGAAGACGGTTACGAGATCCTGATTTCCGTGTTGCAGGCCGAAGCGTTCTGGGACCGGTTGCTGGAACAGGGTGTGAAACCCTGTGGCCTGGGAGCCAGGGATACCCTGCGGCTGGAGGCCGGGATGAATCTCTATGGCCAGGACATGACCGAAGAAGACACCCCGCTGGTATCCGGCCTGGCCTGGACCGTTGCAATGCGCGATGACCGGGAATTTATCGGCCGCAAAGCGCTGGAAAAGCAAAAAATGGACGGTGTTCCCGCCCGGCTGGTTGGCCTGGTGCTGGAAGGCCGGGGCGTATTGCGGCCAGGACAGAAAATCATCACCGAGGCGGGCGAAGGCGTGACCACCAGCGGCAGCTTTTCGCCGACGCTGCAAAAAGCCATTGCGCTGGCGCGCGTGCCGGCTGCGACCGGCGACCGCTGCGAGGTGGAGATTCGCGGGAAACACTTGCCGGCGAGGATCGTCAAGCCGCCGTTTGTGCGCAAGGGCAAGGCCTGCGAAGGTATCGCTTAGGGACGTGTGAACTTTGCAAAGTCGGTGCTAGAATGACTTCGCAGCCAACAACAAGGTAAAACCATCATGAGTGAGATTCCTTCAGAACTTCGGTACCGGGAAAGTCATGAGTGGGTCAGGGATGAAGGCAATGGCACGGCCGTTGTCGGCATTTCAGACCCGGCACAGGCGGCCCTTGGCGACATGGTATTCGTGGAGTTGCCGGAACCCGGCATGAGCTACAGCCAGGGTGAAGCCTGTGCCGTGGTGGAATCCGTCAAAGCCGCGTCTGATGTGTATGCGCCCGTATCCTGCGAAGTCATTGAAGCCAACGGCGCCCTTGAAGACAACCCGGAACTGGTCAACACCGATCCTTACGGAGAAGGCTGGTTGTTCAAGGTTCAGCTGACAGATGCCGGTGAAATCGACGGACTGCTGAACTCAGAGGCTTACGCTGCCCAGCAGGACGATTAAGGCGTATTCAATAGCGGTAGCCGATCTTCCGGTAGACGAAGGACATCAGCCAGGCCGGGCCGATCAGCAGGAACTGGACGTCCTTGAAGAAGGACGGCCGTTTGCCCTCGAAAACATGCCCGATGAACTGGCCGATCCAGGCCAGCACAAACACCGCCAGGGCAACCTGCCATAGCGGCCAGGGCGAGGCCTTTTCGATCACAGCCGTGAGCCATAGCATGGCCAGGTTGTAGAGCAACAAACCCATGCCCAGCCTGCGTGAAAGCCTGAAGTAGTAAATCTGCGCCAACACCAGCGTGATGACCGCCCAATTGACCGGTACGATGCCCGAGCCAACGTTCCAGGGAAAAGGAATCGACCAGATCAGGGCCACCACGGTCCAGACAATAACCGGAACGCAAATCCAGTGGATCACCTTGTTGAGCCTGTTCTCATGGCTCTCGCCGTATTCAGCCAGTAATTGATCAATCTTGCGCATATGAATGCTCCGGTCCGGTAATCCGCTCGAAAGCTTCCCGGTATTTTTCCGCCGTGGCCGCAATGATTTCATCCGGAACCGGCGGCGGTGGTGGTGTCTTGTCCCACTCCAGCGTTTCCAGGTAGTCCCTGACAAACTGCTTGTCATAGCTGGGCGGACTGATCCCGGTCCGGTAAGACTCCCTGGGCCAGAAGCGGGAAGAGTCGGGCGTCAGGACCTCGTCCATAACCCGCAGCCGGCCGTCTCCATCCAGGCCGAATTCAAACTTGGTGTCGGCGATAATGATGCCACGGGCAGCAGCGTGCTTGACCGCGTATTGATAGAGGCGGATGCTGGCTTCGCGCACCTGCTCTGCCAGTGAATCTCCGACCAGTTGCCGCACCGTTTCGAAATCGATATTGACGTCATGCTGGCCGGCGGCGGCCTTGTTTGAAGGCGTGAAGATGACTTCCGGCAATTTTTCCGCCTGTTGCAAACCCGCTGGCAACGGAATACCGCAGACTGCGCCGGTTTCGAGGTAGTCCTTCCAGCCGGAGCCAATAATGTAGCCCCGGACGATGGCTTCCAGCGGTAGAGGCTTTAGCCGCTTCACCACCACTGACCGGTTCCTGAGCATAGCGAGAACCGCCGGATCGTCGATAACATCCTCGACGGCGATGCCGCTCAGGTGGTTGGGGATGATTTGCTGCGTACGCTCAAACCAGAAGTTGGCGATTCGAGTCAGGATTTCACCCTTGCCGGGGATCGGTTCATTCATCACGACATCGAAGGCGGACAGCCGGTCCGATGCAACGATCAGCATGTGCTGGTCATCGATTGCAAAGCTGTCGCGGACTTTGCCCTGGTGAATCAGGGGATACTGAGTAACCCGTTCTGCACGGTATCGGGGTGAGGATTCGGTGCTCAAAAAAATTCCCTT
>JAOUCS010000020.1 GCA_029859645.1 Lysobacterales bacterium | reverse complement strand
TTCCGCCGCGAGCATCCCGGCCGACCGGTGTTGGCATTTGTGGTACGGGGAGATCCAACTGCGGACCCGGCCCTTGATCCAGAAAACGCAGTTTTTCCGATCAATCTGTTGTTAGTGGATATTGACCAGCCTCTGGGCAAACGCACCGAACCCCTGGCTGCCGATGCCAGGCGCGAAGCGGATGGATTTTCGACGGCTTTCCTGAAGCTGGTCGCGGGATTGATCGGTGTTCACTACGATCAGCTGCGCCACAGGGAGCTTCATCGAAGGAACAGGCGCTGGATTTTGCTGGGTAGCGTTTCGCTGGCGTTGACAGCTGTTTTCGCGGTGCTGGCCTGGCGCGCTACGGTCGCCCGTAACGAGGCACGCGTGGCGCGTGCGCAGGCAGAGTTGGAATTGCTTTCAGAACGACAGACGCGCAATTTTCTGCTGTCAGCATTCAAATTGGCCGATCCGGGTGAAGCTCGTGGCACGACGGTTACCGTCCGCGAAGTGCTCGACAGCGCTGTGGCCCGTATCGACAGCACCGATTTTGCCCGCCCGGTGATCAAGTCGCGTTTTTTGGCAACCATGGGGCAGGCCTATTCCAGCCTTGGAATGAATCATCGCAGTACTGAACTGCTGCAGCAGTCTTTACAGACCCTTCCCGAAGGCGACATAATGGCTGAGTCCTGGCAGCAGCGCATCGACAGCCAGCTTGAACTATCCGACGTTTGGTTCAGCATGGGCAATTACGATGACGCCATGGCTCTGCTTGAGCAAATCGAGTCAGCGGAATCGGCCAGATATCTCACATTGCAGCAAATAGCCCAGGCGGCAAATATTCGTGGTGACATCCTTTCCTACAAGGAACAGGATGCAGAATCCATGAAGGCTTTTCAGCTGGCGCTGAGCACGCTTGATCAAGCCGCCCTTTCAAACGAAGAACGCGCATCGATCCGCAGCCGCAGCCTGGGCGGCCTGGCCACGCTGTACCTGTTCGCCGGGGATTACAAAGCATCACAGGAATATTTCGCCGAGGCGGTAAGCATTCTGCTACCCGTGTACGGAGACATGCACCCTGACACGATCTGGGCGATGCTTTCATACGGTTCGGCGGCCTATAGCAACGGTGACACGCAAACAGCACGCGAAATATGGACCCGGACTCTGGCCATCGCCAGTCAGGTATTTGATGAAACGCATCCCGAGGTGGGGACCATCAAGAACAACCTGGCGCGCCTGCAATTTGAATCGGGTAACTACGCGCAAGCTGAGATCCTGTTACGCGATGCCCTTGAGGTGGATCGAAAGCACCGGGAAGCGGACTTTGACGATTTGTCCTACACACTGAATAATCTGGCGTTGGTACGCATGGCACAGGCGGATTATGCAGAGGCAGCTGAGCTGTGGCATGAAGCACTACCCATCGCTGAATCATCGGCACACCGGATGCACGGTCCTATCCTTATTGGCCTGGCGGATGTTCAGTGCTTGGAAGGACAGGTGGAAAGAGGTATCGAATGGTCAGAGCAGGCGGTAATCGTGAGCAAGGAAGCATTCGGTTCGGACAACTGGCGCAGCCAGCGGGCGATTCTGACACGGGCTTATTGCCGCAAACTGGGTTCAGATGATTCTGACTTGACCGGGGTTGATGTCGCAGAAGCCAGAACGGCACAGGCAGGAATTATCGACCACTGGGGAAAGGCGAGTTATTTCAGCCAACGCGCGGCTGTGCAATTGGAAGAGATTCTTGGTCAGAAAGGCTTCTAGCTACTGTAAGGGTCTCGTTCTGCAGCCAATCCAGCATCCGGGCATGATTATTCAAACCCATTTGCCAGGATTTGAGCGCTGTTCAGCAATTCACTATCTTCGCTGACAATTTCATTTTGGTTACTATCGTGGCTGTCCGTCTCTGATCGTACGATCACGTAGTAAGGCACACCGCTTTCCAGGCCCGTAAGCGTATGCGTCGTATCCAGCTTGCTATCCGTTACACCTCCATCCGAGAAGGGACCGGACGGCGAGGTGCTGTACAAGACCCGGTAACGCCCGATATCTCCCGTGTATTCAATAGTGTCCCAGGACAGACTGATGCTGGTTGGCCCTACGGCGGTGACGACCAGGTTGGCCGGCGGAATGGTTTGCGTGGCGCTCCAGTCGTCTGAGTAATTAGCATCATCCAAAAAACTATCCAAGAGGGCGTCATCGGTTCGCAACCCATTCCACTTCAAATTAATATTCGTCCATTCCAGATTCATCAATGAATGGGGAATCAAACCCGTGAGTTTGTTACCGTTGAGGTACAGATCACTCAAACTGCCCAGGTTGCCGAATGACTCCGGGATGTTCCCGGTAAGACTGTTTTCATGGAGCCACAACTGGAACATGTTGGGCAAATCACCCAGGGCTTCAGGAAGCTCCCCAGTCAGATTGTTATAGCTCAGGTTCAGACTACTCAGGCCGCTCAAATCGGCCAGCTCGTCCGGAATGCTTCCACTCAGGCCGTTGTTATCCAGGCCAAGTTGCGTGACGGTGCTTGCGGCGAAATCTTCAGATTCCGAATATTCTCCGTTTGCACAGGTCACGCCATACCAGCTATTGAAACAGGGGTCCCCGTCCAGCCAATTGTCGTTGTTCACCCAGTTTGCGCCATCGGTGCTGTTGTAAAGGGCAACGAGCGCTGCGCGTTCTGTTTCTGGAAGTGACTGGTCCTCGCAATAGGTCGAACCATCCGAAACACCAATAAATTCACCGCCTTCAAAACAGAAATATTCCCCGTCATAGTCACCACTCCACAACGTGATGGTACCGTCTGCTGTTTTGATGCGAGGGGACTGGTCGATCGCAGAGTCATAATACCCAACAAGGGTTAAGCCATCGGGAAAATCATAAAAAGTCCATTGGTAGCCGAATCCAAATTCACCCAAATAGGAGTATTTACGTGCGGTGACATTTTGAGACGCGTTGACCGAATTGTTACTGCCGATTTCACCAGCGAGCACGGATTCGTCTTCAAAGAACACGTCTTGGTTCAGGTATTCGCTGGTATCAAGCCCTTCTGACCAGGGTATCGAGTCCTGGCAATAGGAGTAGGATTTCCACGGTTCGTTAAAACCCAGAGTCCTGGAAGTATAGAACCTGGCGTTTTCTGCATTCACAACGTAGTACGAAAAAGAGTACCCCGGGCATGAGTCAATGGGCGTTTCATCGCTCCACGCGAGAAAATCCACCCGCACACCCCGGCGCGCAGCCGTTGCATCACACACTCCCACGAACAGGAAGATTGCGACAGACAGGATTCGGGCTATCAGGAGCCGTCGTGACAGCAGCATTCAGATTCCAATCATCTTTAATTTGTGATTCAGGCTAAGCACGCAGGCAAATTAACCAAAACTGATTTCTTTGCCTTCAAATTCTAAAAAAGGAACTATTCTAGGGTATTCATTCACTCGTTGCACATCGTTTTAGAAGTTACACGGAGTCAGCAGTTTTCCCGCCTCCAACGTGACATAAACGAATGAATGATGTGCTGACCTGAAAACAGACGATTTGGTCAAAAAAGGGGATCAAAAAGGCACAAAAAGGGGGTCAGGTTAACTTTTGCAAACGGCAAAAGTTAACCTGACCCCCTTTTTTATCTGGCGGAGAGAGAGGGATTCGAACCCTCGATGGGCTTTTTAAACCCATACTCCCTTAGCAGGGGAGCGCCTTCAGCCACTCGGCCACCTCTCCGTAATCTTGGAAGCGGTATTTTATACGTTTGCGGGGAAATCTGAAACAGGAAAATGCAGGCGGCAGCCCTTTCCGCTACGCGGGTGGCTGGAGCCTGTTTGATTCCGGCTTAGCCGGTTCAGACTTTAATCAGCGATCGTCGGCAGGCTTGCCGGTCCCGTCCGAACGCTCCTTCAGTATCCGTTGGTATATTTCTTCACGGTGCACCTGAACCTCGGGAGGCGCCTCGATACCAATTCGAATCTGATTCCCTTTTACACCTAGTACGGTGACGGTGACGTTGTCACCAATGACAAGTTTCTCTCCAATTCTTCTTGTCAGAATGAGCATATTAACCTTCCTTTGGTTTCGGACACCTCATGTATCCGCGCTATTCTTGTCTTCTACGCTTATGCCAAAACCATCGCGAGACGATTAGTTTGCAGCAAGCAGCTTTTCTGCGACTGCCACTGCGCCAATTCCCTTCATTTTTTGTGCAGATTCCGCTAGCTGTTTTCAGCGACCCATTGCTGCACTGACGTCAATGCCCCATCCAGATTTTCCGGCTGGGAGCCACCGGCCTGGGCAAAATCTGGACGTCCTCCACCTTTGCCGCCGACTTGTTGTGCGACGAAGTTTACCAGATTGCCGGCCTGAATCCGAGAAAGTAAATCTTTACTGACCCCGGCTGCCAGCCTGACTTTACCAGCATCTGCGCTTCCAATCACTACAATCGAGGTTCCGAGCTTGTCTTTTAGCCGGTCGACCGTGTCCCTAAGCGCCTTGGGCTCGACATCATCCATTCGCGCTGCAAGCACTTTTATACCGTTGGTTTCGACCGCGGAGCCGGCCATTTCATCACCACTGGCGCTGGCCATTTTTGACTTGAGCTCTTCCAGTTCTTTCTCCAGTAATTTACTGCGTTCAAGAATCTGGCGCAGGCGATCTTCCATTGCATCCGGTGCAATCTTCAGAACACCGGCCAGGTTTTTCAGCTGGGCATCCATGGTCTGGACCTGTTCTACCGCAGCCTCTCCCGCTACTGCGACAATGCGGCGTATACCCGCTGCAATCGCAGATTCCTCGACGATCTTGAACTGCCCGATGTCCCCTACCCGGTCAACATGTGTGCCGCCGCACAACTCAACCGAGAACTCGCCGAATTTCATCACCCGAACCCGGTCGCCGTATTTCTCTCCGAAAAGCGCGGTAGCACCGGTTTCCAGGGCATCATCAAAATCCATTACCTGCACATCGGACGCCGGATTGACCCGGATTTCGCGATTGACCAAGCGCTCAACCTCGGCCAATTCTTCAGGCGTCACCGCACGCGGGTGGGTAAAGTCGAATCGCAAATGGTCCGGAGCCACCAGCGAGCCGCGCTGTTCCACGTGCGCGCCAAGCACTTGCTTGAGTGCCGCGTGCATCAGGTGCGTGGCCGAATGGTGTAGAACAATAGACTCCCGGCGAGCCGCGTCGACGCGTGCAACGGCGCGTGCACCCACTTTAAGGCTGCCCATTTTCAGTCGCCCGATGTGACCATGGTAAACACCGGCAACCTTGATCGTGTCCAAAACCTCGAACTCAGCGCCGCGTGCCAAAATGATACCGGTATCACCGACCTGTCCACCGGACTCTGCGTAAAACGGGGTTCGCTCCAGCAGCACCAAGGCTTCGCCGCCCTCTTTGAGCTGGTCCACTTGCTGACCATCGATGAGGATCGCATCGATGACGACATCAACCGATTCCAGTTCGTCGTAACCGCTGAACTGCGTGGGCTCGAGATCCCTGATCGCGTCGGTGGAAATCTGGGCCTGCTGCGAGAATTTGCCGGCGGTACGGGCGCGCTCCTGCTGTTTTGCCATCGCGCCATCGAACCCTGCCTGATCAACGGTCAGGCCTTTCTCACGGGCAATGTCCTGGGTCAGATCCAGCGGGAATCCATAGGTATCGTAAAGCAGGAAGGCGCTCTCGCCATCGATCTGCCCGGATGCCTCCTCGGCAATTTTCTCCATGACACGATCGAGGATGCGCATGCCGGTCTCCAGCGTCCGGTCGAAACGCTTTTCCTCTTCATGCAGTGTGTTTTCAATCAGCTTCTGTTTGTCGCGCAATTCGGGGTACTGGTCACCCATTTGTTCAGCGAGTGGCTCGACCATCCGGTAGAAGAACGGCTTCTTTACACCCAGCTTGTAGCCGTGGCGGATGGCACGTCGAATGATGCGCCGTAACACGTAACCCCGGCCGTCGCGGGAAGGCACGACACCGTCAGCAATCAGGAAGGCACAGGCGCGAATATGATCGGCGATCACGTTCAGCGAAGTATTTTCGGCATCCTTGCAGCCGGTCAGCCCGGCGGCCGCTTTCGTCAGCGCGCAGAACAGATCGGTCCGGTAATTACTGTGATGGTGCTGCAGCACAGCCGCCAGGCGCTCCAGCCCCATGCCCGTGTCGACACAGGGTTTGGGCAATGGATTCATCGTTCCGTCAGTGGTGCGATCGAACTGCATGAAGACCAGGTTCCAGATCTCGATGTAGCGGTCACCGTCCTCGTCCGGCGAACCCGGCGGGCCGCCCTCTACATCCGAACCGTGGTCGTAAAAAATTTCGGTACAGGGCCCACACGGACCCGTGTCGCCCATCGCCCAGAAATTATCGCTCTCGTACTTTGCGCCGCCGGGCTTGTCACCGATACGCACGATGCGATCTTCCGGCACGCCAATTTCTTTGGCCCAGATATCGTAGGCCTCGTCATCCGTCTCGTAGACCGTCACCCACAGACGGTCGGATTCCAGTCCGTAAACATCAGTTAGCAGTTCCCATGCATAACGGATCGCGTCTTCCTTGAAATAGTCGCCAAAGCTGAAGTTGCCGAGCATCTCGAAAAACGTGTGGTGACGCGCAGTGTAGCCGACCTGGTCGAGATCGTTGTGCTTGCCACCGGCGCGTACACAGCGCTGGGAACTGGCCGCGGTCACGTAATTGCGTTTCTCGGCGCCCAGGAAGACATCCTTGAACTGCACCATGCCGGAATTGGTGAACAGCAGCGTCGGATCATTGGCAGGCACCAGCGAACTCGAGCGCACTACCGTGTGGCCCTTACCTGCAAAATAGAGCAGGAAATCCTGGCGGATTTCGTTGGTCGATTTTATTGATGTTGACCCGCTTTCCATACCCATTTTGATCTGGCCCTGCACCTGTATCAGCAATAAAACAATGTGAGTGCGGAGTGTACCGAATCCAAGGGTCGATGCCTATGTGCTATGACGGCAGAGAGGGTAGGTGCCTGTTGCCAGGGCACGCTCGAGACATCCCTGTTTGCTCTTCGGCTGTTCCCGACAGCCGAAGTTCCTGGCAACAGGCACCTACCCTCTCTGCCTCGCCTGTGCGAAATTGGGGGCTCTGCGTGACTGCGTTGGTGCGGGTACCGGACACCTATTTTTCCGACCGTCGGCTGTCGGGAACAGCCGACCGAACGACCAGGGATGGCTTGAGTGTGTCCGACAAATAGGGGCCCGGTACCCGCGCCAACGCCCAAGTCGCGGCACAGGGCCATCACTTTCGATTCAACGCATCCATGGCCTGGCTGTGCGTGAAACCGCGACTCACCAGGCGCCGGTAGTACTTTTTCCTGGCGTTGAAATCGATTTCGCCGATGTTTTGCCGATCCAGCCACTGGATAGCGAGGTCAAGCCACTCGTCGGAGTGACCCTCGAGTTCACGTGAAATCAGGTAATCAGACACACCCTTGGTGCGCAATGCAGCCTTGATTTTGAGGGGCCCCTGGTAGCGCTGGATCCGGAAACGGACGAAGGATTCGGTAAAGCGTTCGTCAGACAGCAGGTTCTCCTCGACCAGGGCGTCCAGCAGGTCCTGTACGCCGCTGGCCTCCGGCCATTTCTGACGGATCCGGCGGTCGAGTTCGAACACGCTATATTCGCGCCGGCCCAGCAGCCGAAACGCAAAAGCCCTCATCTCATTCGATGAGGGCTGTTCCTGTGTGTCTGAAGCCAAATGATTTACCTGGCATTCTTACTTGGCGATGGCCTCTTTGCTCGCGACCTGCTCTTCACTGGCAGCAGGTTTTTTCTTGGAGGGCATCAACTCTTCGCGAAGCTGGTTACTGATGGACTCGGCAATATCCGGGTTATCTTTCAGGAACTGCCGGACATTTTCCTTGCCCTGGCCAATACGGTCGCCCTGGTAGCTGTACCAGGCACCGGCTTTGTCGACAAAACCGTGTTTGACGCCCAGTTCGATCAGTTCGCCTTCCCAGGAAATGCCTTCGCCGTAAAGAATTTCAAATTCAGCCTGCTTGAAAGGAGGAGCCATCTTGTTCTTGACGACCTTGACGCGGGTCTGGTTGCCGACCACTTCATCACCCTTTTTCAGTGCGCCGATGCGGCGGATGTCGAGGCGGATCGAAGAGTAAAATTTCAACGCGTTGCCACCGGTGGTGGTTTCGGGGCTACCGAACATGACGCCTATCTTCATGCGAATCTGGTTGATGAAGATAACCATGCAGTTGGAGCGCTTGATGTTGGCCGTCAGTTTGCGCAAAGCCTGCGACATGAGGCGTGCCTGCAGACCCACGTGGGTGTCACCCATGTCGCCTTCGATTTCCGCTTTCGGAGTCAGGGCCGCGACAGAGTCGACAACCACCATGTCGACGGCACCGGAACGAACCAGCATGTCGGTAATCTCCAGCGCCTGCTCACCAGTATCGGGCTGCGAAACCAGCAGGTCTTCGACGTTCACGCCGAGCTTTTCGGCATAACCCGGATCCAGGGCGTGCTCAGCGTCCACGAAAGCCGCCGTGCCGCCGATCTTTTGAATTTCGGCAATGGCATGCAGCGTCATGGTGGTTTTGCCACTGGACTCAGGGCCGTAAATTTCTACCACGCGGCCGCGGGGTAAGCCGCCGATGCCCAGCGCCATATCGAGGGTCAGCGAACCGGTCGAAACAACCTGGATTCCTTCCGCCGCTGTAGCGTCGCCCATGCGCATGATCGCGCCCTTGCCGAACTGGCGCTCAATCTGCTGAAGTGCCGCTGCCAATGCCTGTTTTCTGTTGTCGTCCATGTTCCTCTCCGTTATTTTTTTATGCGCCTGTCACGCAGTTGCCCGCAATTATGACACAGCCCAAAGTCCTGCTTCAGCCGATTTTTGACGGGCAGGTTCAATTCCTACACATCATCGGCAAGATCGCCTCCTGGCCGCGCTTTCCAATGTCCGATTGAGTGGTATTCAACACCGCTTCGGACACTGATGGACTCAATTAATTCGAAACCATCCAGGCGCCACTCAATTTCGACAGGATCCATTATCGGTGGCGCGTTTCTCATTTTGCGATAAAGGGTGACATGAAATTTCCAGGCCTTTTTGTCATACCCTATGCCGGCCTCCAGCAAGGCGTCTACCAGCGAATGCTGGAAGCGCATCAACGGTGCGGGAATATTGCCGGCGCCCAACCACAAAACACCGGCCCGGCTGAACCGCCCTATTTTATTCAGGGCAACGGTGCATGGCTCGAAGGATAGCCGCGAAGCAATCGCCCTGATTTCCGGAATCAAGCGGGCCGGTTGCAGCCCCAAAAAGGCCAGAGTCGCATGAAATTGGCGGGGGTTCGCTGCCCGGCCCGTGACCTGGAGGTGACTCTGAACCTGCTCAATCTGCCGCCGTACTCCACCACCAGGAGCAAGCGCAAAAAACAGCCGGTGTCCCTGTTGCGTATTCAAAGCCGGTCGATCAATCCTTGCAGGGCATATTGAACGGTTTGGCGGCGAACCGCATCACGATCACCCGGGAACAGTTGCAGCTCAGCATCGAGTGATGCCCCGTAAGCCCAGGCAAACCAGACGGTGCCGACCGGCTTGTCCGGCGTACCACCAGCCGGCCCGGCGACACCGGTCACGGCAACGGCAATATTCGTCCCGGCCCTGGCCTGCGCACCTTGTGCCATCTTTAGCGCAACTTCCCGGCTTACGGCGCCGAAGTCCGACAGCATGGAAGAGTCAACCCCCAGCATGACCTGCTTGGACGCATTGCTGTAGGTCACAAATCCCCGGTCGAACCAGCCGGAACTGCCCGCCCTGTCGGTGCAGACCTTGGCAATCCAGCCGCCGGTGCACGATTCTGCCGCGGTCAATGTCTGTTCCCGGGCAAGCAATACCGCGGCCAGTTCTTCGACCAGCCCTGCCAGGCTGGCGTCATCAGGAACCGGGTTGTTCTGCACCAGCACACTCTCACTCTTTCAGCATCGTTCCGCATTAAGTTACACTGCTCAGGATGTCTTCACCAGCCCCGCTCAAACCTGCACAAAAATCGTTGAAAGGTTCCAAGGGACACACCCCCCTGATGCAGCAGTACTTTCGCATCAAGGCTGAATTTCCCGACACCCTGTTGCTGTTCCGGATGGGTGATTTCTACGAAGTGTTTTACGACGATGCGAAACTCGCCGCGCGGCTGCTTGATATCACGCTGACTACCCGTGGCGAATCCGGTGGTGCCCCTATTCCAATGGCGGGCGTGCCGTATCACGCACTCGATAATTACCTGGCCCGGCTGGTCCGCCTCGGCGAGTCAGCGGCCATTTGTGAGCAGGTCAGCGAACCCATGCCGGGTAAGGGCATCGTTGACCGCAAAGTGGTACGGGTGGTCACCCCTGGCACGATCACCGAGGAAGCACTGTTGGAGTCGCGGCAGGAAAACCTGCTGGCAGCGCTGGCTGTAGGAAAAGACGCCATCGCTTTAGCATGGCTGGAACTGGCTTCAGGCCGTTTCCTGGTGCGGGAGCTGGAATCGCTGGAAGCCGTGGAAGCCCAACTGGAACGGCTGCGGCCTGCTGAACTGCTGATTGAAGAAGGCCTGGAGGTGCCTTTTAGCGACCTGGAAGGACTGCGCCAGCGCCCACCCTGGAAATTCGACGCAGGGCAGTCAGGAAAGATGCTCTGTGAGCAGTTTGAGACGTCCGACCTCCGGGGCTTCGGCATTGCAGAAACGCCGGTAGCGATCACTGCTGCGGGTGTCTTGCTGGACTACCTTCAGGAAACCCAGCGCACCACCCTGCCCCATTTGCGCAGTATCAGGCTGGAGCAGGAGGACGAATTCCTGCACCTGGACGCGATCAGCCGGCGCAACCTCGAAATTGAAACCAGCATGGGAGGAGACAAACGCGCAACCCTTGTCAGTGTTATCGATTCTTCCATTACAGCGATGGGCGGGCGCTTGCTGCGTCGCTGGCTGAACAGCCCGCTGCAGAATCGTGAAAAACTGGCCCGACGGCACAACGCCATCGGCGCCTTGCTGAACGGCCACTGCTACGAGGCGTTCCGTGATGAACTCAGAGGGGTGGGCGACGTGGAGCGGATTCTTTCGCGCATCGCCCTGGCCACCGCGCGCCCGCGTGACCTGACCACGCTCAGGCATGCACTGGGCGTGATGCCGCGCCTCGCAGCTATCCTCGGCAGCGGTGACGATGAACTGGGAGCCGCTATCGGTGAGTTGCCGGTTTTTCCGGAACTGCATGACCTGTTGCTGCGGGCCATTATCGAAGAACCACCGATGTTGATTCGCGACGGCGGTGTCATTGCCAAGGGCTACGATGAAGAACTGGATGAGCTGCGCGGTCTATCGGAAAACGCCAGTGAGTTCCTGCTGGCCTATGAACAAGAGCAGAAAGAGAAGACTCGCATCCCCAGCCTGAAGGTAGGCTATAACCGGGTGCACGGTTATTACATCGAAGTCACGCACACGCACCAGCAGCTGGTGCCGCCCGAGTACACCCGCAAGCAAACGTTGAAGGCCGCCGAGCGGTACATCACCGCGGAACTCAAAACCTTCGAGGACCAGGTCCTGTCCAGCCGGGAACGCGCGCTGGCACGGGAGAAACACTGTTACAACCAGCTCCTGCAGCAACTCCTCGAAGCACTGGATCCACTGCAGGACATGGCGTCGAGGCTATCCCGGCTCGATGTCCTGTGCGCCTTTGCGGAACGGGCAGAGAGGCTGGACCTGGTGCGGCCGAAATTGACCCGGCGGGACGGGTTGAGGATCAAGGGCGGACGCCACCCGGTGGTCGAACAGATACAGGAGGAGCCTTTTACGCCCAATGACATCCGGCTGGATGAACGGACCCGGATGCTGATTATCACCGGCCCCAATATGGGCGGTAAATCGACCTACATGCGCCAGATTGCACTGATCATCCTGCTGGCCCACGCCGGCTGCTGGGTTCCGGCGCAGTCAGCCGAAATCGGTCCGATTGACCGAATTTTCACGCGCATCGGAGCCGGCGACGACCTGGCGCGCGGGCGCTCTACCTTCATGGTGGAGATGTCCGAAACAGCCAATATCCTGCACAACGCTACCGCCAACAGCCTGGTATTGATGGATGAAATCGGCCGCGGGACCAGCACCTACGATGGCCTGGCCCTGGCCTGGGCCTGCGCCGGCCACCTGGTCCGTCATGTCGGTGCCTACACATTGTTCGCCACGCACTATTTTGAACTGACCCGCCTGGCTGAGATGGAACCGTCAGTCGCCAACGTTCACCTGCGGGCGGTTGAGCACAAGGACAAGATCGTCTTCCTGCATTCGGTACAGGAAGGCCCAGCCAGCCAGAGCTACGGCCTGCAGGTCGCGGCCCTGGCCGGAATCCCCGCAAAAGTCCTGCGCCAGGCCCGCCAGCACCTGGCCACGCTCGAGCGCCAGCAACATGCTGACGAACCCCAACTGGGCCTGTTTGATCAGGCCGCATTTGAAGAGCCGAAAGAGCCAAATGAATTATTTGAAAACAATATGTTAAAAGATAAACTTGACACAATAGATCCGGATTCTTTGACACCGCGAGAGGCTCTCGCCCTGCTGTATGAATTGAAAGACCTGTGACCGCAAAAGTCCGAATAGACAAATGGCTCTGGGCCGCCCGCTTCTACAAAACCCGCGCTCTCGCCCGCGACGCCATCAAGGGCGGCAAAGTCCAGCTCAACGGCACCCGCGTAAAACCCGGCAAGACCCTGTCGATTGACGACCAGCTGACCATCCGCAAAGGCGAGGACGAGTTCCAGATTTCCGTTCTGGATTTGGGTGACCGGAGAGTTTCGGCACAACTCGCACAACAGCGGTATGAAGAAGACCCTGCGAGCATCGAGCGCCGGGAAACCGCAATCCAGAAGCGCAGGCTCGACCATCAAGCCCACGCAAACAGACAGCGACGGCCGGACAAGCGCCAACGCCGCCAAATCATCCAATTCACCAAGCAAAAGTAAAGCCGGGTACCTGCCTGCCCGGGAAGATCTTCCACAGAGGTGCAGGGACCATTCCCTGATTTCAGGACCTTCGGCTGTCGGGAACAGCCGAAGAGCGAACATGGACGTCTCGAGCGTGTCCTGACATCAGGGAATGGTCCCTGCGCCTCTACTGCCGAACCAATTCTCCCAGGCTGATGCCTGGCGTCATTTCTCGAGCAGGAGGCTGTTCACTCTGCGCACGAAACCGGCCGGATCCTCCAGCGACGCCCCTTCGGACAGCAGCGCCTGTTCAAACAGCACCAGCGACAAATCGCCAAAGGCCTGCTGATCTTCTTCTCCGGCCAGCTTTTCCACCAGCGGATGCGTTGGATTCAGTTCCAGCACGGGTCGGCTGTCGGGCACGTCCTGGCCGGCTTGCTCAAGCAATCGCTGCAGGTGCAACGCCATTTCCTGGTCACCCAGGACCAGGCAGGAGGCGGAATCGGTCAGGCGCTGACTGCTGCGCACTTCGCTGACGTGATCGCCGAGTGACTCGCCGATTTTCTTCAGCAGATCGGCATCGAGAGCAGACTCGTCTTTTGCTTCCTCTGCCTCCTCATCCTTTGCTTCTTCCTTACCGATGGATGCCAGGTTGATGTCGCCCTTGGCCACCGACTTGAACGGTTTGCCGTCGAACTCGGTGAAGTAGGCCATCATCCATTCGTCCACCCGGTCGGACATCAGCAATACCTCGATGCCTTTCTTGCGAAACACTTCCAGGTGAGGGCTGTTGGCCGCAGCCTGGTGGTTTTCGGCCGTGATGTAGTAAATGGCCTCCTGCCCTTCCGGCATGCGCTCGATGTAGCCGGCCAGGTCCACCACGTGCTTGGCGCCGTCACCCTTGGTGGAAGCGAAACGCAGCAACGGGGTGATGCGGTCGCGGTTGGAGAAATCCTCCACCACGCCTTCCTTGATCACCGCGCCAAACTGGTTCCAGAACTTTTCATACTGCTCCGCATCGTCTTTCGCCACCTTGCCGATCATGTCCAGGCTGCGACGGATGACGGCTGAACGAATCTTGCCGGACAGCTCGTTTTCCTGCAGCAATTCACGGGACACGTTCAGCGGCAGATCATCAGAATCCACCACGCCCCGAACGAAGCGCAGGTAATGGGGCAGCAACTGCTGTGCGGCATCCATGATGAACACACGGTTCACGTATAGGCGCAGGCCGGTGCGTTCATCGCGCTGCAGCATCAGGTCCATCGGCGCGGTTTCCGGGATGTATAACAGCGTGGTGTAGCTCTGGCTGCCCTCGACCTTGTTGTGCGCCCAGCACATGGCATCGTCCAGGTCATGCGACAGGTACTTGTAGAACGACTGGTATTCCTCGTCTGAAATCTCGGATTTCGGCAGCGTCCACAGCGCCGAAGCCTTGTTCACGTCTTTCCACTCAACCCGGGTGTCTGCCTCTTCGCCCTTTTCGGCTTCACCGCTGGTGACTTCTTCCGGCATACGAATTGGAAAACCGATGTGGTCGGAATAACGGCTGACCAGGGACTTCAGCGTCCAGCTGTTGAGAAATTCGTTTTCATCTGCCTTCAGGTGCAGGATCACTTCGGTGCCGTGCGTTTCCTTATCAACAGGCTCCAATGAATACTCGCCGCCACCGTCCGATTCCCAGCGCACTCCCGACTCTGCTGCCTCCCCGGCCTTGCGGGTCAGCACGGTGACTTTGTCCGCCACGATGAAAGAAGAATAGAAGCCGACCCCGAACTGTCCGATCAGGTGCGCGTCCATTTTCTCATCACCGCTGAGCCGATCCAGGAAGGCCCGCGTGCCTGATCGCGCGATGGTCCCGATGTTTTCCATCACATCATCGCGGCTCATGCCGATGCCGTTGTCGCGAATGGTCAGGGTACCCGCTTCCTCATCTGCTTCGATTTCAATCCGAAGGTCGCTGTCGCCTTCGTAGATGCTGTCGTCGGCAATCGCAGTGAAGCGCAGCCGATCCAGAGCATCGGAGGCGTTGGAGACCAGTTCCCGCAGGAAAATCTCCTTGTTGGAATACAGGGAATGAATCATCAGGTGCAGAACCTGGCGGGTCTCCGCCTGGAACGCATGGGTTTCAACAGTAGGTGTTTCGCTCATAGTCTCTCAACTGCAGGTTGTTTCGATGCACAGATAAATGAGGGTGCTGCCACCAGAATCAAGTGCCAAAATCAAAGCGGGTGTGAGAGAGAGGACGAGTTTTTGCGCAGCAAAAAAAAGTGCCCCGAAAGAGAGAGCACCCGGTAAAAATAAAAACCCGCCGAAAGGCGGGTTTTATGTTCTGGTCGACGTGGCGCCTAACCCAACTTTTCTTTAATACGGGCGGACTTGCCTTCGCGCTCACGCAAGTAGTAAAGCTTGGCGCGCCTGACGTCGCCACGACGCTTGACCTTGATCGAGTCGATCAGCGGGCTGTGCGTCTGGAAAACACGCTCTACCCCGGTTCCGTGTGAAATCTTGCGCACGGTGAACGCCGAGTTGAGGCCACGGTTGCGGATGGCTATGCAAACACCTTCAAAAGCCTGCAGGCGTTCGCGGTTGCCTTCTTTAACTTTAACGCTGACGACAATGGTGTCACCCGGCGCGAACTCGGGAATATTGTTGTTCAGCTGTTCCGCGTTGATTTCGTCAATAATGTTGGTCATTTCTCTTTCCTGTATTCGTCTTTGAACTCAGCCAGCAATGCTTCTGATTCCGTATCCAGTGCCAGCTCTTCAATCAAACCCGGCCTTCGTAGCCAGGTTCTTCCGAGTGACTGTTTTTTTCTCCAGCGTTCAATGGCTCCGTGGTCACCGGACATCAAAACCGGTGGTACGGCCAGACCCTCGATTTCCTCGGGCCGGGTGTAGTGCTGGCAATCCAGCAATCCGCCCATGAACGAATCCTGTTGTGCCGACTGCTCGTCTCCAAGCACGCCCGGCAGCAACCGTGTGACGGCGTCAATCAACACCGCCGCGGCAAGTTCCCCACCGCTGAGGACATAGTCACCAATTGACCATTCCTCATCGATTTCCAGCTCGATCAGCCTTTCATCGATTCCTTCGTAACGCCCACAAACGAGAATCAGTTCTTCTCGCCGGGCTAATTCTTTCACCGCGCCCTGGTCCAGTAGCTTGCCCTGCGGGCTGAGCAAGCTGGTTTTCACCGGCCCGGTGGCGCCACTTGCAGCATTCCTGGCGGCTTTGATGGCGCTGCGCAGCGGTTCCACCGCCATCACCATCCCGGGGCCTCCGCCGTACGGCCTGTCGTCAACCGTCCGGTGCCTGTCCTTCGCAAATTCGCGCGGGTTAAGCAACTCCAGGCTGACTTTTCCGTCGCTGATCCCCCGACCCGTAACACCCAGGCTGACCAACGGCGTAAACGCCTCCGGAAACAGTGTGATGACTTGAATTCTCATCACTCAAAATTCCGGATCCCAGTCGACAACCACGAAACCGCCGTCCAGGCTCACCTTCTTTACATACTGCCCCGGGACAAAAGGAATCAATCGTTCCTTTTCGCCCCTGACCACCATTACGTCGTTTGCGCCGGTGGCCAGCATACTGTCTATGGTTCCCAGTTCGGTGCCATCTTCGAGCCTGACGGCAAGACCGGCAAGGTCTTCCCAGTAGAACTCGTTATCCGGCAATTCCGGAAACTGATCACGATAAACCGCTATGGGCTGCTTGAGCAGGCTTTCTGCCTGGTCGCGATCATCGACTTCTTCCAGCAGGGCAACCAGGTGCTTGCCTTGCTTCTTACCCTGCAGTATTCGGACCTCTCTATGAGTTTCGCCCAACAACCAGGGTTGATATTCAAATATGGCTTCCCTGGGTTCGGTCAAAGAATAGATTCTGACCCAACCCTTGATGCCATGAACGCCTGAAATATGTCCGATCTGAACAATTTTCCGTTCAGCCTGCGGCCCGACATTCACGTCATCGCCTGCGGAAGGATCAGGCAGCTTCTTTGCGAGCCTCGGAGACCAGCGATTTGACCCGTTCACTGACCTGGGCGCCAACGCCCGTCCAGTAATCTACGCGCTCAAGGTCAAGACGCAGGCGCTCTTCCTGGCCACGCGCGACCGGGTTGAAAAACCCCAGGCGCTCGATGTTACGGCCATCACGAGCTCTCCGGCTATCGCTAACCACGATGTGATAGAACGGCTTCTTCTTGGCTCCGCCGCGTGACAATCTGATTTTAACCATCTTTATTGATTCCAGTTGAATCCTAGCAAACCGCACATTTTACCCCCCTTTTGTCCAAAAGAAAACAACAATCCACTGAATAAACTCAGAAATATCCATCCTGCCAGGGCCCGGTGATCGCCAGTGTCACCCCGGGATTGAAGATGTTGATGAACATCCAGTCACCGTCTTGAGAAAACGTGGCGCCGGCCCACTCACTGTACAAAGCGGATCTGGACAGATCATGCCCTGCATAAACGCCTTTCAGGCGAGGATTGACCTGGCAAAATCTGAAAAATTCACCGTCCCGTGTGAGACCACATACATTCTGCGCACCCTTTTCGGCATTGAGCCGGTCTTCACAGACCACCAGGCCGCCCCGCGGGCTGACCACGATATTGTCCGGTCCGGAGAAATAACTGTGGCCGGCCGACTCGTACACCATCCAGATTTTTTCCAGCCCGGGATGATACTCAAGTACGTATCCAGCCATTGCCCGCCCCCCCAGCTTGGATGTGAAATACACCCTGTCTTCCATGACGGCGCAGCCCTCGAGTGCGACGAATGCCGTGCCACCTGCCGCAAGGCCCTGCTGCACCACGCCATCACCGTTCGGGTGCTTGCGGGTAAGGCCGGCCGCGGGGTCGGGAATATCGACCCATTCGACGTCCATCTGCTGCCCCACGATCAGGTAATCGGTCATGTTGGGACGGTCGACCACCTTCATCATCTGCAGTTTGCCGCCACGGTTCAATTGCCCGGGAACATTCGGCAGATACCGGTAAAACCCGGCTTTCGGCCCGGTGTCTTCAGTCATGTACACAATGCCGCTGGACGGATCGACCACGGCCGCTTCGTGAAAAAACTGCCCCATGTCGACAATGGGTTCAGGCCTGGCCACGCCCTCGCCCGGCACCTCGAACACGTAACCATGCGGCAAGCGTTCTCTTTCTACAGTCCAGTAACGCTGTTTTCTGGGCGGTGAAAGATGGGCCATTTCGGGATTGAAAACGGATTCTTCGCAGCTTAACCAGCTGCCCCAGGGCGTAACGCCCCCGGCACAATTGTTGAGCGTGCCGCCCAGGCTGACCCACGAGTCCACCAGTTCCTCGCTTTCCGTGTCAAAAACCAGCGTGGTCGTACCCCCCGGCGAATGGTCATAGGCCTTTTCGGGATCTCCGATAGGACCTGAATTGCCGGTCAATTCATGGTTTCTGACCAGCGTCACCCTGCTTCCTTTCTGGCTGACGACACCCATGCCATCAGCACAACGAGGCACCGTGTAGCCGTCATGCAATTTCGTGCCGGCCCAGGAAAAGGACCTGTAACGGAACCCTTCCGGCAACTTGACCAAAGGTAAGCCCGTCGCTTCGTCCGCTACCGGCACCAGCGAACCCATCGGCTCGGTAATCCGGGGCGGCCTGCCCGTTGAACGGTACCTGGCAAAGGCCACCAGCCCCAGTGAAAGGCTGCCCGCTCCCAATAACCCGGCAGCGAGAAATTCCCGTCGTGTTTTTTTACTCACAGCTCAGTCCTTGCTAAAAAGGCATCTTTCCGCCAGGGAATTTTCCCGGCGGCATCTGACCCTTCAATTGTCCCATCTTTTTCATCATCCTCGCCATGCCACCCTTGCCCATTTTTTTCATCATTTTCTGCATTTGCATGTGCTGCTTGAGCAAGCGATTGACGGCCTGAATCTGGGTGCCTGAACCCATCGCTATCCGTTTTTTCCGCGAACCGCGAATGACGTCCGGAAACTGGCGCTCATGCGGGGTCATCGAATTGATGATGGCGATCATCTGCACCGTTTGGCGATCACCCACCTGGTTCTTGACCTGGTCGGGAATGTTGCTCATTCCGGGCAGTTTATCGACCAGGCCGCCCAGTCCACCCATGTTTTGCATCTGCTCCAACTGGCTTTTGAAGTCATCAAGGCTGAAGCCGCGACCGGTACGAATTTTTTTGACCAGTTTCTCGGCTTCTTTCTGGTCAACTTTGCGATGAACTTCCTCGACCAGGGACAGTACGTCACCCATGCCGAGAATACGTGACGCCACGCGTTCCGGGTGAAACGGCTGCAGCGCATCGGTTTTTTCACCCGAACCCAGGAATTTGACCGGCTTACCCGTAATATGCCGGACAGACAGAGCGGCGCCGCCGCGGGCATCACCATCGGTCTTGGTCAGCACGATCCCGGTCAGTGGCAGCGCCTGGTTGAACGCTGCTGCCGTGTTTGCCGCATCCTGGCCCGTCATGGCGTCAACCACGAAAAGGGTCTCATGTGGATTGACGGCGGTATGAATGTCCCGAATTTCGGACATCATGTCTGCATCGACGTGCAAACGACCCGCCGTATCCACCAGTAGCACGTCGCACATCTGTTTGCGGGCTTCGTTCATGGCCTCAAGGGCGATGTTCGCCGGCTTCTGGTTGACGCTGGAGGGCTGGAAAATAGCCCCGACCTGCGCGGCCAGCGTTTTGAGTTGCTCGATGGCCGCAGGCCTGTACACGTCACAACTCACCACCATGACGCGCTTTTTTTCCTGTTCGATCAGCAAGCGGGCGAGTTTGGCTGTCGTGGTAGTCTTGCCGGAGCCTTGCAGCCCGGCCATCAACACGGCCACCGGGGGCTGGGCCCTCAGGTCCAAAGCCTCGTTTTCGACACCCATGATCTGAACCAGTTCGTCATGAACCAGCTTGACCATGGCCTGGCCTGGCGTCAGGCTCTTCAGCACTTCCTGGCCAAGAGCCTTCTCACGGACTTCGCTGACAAAGGTCTGGACTACGGGCAAAGCCACATCGGCTTCGAGCAAAGCGATGCGAACTTCCCGCAGGGTGGCCTTGATGCCATCTTCGGTCAGGCGGCCTTTGCCGCGCAGTTGCTGCACCGTGCGAGACAGGCGCTCGGTCAAATTTTCAAACATGAATCACTCCGGAATCAAACCTGCTTCTGGTCGATTGATATGTATTGTAAACAGCTGTTGATTAGTCAGGTATTATAGCCTCAGATTTGATCTATTATCGGAACGAAATGACCCACGAATTTCCTCTGGTCCTGGCCGCGGCTTTTTATTTCATCGCCGCCGTACTGTTATTCGGCTTTATCAGGAAGCGCTCCGTCGGATTGCGCAATACGTCTTTCGCCTTTGCCGCGCTGGGCACACTGATTCACGCCGGCGCTCAGTACAGCCACTGGTTCGGCCAGTCAGTTCCCGATGTCAGCCTGCCCCACCTGTTGTCGCTTTGCGCACTCGTGGTGATGGTTTTGTTGCTCACCTCGACATTTTCCCGTCCTGCTCTGTATGCCGCGGGGCTGGTGGCATTGCCCATCGCCGGTGGCATCCTGTTGCTGGAATGGATTTTGCCGCATGGCGGTTATGCACTCGGCGAAGCCTCCCCGGGCATCGCGGTACACGTGATCAGCTCGGTTCTGGCCTTTGGCCTGATCAGTATCGCCGGTGTTTATGCGTTCTTCGTTTTTATCATCGATCATGTGCTCCGGCGCCACCACCTCAGCCCGCTGGTCCGTAGCCTGCCGCCGCTGGAGGTCATGGAAGACCTGTTGTTCAAAACCATCGCCGCGGGATTTGCATTGCTCTCCCTGTCGTTGTTGTCCGGCATCATGTTCATCGATGACATCTTCGCCCAGCACCTGGTGCATAAAACCATCCTGTCGATCATGACCTGGTTGCTGTTTGGCATCATGCTCTGGGGCCGCTGGCGTTATGGCTGGCGAGGCAGCCTGGCTGTCAGGCTCACACTGGCCGGCATCGTTCTTTTGGTACTCGCCTATTTTGGAAGCAAACTCGTGCTGGAAATGATCCTCGGCAAAAGCTGGCAGTCCTGACCGATGGAAGATATTGCACTTGGCAGCCTATACATCACTTTGCTGGTCCTGATCCTGCTGTCGGGATTCTTCTCCAGTTCAGAAACCGGCTTGATGGCGATCAACAAGTACCGCCTTCGCCACCTCGCCAACAAGGGGCATCGTGGTGCCCGGCTGGCTCAACGACTGCTACGCACGCCCGACCGGCTGATCGGGCTTATCCTGCTGGGCAACAACCTGGTCAATATCCTGGCTGCCTCCATCGCCACGGTGATTGGCATCCGGCTGTTTGGCGTCAATGGCGTTTGGATTGCATCGCTGGCACTGACCGTTGTCATCCTGATTTTTTCTGAAGTAGCGCCCAAGACCATCGCCGCCGTGCATCCCGAGCGGATTGCCTTTCCGGCATCCTATGTCCTTTTCATTCTGCTGAAAATCCTGTATCCGGTGGTTTGGCTGGTTAACGGCCTGGCCAACCTGGTGCTTAAACCGTTCCGGGTTCAAACCAATGTCGAATTGATGGAACACCTCAACCGGGAAGAACTCCGGACCCTGGTGAAGGAAGGCGGCAAACGCATCCCTGACGACCACCAACGCATGCTGGTCAACATCCTCGACCTGGAACAGGCCACGGTAGAAGACGTAATGATTCCGCGCCAGGACATCGTGGGCATAAACCTGGATGATGACTGGGAAGATATCCTGCTGCAGCTGACCCAGACTTACTACACCCGGATGCCCGTCTACCGGGACACCATAGACCAGGTGGAAGGGCTATTGCACATTCGTACGGTGATCGCCAAGCTCGCGCATGGAGCCCTGACCTTCGACGAACTGAAACGTTCTGTCCGGCGGCCTTACTTCATTCCTGAAGGCACCGCATTGACGCAGCAGTTACTGGAATTCCAGCGCCGGGAGCGGCGTATGGGCCTGGTTGTCGATGAATACGGCGATATCCAGGGGCTGGTGACTCTGGACGACATCCTGGAAGAAATCGTTGGCGAATACACGGCCGAAAGCCGGGCCAAGTCGCGGGATATCCGAAAACTGGATGACGGAAATTACCTGGTTGATGGTGCGGTGTCGATTCGCACGCTCAACCGAAACATGGAGTGGGACCTGCCGGAAGACGAAGCCAGTACGCTCAACGGCCTGTTACTCGAAGAACTGGGTGAAATCCCATACGGTAAGGCCAGTCTCAGGATAGGCTCGCACATCATGACCATCCTCGAAATCAGGGGCAACGTGATTGCAAAGGTCCTGATCAAGCCGGAACGCGCACCCGGCTGACGATCCAACCCCAGGCTGCCTTCAAACCAATCGCAGCCGTCACCGCGGTGAACAACATCACCGTGATGTACGCCACTCCGCTGGCGGCGAAGAAATCCGGCTCACCCAGTTGATTACGCCAGGCCCTGGTAAAAAAGGTGAACACGAACAGGTGGGTCAGGAACAACGAATACGCGTAAGGCGATAACCATTCCAGTAAGCGGGTTATCCGCCCGGGATGCGTGGCCAGCAAACTCATGATGGCAACACAACCCAGCACGCTGCACAGCTTTACTGCGAAATCCAGCCAGAGAAAAAGTTCAAGGTGTTCCGGTTTCGCCAGCATGACGTAGACTGCGCTCGCCAGGCCGGCAGCCAACAGGAACAATGTAATCAGCCCCACGTTAAGTTTCTGGCTGTGGATGACGAGATCCCGTTTCCAGTGAAAAAGCAGAATGCCCACGTAGAATGCGAACACGATATCAAAGCGCATGAACCAAAGCGGGTAAATTTCGAGGAAAAACGCCGACTTGAGATAGATGCACTTGTAGGCCATCCAGAAAATGACAGCCACGTTCAGATAGCGTACCCGGGCGACCAGTGCCAGCAATGGCAGCAACAGGAAACAGGTATACAGGTCTTTCAGAAAGTACAGCGGCTCATTGGCAGGAATCTTGTAGAACGCGAAAGTCGCCTGGAACCAGCCGAAAGCATTGAAGGGATGTATCTGCAAATCTGGCCTGATACCCGGGTCCTGGGCCTGTGCCGGCCAGGTGATCAGGATAATAAACAGCAGATTAGCCCAGATCAGCGGCCAGACCAGGCGACGGGCTTTCCTGATGAGAACCTGCAGGTAGCCATACTTTTCCAGGCTCAGCACCGCGAGATATCCGGAAATCAGGCTCAGCAACGGAACCCCGCTTTTGGCCAGGCTGGACTTGAGGAGCACCATCAACCAGTTATCCAGGTCAAGGGTTGCAGCCGTGTTCACGCGACTCATGTGATCGATCAGGGCAAAGTGCGCAAAACTCATCAACAAAATCAGCAAGGGCCTGACCATGCGGATGGCTGAGGAGGTTTGAGCAGACGGAACAAACCCCTGGTTCCAGTCGATGTTCATCCCCGGCCGATTCGTTCCAGCGTCTCGGAGACATTGCGCGCAGGTATGATCGAAAGCCCGGCCAGCGGTTTGCGCGGTGCATTGGCCACAGGCACCACGGCCACTTTGAAACCGTGACCGGCCGCTTCTTTCAGGCGTTGCTCACCGTCGGGTACCGGCCGGATTTCACCCGACAACCCGACTTCACCAAAACAGATCATCCCCTCCTGCAAAGGCCGGTCGCGGAAACTGGAATACAGCGCCAGCAGCATCGGAAGGTCCGCCCCGGTTTCGCTGATTCTCATGCCTCCCACCACGTTGATGAATACATCGTGGTCGGCCAGCGCAATGCCGCCATGCCGGTGCAAAACGGCCAGCATCATGGCCAGGCGGTTTTGCTCCAGGCCAAGAGCCACTCGCCTTGGGTTGTTCAGATGGCTGAGATCTACCAACGCCTGTACTTCAAGCAAAATGGGCCGGGTACCTTCCCTCACCACCGTGATAGCACTGCCGGAAACCGGCTTTTCATGTCCCGACAGGAAGATGGCGGAGGGGTTCTTGACTTCCTTCAGCCCTTTGCCGGTCATCGCGAACATACCCAGCTCATTGACCGCTCCAAACCGGTTCTTTACAGCGCGAATCACGCGGTAGCGGCTGCCGCCGTCACTTTCAAAATACAGCACCGCATCGACCATGTGCTCCAGCACCCGTGGGCCGGCAAGTGCGCCCTCCTTGGTGACATGGCCGACCAGCACAACGCAACAGTGGTTGGTTTTTGCCCAGCGCACCAGCGCTGAGGCTGATTCCCGGATCTGGGTCACTGAACCGGGTGCAGAGCCGAGGGATTCTGTGTAGACCGTCTGGATGGAATCGATGATCATCAGGCGCGGTTTTTCCGCCTCCGCATGGCCGAGAATCTGCTCGACTGAAGTTTCCGTCAGGCAACGGATGCCTTCCAGTGACAGTTCCAGGCGCCGCGCCCGCATCCCGAGCTGGTCCAGGGATTCTTCCCCTGTGATGTACAAGCTGGGAAACCGCCCGGCAAGCGCCGCCACCAGCTGAATCAACAGGGTGGATTTACCGATGCCGGGATCGCCACCCAGCAAGATGACTGAGCCAGGCACGATGCCGCCGCCCAGGACGCGGTCAAGCTCGCCAACACCCACCGCCATGCGGTCGACCGAGGTCTGGTCTACCGTGGCCAGGTTTTTGACTTCGTTGCTGAGTTGCCCCGAATAACCTGTCAAACGACCGGCCGGCGCTGCGACGGCCACTGATTCGACCACGCAATTCCACTCCTGGCATTCGGGGCACTGGCCCGACCATTTGCTCAGCAAGGCACGGCAGTTCTCACATTTATAGGATGTCTTATTTTTGCCCATCTTAAGGTGTCTCGTTTCCCTGCCCCGGACCAGACGAATTTGTAACAGATCGGGGCGGTGACCACCAGCGCATATGACAATCGGGTTTATTTTCTTACAATGAACAGATGAACGAATCACTCGATAAACAGCCTGCAGACGTCGAATCCTCACGTCCGTGACCTACAGCCCATTACGCAAGCGCCCGTATTTTCCTACAATAGCGGTCTGCCACACGAGAACACTACCAGGATGAATCGGCAACAGGAACAGCCTCTGATCGGCGAGTCACCGGTTTTTCTGGAGGTGCTTGAACGGGTATCCCGCGTGGCCCAGTTAAACCGGCCGGTACTTGTCATTGGTGAACGCGGCACCGGTAAAGAGCTGGTTGCAGCCCGTATCCATTTTTTGTCACCCCGCTGGGACCGCCCATTCGTGAAGCTCAATTGCGCCGCTCTGGCGGAGTCGCTGCTGGAAACCGAGCTGTTTGGTCACGAAGCGGGCTCGTTCACCGGCGCAACACGCAGGCGGCTGGGCCGGTTTGAACTCGCCAACGAAGGCAGCCTGTTCCTGGATGAGCTGGCAAATACTTCTGACCGGGTGCAGGAAAAGGTGCTCAGGGTCATTGAATACGGAGAACTCGAGCGGGTGGGTGGCAATGACACGATCCGCACGGATGTTCGCATCATCGGCGCAACCAACGAAGACCTTCCGGCTCTGGCCGAACAGGGTAAGTTCCGGGCCGATCTGCTGGACCGCCTGGCATTTGATGTCATCACCCTGCCCCCTCTGCGTGAGCGGCAGGAAGACATCCTGCCACTGGCAGAGCATTTTGCAGTGAAGATGTCCGGTGAGCTTGGCCTGGAATTATTCGAAGGGTTCTCTGAACAGGCCCGCGATTTATTGCTGGACTATGCCTGGCCCGGCAATGTGCGCGAGTTAAAAAATGTCGTCGAACGGGCAGTTTACAGATCGCTGGGCAGTGACGAGCCCATTTCTGAGATCAACTTCGATCCGTTTGATTCACCCTGGAGACCTGGCGGTGAAAAACAGGACGATGCTCCCGTCCAGGCTGGAAGCGTCCCGGATGACGCTTATGACTTCAAGGAACACATTCAGAATACAGAGATTGCGCTGTTGCAGGCCGCGTTAAAAAAATGTCGTTTTAACCAGAAGAAAACGGCCGAATATCTCGGCATGACCTACCACCAGCTTCGGGGTTACTTGCGGAAGTACCAACTGACAGAATTCGAAGACGAGTAGACCATATAATTTCTACTCGTGTGGCTGGGCGTAGGCGTACTCGGGTGCGTAGTTGACGAACCTGAGCCATTGCCCCTGGAATGACAGAGCGACCGTATCAGTGGGGCCGTTCCGGTGCTTGCCAATGATGATCTCGGCTTTGCCTTTCTCCGGCGTATCCTCGTTATATACCTCGTCACGATAGATGAAGACGATCAGGTCTGCATCCTGCTCGATGGCGCCCGATTCACGCAGATCAGCCATCACCGGACGCTTGTTCGGCCGTTGCTCCAGCGCGCGGTTCAGCTGCGATAAGGCGATGACCGGCAAATGCAGTTCCTTGGCAATAGCCTTGAGAGAACGGGAAATCTCGGCAATCTCGGTCGCCCGGTTTTCGTTGGATCCCGGCACGGCCATCAATTGCAGGTAATCCACCACGATCAGCCCGATATTGTGTTCGCGCTTGAGCCTGCGGGCCCGCGCACGCAATTCCGATGGAGACAGCGACGGAGTCTCATCGATATACAAATGGCTCTTGTGCAAGAGGTTCATGGCCGAGGTCAGCTTGGGCCAGTCCAGCTCGTCGAGACTACCTGTCCGCAGGCGTGTCTGGTCTATCTGGCCTAACGAAGAAAACAGGCGCATGACCAGTTGCAACGCTGACATTTCCATGCTGAATATCGCCACGGGCACGTCATGCTTAATGGCGGCATTTTCAGCAATGTTCATGGCCAGGGTTGTTTTACCCATCGCAGGCCGCCCGGCCACGATGATCAGATCGGAGTCCTGCAGGCCGGCTGTCAGCTTGTCAAAATCCTTGAAACCCGTTGGCGTGCCGGTAATTTCACCTTCAAATTCATGCAATTCCTGGATTTTGTCGATGGCTTCCTTAAGAGTGTCCTGGACGGTTACGAAACCGGAACCCGTTCGCATACCCTGGTCGGCGATGGCAAAAACCTTGCGTTCTGCCTCTTCCAGCAAGTCCCGGCTATCACGTCCATCTGATTCGAAACAGCTGGATGTAATCTCAGCGCCGGTATCGATCAACTGCCGTAGAATGGATTTTTCGCGGACGATGTCTGCGTAGGCTTTGACGTTGGCGGCGCTGGGCGTGTTGGAAGCGAGCTGGCTGATGTAGCCTCCGCCATCGACCTGCTCCACCAGCCCATGTGACTCGAACCATTCGGTAACGGTTACCGCGTCACAGGGTTTACCCTTGTTGCTCAGTTCATGAATCGCGCGAAAGATCAGGCGGTGATCTTCGCGGTAGAAATCAGCTTCGGTGATGACATCCGCGACCTGGTCAAACGCGCGTGGAGACAATAACAGCCCCCCAAGTACCGCCTGTTCGCCCTCAATGGAATGAGGTGGAACCTTCAGATTTTCGACGGTAGCGAGTTTGGGGGCTGGCATTCCTTATTATTGTTCCGGATTTACGGTGACCTTGATCTGGGTTTCTACGTCCGCGTGCAGGTGAACCAGCACATCATGTTCACCAGTATAGCGGATCGGGCCTTCGCCCATGATTACCTCGGATTTGTTCAACTCAAGACCACGCTCGGTAACCGCGTCAGAAATCTCGCGAGGACCGATCGATCCATACAATTTACCTTCTTCACTGGCATTGGCCACCAACACGATCTCGAATCCGTCCAACGCTGACACGCGCTCTTCAGCGGTAGAAAGCTTCGCCATGGCAGCTTTTTCGAGCTCTTCACGACGGGCTTCGAATTCAGCCAGATTAGCCTTGGTTGCAGGTACAGCCTTGCCGGTAGGTACCAGGTAATTGCGTCCGTAACCCGGCTTGACGTTTACCTTGTCACCCAGGTCACCCAGTTTTTGTACTTTTTCAAGCAGTATCAGTTCCATTTCAATTCTCCTGATGGATCAGCAGATCAATGGTTATCGGTATAAGGCAGGAGCGCCAGGTAGCGCGCATGCTTTATAGCCTTGGCAAGCTGACGCTGGTAACGCGCCTTGGTACCGGTAATGCGGCTGGGTACGATCTTGCCGGATTCGCCTATGTACTGCTTGAGCATGTTGATGTCTTTGTAATCGATCTCGGTTATGCCTTCCGCGGTGAAGCGGCAGAATTTCCTGCGTCTGAATTGACGAGCCATGATATTTCTCCTGTTCCTGATCAGGCGTCAGCGCTATCTGCGTCTGCGGCCTTCTTGCTTGAATCTTCGGAAGCCAGCTCAACCGGAGCGGCCTCTTCTGCTGGGGTTTCGCTATCAGCTTCTGCAACTTCTGCAACTTCTGCAACTTCAGCTGCTTCAGCCGGCGCCTCTGGAGCTTCGGAACTCTCATCGTTCTTGGCTTCAGCTGTATCTTTGGCTGGTTCTTCAGCACGAGAACTGGCGGCGTTGCGCTCCTCGTAGGAACGGCTCGAGCGATCTTTCTCTTCCTTGGCTTTCATCATCAGCGACTGCTCAACCAAAGCTTCCTGGCGGCTGACGGTCAAGTGGCGCAGCACGGCGTCGTTAAAACGAAAGATCCCCTCGAGTTCAGACAACGTGCCGCGATCGCACTCGATGTTCATCAGGATGTAATGGGCTTTGTGCAGCTTGGCGATGGGGAATGCCAGCTGGCGACGGCCCCAGTCTTCCAGGCGATGAATCGCCCCGTTATTGCCCTCGATAAGGGCACGGTAACGTTCCAGCATGGCAGGAACTTGCTCGCTCTGGTCCGGATGAACCAGAAAACATATTTCGTAGTGTCTCATTGTGACTCCTTGTGGATTTGTCAGTGCGAATAACCGCACCACCAAAGCTTCCTTCATCCGTTTTTGCTGTGAAGTGAAGCAAGGATGTTCGCCCGGGAACCATTCCGCTGGACGAAGCCGGCGAATTATATCAGGGATTAACCGATGGTGAAACTCTCACCGCAACCGCATTCGTCGGTGACATTGGGGTTGTTGAACTGAAAGGCTGAGCCCAGCCCCTCGGCCGCAAAATCAATGACCGAGCCATCCAGGAATGCGAGACTATCAGGATTGACGACAATCTTCACATCGTCCTGCTCGAACACGACGTCATCGGGTTGAACGTCCTCAGCCAGTTCCACGGTATAAGCCCAACCGGAGCAACCGGTTTTGGTCACCCCCAGGCGCAAACCGATTCCGCCATCGCGGTCGATAAAATTCTTGACCCGCTCTGCCGCGGGG
This sequence comes from Lysobacterales bacterium, assembly GCA_029859645.1. GTDB lineage: Bacteria > Pseudomonadota > Gammaproteobacteria > Xanthomonadales > SZUA-36 > JAHEFT01. The sequence continues at coordinate 11,387 of JAOUCS010000020.1, read as the reverse complement.
GGTGTCAGACTAATAGCCATGGTTCAATGTTTTTCCCATTAATGATCAATTGATCGTGTTACGGGGTTTTGGTTCCGTCACAGGTGCATTATTATCTGGGGTTTCCTGACTCAGGATCAACTCATCCATTATGTCATTCACCACAATTAAAAGCGCCCTCACGGGTAAACCGGGTATTGGCTCAGAAATCACGGTTAAAGGCTGGGTTCGAACCCGGCGTGATTCCAAGGCCGGATTCTCCTTTATTAATGTACACGACGGATCCTGTTTTGACGCGATCCAGGTGGTCGCGCCGGGGGAGTTACCCAATTATGCGGACGAGGTGCAAAAATTGACCACCGGCTGCGCTGTAGAATGCACCGGCACGCTGGTAGAGTCCGGCGGTCGCGGTCAGAAATATGAAATCCAGGGGACAGAGGTCAAAGTGATCGGATGGGTGGAAGATCCGGAGACCTACCCGATACAACCCAAGCGTCACACGTTCGAATTTCTGCGCGAAGTCGCGCACCTCAGACCGCGAACCAACACCTTTGGCGCCATTACACGCGTCAGGCATGCTGCCGCGCAAGCCATTCACCGCTATTTCAGTGAACGCGGATACTACTGGATCAACACTCCGATCATCACGTCTTCTGATGCCGAAGGTGCTGGTGACATGTTCCGGGTCAGCACACTGGACCTGGCCAATCTCCCCCGGAACGAAAAAGGCGACGTGGATTACAGCCGGGACTTTTTCGGCAAGGAAACGTTCCTGACGGTCTCTGGACAACTGAACGTGGAAGGTTACTGCCTTGCGCTCAGCAATGTATATACCTTCGGACCGACATTCCGGGCAGAAAATTCGAACACGTCGAGACACCTGGCAGAATTCTGGATGGTCGAACCGGAGATCGCCTTCGCGGATCTCGAACATCTCGCAGATGTGGCTGAAGAATTTCTCAAGTATATTTTTGCGGCCGTGCTGGAAGAATGCCCGGATGACATGGCGTTCTTTGAACAGAGGATAGAACCGCAAGCCATCAACCGGCTTCGCTCTTTTATCGAGAAGGACTTTGTCCGCCTGAACTATGAGGAGGCCATAGAAATTCTCAAGCAAGCCGATGTCTCTTTCGAATACCCGGCTGAATGGGGGCTGGATCTGCAAACCGAGCACGAACGGTACCTGACGGAGAACCACTTCAATGCACCGGTAGTGGTGATGAACTATCCCACCGAGATCAAGGCGTTTTATATGCGTCTTAGCGATGACGAGCGAACCGTGGCTGCACTCGATGTGCTGGCGCCCGGTATCGGCGAGATCATCGGCGGCTCTCAGCGCGAGGAACGCCTGGACATACTGGAACGCCGAATGGACGAACTCGATCTTGATAAGGAACACTACCAGTGGTACCTGGACCTTCGACGTTACGGCACGGTGCCGCATGCCGGGTTCGGCCTGGGATTCGAACGTCTGGTTAATTACATCACGGGCATGACCAACATACGGGATGTGATCCCCTACCCCCGGGTGCCTGGCAAGGCGGACTTCTGATTAAGCAACCTCCCGTAAAGCAGTTGCGGAACCTGGGAAGCTAAACACCCGCACAAAAAAAAACGGCCAGAAACATCATCCGTGTTGTTTCTGGCCGTTATGCGGACGTCTCGCCACCCGCAAAGTGCTTCCATGCATCACAAGGTAAACAGATCCTTCTGTATGGAGCCGGAATTCCTTTCCATTTCCAACCTTGTTGAGACACAGTATAGCCACATTTGTCTATAGACGCAAGTGTCTATTTCACTTTTTGTCTAAATTCTTTTTTGGCTATTTATTTATTTGTCTAAATTCACATTTGGCTATTGACATTTATGGCTAATTAATCTAAATTGCCTACTATGTTATATGTACTCCACCATCCAAAAGGCACCTTGATGCTCGCCGCACAGGACAAGGAACAGGTCCGCAAGTGGAGTGAGCGTCAGCTGGGTTCGAAGGCCCTGTTGGTTTCTATCTCTGAAGAAGGATCTTTTGAGAAAGATGGTTTTGTAGAAAAAGGCGGCACGGGAATCGAGGCCAGGAAGGTCGAAGGTTGCCAGCCCGTTTTGAGCATCATGGCAAATTTCATGGAAAGAATGCCCGATGCAAAAGGTGATCACATGGAAAGTGACCATCATGTCAGCGTTTCCCGCTTGAAAGGCATGAAGCCTACGGTTCATTAAGGGAAAACTAGTAACAGGAGACATGGATATCTCCTGCTTTTGATAGGGAAATCATATTGATACAAGCGTTTCTTGTTTCAGTTTCAATATCAAATACCAAGGGGTGAAACGGATATTCACCAATGGAACACGGATGTTCCGAAGCGCTAAAGGGCGTTTGGCACCCGGCGAACACATGGATCGTGTTAGTCGGGTGTAAAATCCAGGTTTTTCCGGGCGTGTGATATGGGCGCAGTGGTCCTCGATTTCTATTACGTGTGAAAGTTTAAAAAAACTTGGCAAGTTATTGAAAAAGAAGTTATCCTATACGCGTTGTGCCCTATTTGCGCACAGTACCCTGTTCGAAGGCACGAACAGGTTTTCACGAGATGGACTTCCATAGACAGCTGAAGGGAATTTTCAGGAGACTGTAAATGCCTGGGCTCGTTATGCAAAATAATATAAATCAACAAGACGATGCGAAGTCCATTACGCATTTTCTGAGTCGGGTATTTCGCAAGGTCGTGCGCCTTGTGATCGGCTCAGTGTCATTGCCTGCGTTAATGGAAATTTTAAAGGCTCTCTACGTAGAAGAGGCACAGAAAAAATTAATTCGTGAAGGATCAAAGCCCACAAAAAGTGCTATAGCACTCATTACTGGTCTTGATACTAGGGTTGTCAGTTCCGTACTTACACAGAATTTAGATACAACAATTCAAAACCAGAACGTTAATCCTGAGAATGATCTAATCGAAATGTGGACCAGTGATCCATTTTTTCAGGATCCGGAAACAGGAGATCCTGCAGCACTGCCAATTTCCGGACGCGGAAGAACCTTCCAAGGTCTAGTCCTAAAAGCAATCGGTCGCAACATCACGGTTAAAACTGTGATGGATAGATTGCTTGTTGGTGGGGCGATTCAAGTCAATCGAGATGACATTGACACAGTTCAGCTGATATCAAAGGCGTACCTTCCTTTATCCGATGATCGAGTACGGCACACAGAAATTGGGCTTCTGGAAGCATCGCGCGTTCTTGGGGCCGTCGTCCACAATATGAATTCCGATCCAGAAACGCGCGTTCCGCAACAAGGTAGATGGACATATAGACTCGCGCCCGAAAATTACAAGCGATTTCGGAAACGCATTAGAGAGCTATTAAGAAAACAAATTAAAGAAGGGGAGTTGTTGCTCGAGGAGTTCGAGGAACCAACAAAGCAACCTGGTCAGTTAACCGTTGGTATCGGTTGGTATCAATGGGGCGACCATGAACCTGAAGAGGAGGAAGAGTAAAGGGGGGATCTAGAAGCTCAAACTTCTTTCAGGTGTGTTTAGCAGCCTGGCCAAATGCAGAAGGTAAAAATACCCGCATGCGGCCTGAACTTGAAGAAAGAGGAGAAGACTATGTCTCGTTGGATGATAGAAAAAAGCGGCACAGGGATCGAGAAGGCCGGCACTGGTATTGAGAAATCTGGAACCGGGATTGAAAAGTCCGGTACGGGCATCGAGAAATCAGGCACCGGAATTGAGAAATCAGGCACCGGAATTCGGCGCGGGCTTTTGGCCTGCACGCTGGCTGCAATCACTTGCGCTGGAAATGTTCAAGCCGCAAGCTTGGATCCGGCTGGCTCATTGCAAGTAGTCGTGCAAAACAACACTGTCGCGGTATCCTGGATCATTGGCGATAGTGTATTTTCAGGTGTATCAACGCTGTCCGGTTCCTATGCAAATTTGATGCTTACCGAGGTCTCTTTAGTCCCTGCTTTGAATGGGACTGAAGTCACCGGCAATGGCACGGGATCAAATACCCAGGTCACCGGCAATGGTACGGGTTCAAGCACCCAGGTCACCGGCAATGGTACGGGTTCAAGCACCCAGGTGACCGGTAATGGCACCGGTTCAAGCACTAAGGTGACCGGTAATGGCACCGGTTCAAGCACTAAGGTGACCGGTAACGGTACGGGTTCAAGCACCCAGGTGACCGGTAATGGTACGGGTTCAAGCACCCAGGTGACCGGTAATGGTACGGGTTCAAGCACCCAGGTCACCGGCAATGGTACGGGTTCAAGCACCCAGGTGACCGGTAACGGTACGGGTTCAAGCACCCAGGTCACCGGTAATGGCACCGGTTCAAGCACCCAGGTGACCGGTAACGGTACGGGTTCGAGCACGCAGGTGACCGGTAATGGCACCGGTTCAACGATCCTGGTAACTGGAAATGGCACCGGAACCGAAGGCATCACGATCACACTTCCAAATGGAACTGGCATGAACATGGAAGTAAGTGTTGGATGCGGAGTCGCTGGAGTGTCCGTGGTTGATGACCAGTCAGCTTCAATTGTTGCTTTTGCAAATGTCCCTGTTATCGGCGACACGGGAATGTGTGGTAACGACAGCCCAAGCGGTTTTGGTACTGCGTTTCTGCAGGATCCGGGTAGAGACTTTAGATCTAAGTAAGAAATAATTTCTGATAAATCAGAAATTATTTAAATGAACGAGACAATTTCGCCCCTGCAACATTGCAGGGGCGGCTTTCTCGCAAATTATCGCATCTCCTTATTGGGGATTTTGTCGTTTATCGAAGGTGATTTTCTCAGATAACCCGATAACTTTTTGCATGCATGACTTACTGTTTGGTTGCGATGGTCAATTATTGTTGGTTGGCATTAACTAAACCACATTAAAATCATCGATATATCCTCAATGATCCATAACGCTAAATTGAATATCAACACAACGATAATGCACTTCTCCTAACTTGTAATACTATCCAAACACGCCCTTAAGTAACGATCCCTTTCTCTGAGCAACCAAACAAGTAAAATTGACAGAAATGTCAATTTTACCCATCATTGCTAGTTAATGGAGACATAGACCCCAATCAAATTTGTCTATCATGTCGGCCCAGTTCATGGATGTTAGCCAATTTGTCCTATAAGAACGATTCGACGATAGTTAGGTTTGAACTGGTTTGAATTCATGCAGTGCGTGTTTTTCTAAATAAAAATCAAAATCTAGAAAGAACGAAGTAAGTTCACGAAATTATTTGCTGGTATTCAGATTGGAGACTGATATGCAACTCGCCAGATCAGAGGGACGAATTGAAGAGGCGTCGAAACTCACCCGAGTGGTTGAGAATCAGTTTAGGAAACTGATTAAATTTTTAGTGGGGCGTGTTTCGTTAGTAAAGCTTCAGGAAATGATCCGATATATATTTGTGCAAGAGATTGAAAACAAACTTCGCGAAGATCATCCAGAAAAGAATATTCCATTAACACAATTAGCCCTTCTTTCCGGATTGGACACCCGAACTCTCACAAAAATACGAAACAACCCAAAATACCGCAAGCCTTTTTATGAAGAAGCAAACTTTCTAAAGGAACTTGCCCCAGGCGCAGCTATTCTAGATGCTTGGAGTAGTAACCAGTCTTATTTGGACAAAACTACAGGTAAGCCAATGGCTCTCGACATCATCGGCAAATCCAATAGCTTCGAGGCTCTCTTTTTGGAAACAACCAAGAGTCGAGGCGTGACTTACAAATCTCTACTTGAAAGACTAATAGAAAGTGGTGCGGTTTCTTTTGATAAAAAGAATAAAAAAGTAATGCTTGTAAGCAATTCTTATTTGCCCGCTGATTCTAAGGACAAGCTCGGAGCAATTGAAATGGGATTTTCCGCACTGGGCAATATGACTGATACGATCATGAAAAATATAGCTCTACTAGACACAAACGAAGAGCGCTTCTTCCAAAGAGGAGCCTGGACCTACAGACTTAACGAGCAGAATCAAAACAAGCTTAGATCAGAACTTAACACACTCCTAGAAAATACTGACCAACAAGCACGTGAAATCATTGGAAAATATGAGGAAGAAACAACATCCGGCCAACAGATCACTGCCGGAGTTGGCTTCTTCTATTTTGAAGAAACAGATTAGCATCTAAGCTAAGAAATCCTGCAATTCACCAATAGCAAACCCACCCTACCCCGGCGGCCAGCCCATCTGTCTGCCACCGAGCAGGTGAAGGTGAATGTGATAAACCGCCTGGCCACCGTGCCGGTTGCAGTTCATCACCACTCGGTAACCATCATCCGCCAGCCCTTCTTTGGCCGCGATCTCTGCTGCCGCCAGGAACAACTTTCCTATCATTTCTGTGTGCTTAGGCTCCAGGTCATTCATCGTTTTGATGTGCTCCTTGGGGATTATCAAGATATGAACCGGCGCTTGCGGGCTGATGTCGCGAAAAGCAAGCAGTTCATCGTTTTCGTAAATGATGTCCGCTGGAATTTCACGATTGATGATTTTCAGAAAAAGGTCGTCTGACATGAATCTCTCCCTCGAGGTTTATCGCTCCAGTATGGAATAAGATTCCATTGAATCGCAAGAATCGGGTGGAGACATTCGTCCATCAGCCTACAATGAAAGCATGAACAGTAACCGACACTATCGACTCGTTGCAGACACCATCAGATTCGTCGCAGAAAACCAGGCAATGCAACCCGACCTGAAGCTGATTTCCAGCGAGATGGGGGTCAGCCAATATCACTTGCAGCGCACATTTCAGACCTGGGCTGGCGTAAGCCCCAAGCAATTCCTCAGGTTTCTGACCCGGGAAGCGGCGATCGAACGGTTAAAAAGCGGCGGTTCAGTTCTGGAATCCGCACTCGATTCGGGTTTGTCCGGACCTGGACGATTGCATGATTTGCTGATTTCCACCGATGCGCTGACACCCGGCGAAGTCAGGAAGCATGCTGCAGGGGTGCAATTGAGCTTTGGCTTTGGGGAGTCAATATTCGGGAGAGCACTGGTGGCATGGACTCAGCGAGGACTGAGCTTCCTGGGTTTCTGTGATGAATTTGGGCGAGATCGCTCCCTGGAATCGCTGAAGGCACAATGGAAAAACGCGCACTTCGTTGAAGACAGCGAAACGGCCCGGCACTGGCTCGACAGGATTTTCACCCGGCGGGCAAACGAACCTCTCGAACTGTGGCTCCACGGCAGTGCGTTTCAGTTGAAGGTCTGGCAAGCTTTGCTCGCTATCCCTGAGGGAACACATGCCACCTACGGCCAGATCGCACAGCATATCGGCAAACCCCGCGCTGCGCGTGCTGTGGGTACTGCCATAGGCAGCAATCCCATCGCCTGGATCATTCCCTGCCACCGAGTGATCAGGCAGGCAGGAGAAACCGGTGGTTATCGTTGGGGTGGATTGACCAAGAAGGCACTGATCGGTTTCGAAGTCGCTTCAGTCGCCCGCTAGGTCGACGAAATGGCCCTGCACCACTGATTCTCTGTTCATTAACTGCATGATGCAGTGAGCAACCCGGTCCGGTTCAGGTTGCGTTTCGGGATTTTCCGAATGATAAGCCCTGGAGCGCAAAGGCGAGCGCATGGGTCCTGGATTAATGCCGAGGATCTGCAATCCTGCTGACCCGTTCTCCGCTGCAAACTGATGAACCATCGCCCTGAGAGCATGCTTGGCAATTCCGTATGGCCCCCAAAACGCACTCTGCATCCTGGCCATATCTTCCAGCATGAAAAATAAACTCGCCGAATCCGATTCCCGCAACAAGGGCAACGCCTGGCTGCTCAGCAACCAGGCTGCATTGAGGTTTACCTGCATATGAATCAACCACTCAGCAGGCGAAAACTGCTCCAGAGGCGTTAACCCTTCAAAACGCGCCGCGCAGTGTACAAGTGCATCAAGTCCACCAAATTCCGTTTGTATTGCGGTCATCATCTCTTCGAAATGTTCGGGGCCGGCGCCCGCCAGGTCGAGAGGATAGAGGATGGGTTCGGGCAAGTTTTGCGCAACGATGAAATCATATGAATATTCCAGCGCTTTGCGGTCGCAGTCTAGCATCACGGTGTTCATTCCGGCCGCTGCAGCTTGCAGTGATAAAGCGGATCCGAGGGCGCCCGCCGCTCCTGTTACAATAATGGTCGATCCATGCAATGCTAAACTCCCGTGATCAGCCAGATACCGGCCGCGGCAGTTTAACGGTTTTTAACAGTTGAGTGAAAATAATGCCGATTTACGAATACCGGGCAAGCAGTGACAAAAATTGCGAATACTGCGCTGATGGTTTCGAATCACTTCGCAAAATAAGTGAACCGAAACTGGAACAATGCCCCGAGTGCGGCGCACCGGTGGAAAGACAAATATCCGCTCCAAACCTGGGAGGTAGCGGGCCTTCCCTCGACTCCACCAATATCGAGAAACACGGGTTTACGCAATACAAAAAATCTGGCAAGGGCGTTTATGAAAAAACCGCGGGCAAGGGCCCGGATGTCATTACCGGAGACTAAGGCATCAACATTCGAAACGCCGCGCGGATCTCCAGGCAGTCAGCAGATCTGAAACCCTGACTCTAGACAATTCGGCAACGTGCTTGCTGGGCGGCACTTTCCCCAGTTTTTTCAATTTCCTGGCGTAAAGGCCCTGGATCGCAAAAAAATTTCTCATGCCGGAAAAATCCGCCGTGGCATCGATTTTCACCGCCAGCTGCGTTCCTGGTAATCGATCGTGCCCGATCAATTCGCGCAGCAGGGCCTTCACGCCGTCCGATTCAGGCTGATCCACAAAGTCATTGCGACTGACACCGTGCTTTGCCATCAAATTCAGCGGAACCCAACTGAATGCACCCTGCTCTTTTTTACCCGAATTTTCTCTTAATAATTGCAGCAAACCACTGCGTACCAGCGTTGCTGCAGGTATTTCAAGCGCTCCGGGCAACAGCCCGCTTACAGCCATCTCCAAATCCAGCTGCAGCCTGGCCCATCTTTCACAACGACCCTCCAAATCTGATATATCAGAAGGGGGTTCGGCTTCAAACCTGGATTCTGCCGCTATCAGCAGCCGGTTAATGAGTTGCGGGTTGAGATTCCCGGGAGACACCGTCCTCCTTAGCTCCTGCAACACCGGATGACGACTTTGATCCAGCCTTTCCGGTGAACATTCAAGCTTCCACCAGGCCAATTTGCTATGCGCCAAATCCTCTTCTGAGGAATGACCGCTGATTTGTTCCACGATCGAAAACAACGCGTAAAGCGGTAGCAGCTTTTCTGCAATATCGCGCGACACGAAAACCTGTGAAATGCGAAAGGCGGGGTTGGTCTTGTTCACTTGCTCCCAGCAGAACAAGCGGTCATTGCTGTTGCCTTTCGCAGCATCGTCCATTCAGGCGAGGGGATTGAAATCCGGGTTCAAAGCGGCGATAAGATCGCGGGGGTGATGGATATGCAAGCTTGCGTCAACACCATCAGCCGCCAACTCGGCTGACCCGTATCCATAGTGTACAGCCGCGGTGCAGGTCCCGGCAGCCTGTCCTGCTTGTATGTCCCTGACATCATCGCCGACGAATAAGGTATCTGCCGGGCTGACCGCCAGTTTTTGACAGGCATACTTTACGGGCGCCGGATGAGGTTTACTTTCCTCCAGCGTGTCACCACAAACCACACAACCAATAGTGGCTTCCAGCGCGGCCGCCCGGATGATCGGAAACGTCAAAGACTCGATCTTATTCGTCACCACGCCCCAGGGAATACCGGCTGCAGCCAGGTAATCCAGCAGTTCCGGGACTCCCTCGTAGAGCCTGGATTCCCGGTAACTGTTATTCGCGTAGTGATCGAGAAAAAGCAGTCGCCAGGTTTCCAGAGTGTCGGGATCTGTTTTGGGCATGCCCGCGTTCAATAAGCCCAGGGCTCCTTTTGACGCGTATTGGCTCATTTGATCGACGGGCAAAGGATCCAGTTGTTCATACCGGCGAACCCAGTTGAGCGAAGCAACGAGATCCGGTGCCGAATCCAGCAACGTACCGTCCAGGTCAAACAGGACTGCCTTGTAGCTTTTCATTCAGCGGGTTTCGAGGCATGCAGCAGGTAATTGACCTGCACATTTCCACCCAGCATGACGCTGCGGGTCAGGGGATTGTAATGCAGGCCCGAAATATCCTCGACAACCAGGCCAGCTTCACGGGCCCAGGCGCTGAGTTCGGATGGCCGGATAAACCGGTCGTAGCGGTGGGTACCCCGCGGCAGCAGCCGGGCAATGTGTTCGGCGCCCACGATACCGAGTGCGAACGCCAGGGGGGTGCGATTAAGTGTAGAGAAAAAAGCATGCCCGCCCGGTTTGAGCAATTCCTGAACCGACTGGATCACCGAGGCAGGTTCGGGAACATGTTCCAGCATTTCCATGCAGGTGACGACGTCGAAGTGTTCAGGAGTTTCCAGCGCCTGTTGTTCAATGGTTGTCTCGCGGTAGTCGACATCGAGACCCGATTCGTGAAGATGGAGCCTGGCAATAGCCAGGACTTTGGGCGCAACATCTATGCCGGTCACATTGCCGCCTTTGCGGGCCAGCGATTCTGCCAGAATGCCCCCGCCACACCCCACATCGAGAATCGGGCGGTCAGCAATTTCTGCCCGGTCCGCAATGAACTTCAGGCGAGCCGGATTGAGGTCATGAAGCGGACGAAACGACCCTTCCGGATCCCACCAGCCGGAAGCCACCGAATCAAACTTTTCACGTTCGGCATGATCGATATTCTGGTCTTCTTCAACATTCACTGGAACTTTTCCCTCTTGTTATCGGGTGTTTGCCGGTCGAGATGGGCCAGCCGGGATCGCCATTTGCGCGCAGCCGCCATGACGACATTCATGTCTATGGTGGTTAATTCACCCTGCCTGAGCAACTGTTTTCCTGCAATCCAGACATCGCTTACCTGCCGCGTCGAAGCTGCATATACCAGTTGCGAAACCACGTGATGCAGAGGCTGGGTTTCCGGCGCCGCCATGTCCAGCGCGCACAGATCAGCTTGCTTGCCCTGCTCTATGCTACCAACCCGGTCAGCGAGACCGAGCGCCTGTGCACCGTTAATCGTCATCATTTCAAGCACCTGGAAGGCATTAACGGCTTCTGCGTCACCGGAGATACCTTTTGCCAACAACGCTGCTGTCTGCCCTTCAGCCAGCAGGTCCAGGTCGTTGTTACTGGCGGCGCCGTCGGTGCCAAGCGCTACGTTAACGCCCGCCTTGACCAGTGCAGTGAGCGGACAAATGCCGCTGGCCAACTTGAGGTTTGATTGTGGGCAATGAACCACATTTACACCGGTTGCAGCCAGTTTTCCGATATCCTCAGACGACAACTGCGTCATGTGCACCGCCAAGAGCCTGGAATCCAACAGCCCTGCCTGCTCCAGGCGACTCAGCGG
>JAOUCS010000188.1 GCA_029859645.1 Lysobacterales bacterium | reverse complement strand
GGCAGCACTATGGCCACCCGGTCGTTGCGGCCAAGTCCCATCCCGTTGAGGGCGGCGACGGTTTCCTTTACATGGCTGCGAAGCCCCGCGTAGGTAAGCGACTCGCGCCCCGGTGCTCCTATAGCGACAGCCTCGTCACGTCCGGTAGCGAGGAGCTCTGTGATGGTAAAAGCATCTGCCATGGTAGCGGTGTCTCCCGTGAATGCAGTCTTGCGATGAATGGTGCGCGCTAGGCGTCTGTCCCCTCGGCGGGCTTCTTGATCCGATCCTTGATCATCTTGATCAGCGGCAGCAGGAACAGCACGATTGCCACCACCATGATCGGCCCGGCGACGGGGCGTTCGAAGAAGATGCTGAATGTCCCGTGGGACATGAGCAGCGACTGGCGCATGGAGGTCTCCGCCAGCGGCCCCAAGACGATAGCCAGCACGGCCGGTGCCATCGGGTAGTCCAGTTTCCGCATGAGGTAACCTACGACGCCAAAACCGAACATAAGCCAGACATCGTGCATGTCCTGGGTAGGCGCATAACCGCCCACGACGCAGAGGATGAAAATAATCGGCACCAGCATAGTGAAGGGCAGCCTCAGCACCCAGATGAACATCGGAATGAAAGCGATGTTGATGAGTACCGCGAAAAGGTTGGCCGCGTAGAGGCTGGCGATGAGTGCCCAGACGAAATCCTGGTTGTCTACGAACAGGCGCGGCCCGGGCTCCAGTCCCCATATGACCATGCCCCCTAACAAGATTGCCGTGGTGGGCGAGCCCGGGATGCCGAGAGTGAGCATGGGCAGCATCGAGCCTGTGCTTGCGGCGTTATTGGCCGCCTCCGGGGCCACGACCCCCTCGACGTTGCCTTTGCCAAATGAGTCCGGATCCTTCGACAAGGTCTTGGCTACGCCATAGGACATCAGCGAACCCGGGGTGGCACCGGCGGCTGGCAGGATGCCGACGAAATAGCCGAGAAACGACCCCATGACCATGCTCTTGATGGTGCTCTTGAGGTCCTTGAGGCAGCTTAGAATTCGACTAACCGATACGGTCGCCTGGGAGACATTGAGCTTGCCGCGGCTGCTCTCAATCGTCCACAGCATCTCTCCGATGCCGTAGATGCCGATAGCTAGAACCAGGAAATTAACTCCATGCATGAAACCCGGGATGCCACCGAAGATCAGCCGTGGCTCCCCGCTCACGATATCCAGCCCCACGGCGCTTAGCACCAGGCCGATGAATATGGAAAAAAAGGTCTTGGGGATGTCGTCGCCGCCGAGCCCGATGAAAGTCCCAAACGCGAGCATCATGAGCGCAAACTCCTCCGGGGCGCCGAAGGCGAGAGCGACGTCGGCCAGGGGCGGCGCAAACATCGTGAACAGGATGACCGAAATGGTGCCACCCACGAACGATGCCGTGGCGGCTGCGACCAGCGCCCGATCCGCAAGCCCCTGCATGGCGAGCGGGCGACCGTCGAATGTTGTGGCCACGGCCGTGGAGGCTCCCGGTATGCCGAGCATGATCGACGATATCGCCCCTCCGTACATGGCACCGTAGTAAATGGCCGCAAGAAAGATGATTGCGGACGCCGGCGGCACAAGAAAGGTCATGGGCAGCAGGATCGCCACTCCATTGACGGAACCGAGCCCGGGCATCGCCCCGATGAACAGCCCCAGCGCACATCCGAAGATGATCAGCCCAAGGTTCATCGGCTGCACTGCAATTGCAAATCCGTCGATCAGGTGGCTAAGAATTTCCATCATCAGTCACCGGCGAACCCGGTCGGGCCCGGCACACGCGTACCGGTACCGCGTCGGTATCGATAGCCGAACCAGGCGTTCAATAGACAAGGTCATAAATGGGGTAGAACATTGGCTCGGTGAAGCCCTTTGGCAGGGTGATCTTGAGAGCAAGCTCGAAGAATAGGAACGTGATCACCGGAGTGAGGATCGCTATCGTCCCGGTCTTCAACCATGTGTGTCCACCCAGGACACGCATGTAGAAGATCAGGAACAGGGGCACCGACCCGTAAACACCGATGACATGGATGAGCCCGATCATAACGCCCAGGGAACCGGCTCCCAGGAGGAACTGAGTCAGGGCATGGCGGTCCATGTAGGCCTCTTCAGACTTAACCAGTGGCCCCACGCCGCGGAACCAGCGCAGGATGATCCATCCGCAGCACGCCAGCATGCCGGCAGCAAGCCAGAAGGGGAATGCCCCGGGTCCCGGCCCTCTGTCCGGAATCCAGCCGATGGGCAGCTCGGAACTTTTCCACATGAGGTAGCAGGAAAAGACAGCCAGTACGACAGCCATCGCCAGTTCCGCCCTGCGCATCTCGAGGCGTCCCCCTTACCGGAATCGATATAAGCGACCTGAACCCATCGACGCGTTACAGGTCGCCGATGTCCTTCAGCATCTGCTGGTGAAGCGCGCGCCCATTGATCCAGTACTCCATCAAGGCGTCACCCGTCAGGAAATCACCCCGCAGGCTCTTCTTCTTCATGTAGTCCTGCCATTCGGGCGATTCGTAAACTTTCCTGAATACGCCCTGGTAGAAGGCGGCCGCCTCGGGACTCATACCAGGAGCCCCGACCACGCTGCGCTGCATGAAGTAGCTGTGGTCTACGCCGAGTTCCTTGAATGTAGGTGTATCGGGGAACAACGGAAGTCGCTCTGGCGTGAACGAAGCCAATGCCCGTACGGTGCCGGCCTCGTAAAAACCCAGTGCTTCGGACGGGTTGTTCACCGTGGAATTGACGTGCTTGCCGGCAAGCTGCTTGGCCACCGCACCACCGCCCTTGAAGGGCACATAGTTGATATCCAGGCTATAGGTTTTATTGAGGAAGCGGGTCAGGAGTTCATCTTCCTGGGCGCGTCCGGTACCCGCCATCTTCCACTCCTTGCCCTGCTGCTTGGCAGCGGTAACGAATTCGTCAACAGTCGTAATTCCTGAGTCGTTATGGACCCACAGCAGGAACGTGTCTTCGGCCATCCGGGCAACGGGGGTGTATGTGGAGATATCCACGTCAAGCGCTGCCTGGCGCAGCGGCGTAGTGTAGAAGCTGTTGAGCGTTACCATGATCACATGGTCATCGCCGGTCTTCTGCTTTAGATAGACAAGGGCTTCGGCCCCCGATCCGCCGGGCTTGTTAACCGGGATCAACGGCCTCGACGAGAGGTCGTGCTTCTCAACGATAGTCTGCATCAGGCGGGCCATCTTGTCGGCACCGCCGCCGGGGCCGGCCATGATTACGAATTCCACCGGTTTACGAGGTTTCCAGTCCGCGGCCTGCGCCAGGCTGGAAAGGGATGCGCTGGTGAGCAACGCGACGGCGAGGGCAGCAGCCCCCGCAGCTTTGGCAATCTTCATCTTAAACCTCCCATTGGAACGTTGAATCGCTGTCCGGACATCGACCCGCCACAGCCCGAGGCGAACATACCTCGAGGCACCGGGCCTTGCCCGATACCAGAGCGCTCTGGGCAAGCTGGATGTCATCGGACACCCACAAACTTTGCCGGCTATCCTCATTGGCGCGATGTCACGTCGTGATCTGTCAATTCAGGCCTGAGCGGCGAAGCGCCGCAATTTAATATTAGTCTTTTCGAAAGAACATAACCAATTCCCAGCCGGCACCAACCTCTATCCTCATTCGACGCTGTTTTGCAGAGTGCCGATCCCATCAATGACCACCTCCACGGTGCTGCCCGGTTTCATCGGCAGAACCCCGAGGGACGTCCCGCAGGCAATAACGTCGCCAGGACACAGGTTCATATCGTGAGAGATCCGGCTCACCAGCACCTCAGGGGAGAAGATCATGTCTGTGACGGGGTAGTTCTGCCGTTCACGTCCGTTGAGAAGCGTCTTTACAGCAAGCTCTGATGGGTCGAGGCCCGTGCCTACCGTTGGGCCAAACGGGCCGAAGGTGTCGAAACTCTTTGCCCTTGTCCATTGGGGGAAGGCCGGATCCTCGTTGATCAGCTGCAAAGCGGTGACGTCGTTGACACAGGTATAGCCGAAGATGAAGTCGCCTGCTTGCTCCTCGGTGACCCCTGAACAGCTCCGGCCGATCACGACGCCGAGTTCACCCTCGTAGACGACCCGCCCCTGGTATGAGGCCGGCCGGCGGATCACCTCCCCAGTGGCCAGAAAACACGACGGGGGCTTGATGAAATACAGTGGCTGTTCGGGTATTGCCCAGTTATTTTTCTCTGCCGCGGCATGGAAATTGTTCCACAATCCAATCATTTTGGTGGGCCGAGTCGGCGGCAAGATGATCACCTCGTCGAGCCTCAGGGTGCGATCGGTAGGTTGCGGATCATCAAACATGTTGCCGCTGAAGACGGTGATCTGGTCCCCTTCGAGGACGCCGAAGAGTTCCGCCCGTTCGTAAAGACATCGAATCCAATGCGTCATGACAATGACCCCGGAATGAAATTGACCAGCAGTTCAGATTAAGTCATAGCAGCCCGCTCGGCAAACCGCCCCCGTACGTCCCCAGACCAGTCCGATGATTGTCCAGCCGCAACGTCCAGCGCGATCAATTATTTAGGACACCATTGCTGTAACGTCGCGCCTCCTCTGCCCTATTTTTGATCTGCATCAGTGCGGCCGCGAAGTGCATCAGTTGGAAGGTACTGATGTATTTTTTGGTCGGCTTTCCTGGCCACTTATACAAGGGCAGGTAAGGCGTCGGCCGGGAGTACCTACGCTTGCCCCAAGAATAGGGCAATAGCATGCATGTTCATCTCAGGACTCCCGGTTCATTGTCATTCCTGTTCGCGGTCGTCA
>JAOUCS010000078.1 GCA_029859645.1 Lysobacterales bacterium | reverse complement strand
TGGTGATGCCGGGTGACAACGTGCAGATGCAGGTGTCGCTGATTGCGCCGATCGCCATGGAAGAAGGCCTGCGTTTCGCGATTCGCGAAGGCGGCCGGACCGTTGGCGCCGGTGTTGTAGCCAAGATTCACGAGTGAGCCAGGGAGTTCCTCGGGCACTTTTTTCATCGCTGGCGCGATGAAAGTCGCTCCCTCGGAACCACATAAATGACTTTGCTGCTGACGCCTTTGGCGCCAACTGCAAAGATGGAAAGACGACGGGCTGGTGGTCAGATTTGATCACCGGCTTCGTGGTTTTAGCGAAATTTAGCGGATATGTTTAGGCCAGTAGCTCAATTGGCAGAGCAGCGGTCTCCAAAACCGCAGGTTGGGGGTTCGAGTCCCTCCTGGCCTGCCATAAACAGATCTGTCGGGAAATTGAAAACTGGATATGAGCAGTAAAGCAGAAACAAACAAGCCGGCGATTGTCAACACCCTGTTGTTGGCCATTTCGACTGCGCTCCTGATTGCGGGTGTTGGCGCCTACTACTGGTTCCAGGACCTGGCGATTACGCCGATCAGGGTAGTCGGGCTGATAGTCGTCGCGATTGTTGCTTCTTTTATAGCTGCGCAGTCGGATTCCGGCTCGGCGTTTTTCCGTTTCCTCAAGGAATCGGATATCGAGCGCCGTAAGGTGGTCTGGCCGACGCATCAGGAAACGTTGCAAACCGCATTGATGGTCATCATCGTAACCATTTTGATCTCATTGTTCCTGGCGGCCGTGGATTGGGTGCTGGGCGCGCTTGTGCGCACGCTGGTTGGGGGTTAAGGCATGACGAAGCGCTGGTACGTTGTGCATGCCTACTCCGGGTTCGAGAAGCAGGTCAAAAGATCGTTGGAGGACCGTATCCAGCGGGCCGAGATGGAAGAGCTTTTTGGTGACGTGCTGGTTCCCACCGAGGAAGTCGTCGAAATGAAGGGTGGCCAGAAGCGCCGCTCGGACCGGAAATTCTTTCCTGGCTACGTGCTGGTGGAAATGGAAATGACGGATGAAACCTGGCACCTGGTCAAAGACGTGCCGAAAGTGATGGGTTTCATAGGCGGTACCGCAGACCGGCCGGCGCCGATCAGCCAGAAAGAGGCTGATGCCATTCTGAACCGGGTTCAGGAAGGCGTCGACAAGCCCAGGCCGAAAGTGCTTTTCGAACCGGGCGAAATGGTCCGGGTAGTAGACGGGCCATTCAATGATTTCAATGGCGTGGTCGAAGTAGTCGATTACGACAAGAGCCGCCTGAAAGTGGCGGTGTTGATTTTTGGACGTTCCACTCCGGTGGAGCTGGAATTTCATCAGGTCGAAAAGTCCTGATTATTTTAACGACGGGGAGCTCGAGTGCCTGGTCACTGAGCGTTTGAACCCGGGGAGAAAAGAAAATGGCGAAGAAGGTTTTAGCCTATATCAAGCTGCAAGTGCCTGCCGGCGCAGCCAATCCGAGCCCACCCGTGGGTCCGGCTCTGGGCCAGCACGGCGTTAACATCATGGAATTCTGCAAGGCATTCAATGCCAAGACGCAGAGCATGGAAAACGGGATGCCGATCCCCGTGGTTATCACGGTGTACGCTGATCGAAGTTTCACGTTCATTACCAAGACCCCTCCGGCCGCTGTGCTTTTGCGCAAGGCCGCCGGGATCCCCAAGGGCAGTGGCGAACCGAATACCCGAAAAGTGGGTAAGGTCAACCGGGCACAGCTCGAGGAAATCGCGAAAATGAAGGATCCTGACCTGACTGCAGCAGACATGGACGCAGCCGTCAGAACGATCGCCGGATCTGCGCGCAGTATGGGTCTTGAAGTTGAGGGAGTGGTGTAATGGCCAGGGCAGGTAAAAGATTGGCAGCTATCCGTGATCAGATCGAACGCGGCAAAGCTTACAGTATCGATGAGGCGCTGGATCTCCTGAAAGGCACCAGCAAGGTCAAGTTTACCGAGTCGGTTGATGTATCCATCCGTCTGGGTGTCGACCCTCGCAAATCAGATCAGAATGTTCGCGGCTCAACCGTACTGCCCAATGGCACCGGCAAGCAGGTCCGTGTGGCTGTTTTCGCCCAGGGCGAGAATGCTGAAAAAGCGGAAGCTGCGGGTGCTGACGTGGTCGGTATGGATGATCTTCACGATCAGATCAAGGGCGGAGACCTGGCTTTTGACGTGGTTATTGCTACTCCGGATGCGATGCGCGTGGTCGGCAAGCTGGGCCAGGTGCTCGGTCCTCGTGGCCTGATGCCAAACCCGAAAGTCGGAACCGTTACCATGGATGTCGACACTGCCGTCAAGAATGCCAAGGCAGGACAGGTGCGGTACCGCACCGACAAGGCGGGTATCATCCACAGCACGATCGGCAAAGTGGACTTCGAGCCGGATGCACTGAAGGGTAATCTCGACGCCTTGCTCAAAGATCTGATCAAGCTGAAGCCCGCTTCTTCGAAGGGAACCTTCCTGCAGAAGGTGGCCGTTTCGACCACGATGGGCCCTGGTATCCAGATAGACAAGGCATCCCTGGATATTTAGCAATAGATGAATTTTGGAGTTTGCTGCTGACGCTTCGCGCCAACTGCAAACAGGATGGAATTTTTCGCCTGGCTTTTGTAGCAGGCGATGGATGGACGGGCTGCTCCGGTGCTTTATCGGCCGGGATAGACCGTCAGAGACCGCAGGTGCGGCTAACCTCCGGAAGATTGGAGGGTGGCCGTTTAAGGGCAGGCCGGGTAACCGGTGGCAGCCTGCGCAGATGGTGGCAGCCCCGCTACTGGATTGAATGCCGGACTCAATCCGAACAGCGTTCAATCCCGTAGCGGGGTCACCACTGAAGACGAGTCGAAAAGCCGGGTGACCGGTCAATAGGCTCCAGGAGGTAATCAATGGCGCTCAATTTTGAGCAAAAGAAGGCAGTAGTTGCCGAGGTGGCCGATACGGCCAATAAGGCGCTTGCCGCTGTCGCTGCAGAGTATCGTGGTCTGACGGTTGAGGAAATGACCGAACTCCGTGTGAAAGCACGCGAGGGTGGGGTTGTCCTCAAGGTCGCCAAGAATACTCTGGTGCGCAGAGCTGTTGAGGGTACCGAATACGAATGCATGCAGGACTCGCTGACAGGACCACTCCTGTTCGCATTCAGCATGGAAGATCCCGGTGCTGCAGCACGCCTGGTCAAGGATTATTCCAAAGACCATGACAAGCTGATTGCGAAGCTGGTTGCCGTGGGTGGCGATTTGTACGATGCGTCCGAATTGGAACGCCTGTCGAATCTGCCGACTTACGACCAGGCCATCGCAATACTGTTGGGTGTGATGAAGGCGCCGATCGAGAAATTCGTTCGTACCCTTGCCGAACCGCATACGAAGATGGTTCGGACCGTGGCCGCTGTGCGTGACTCTAAGCAAGCTGCTTGATTTTATTTAACTTATAACTATTACGGAGACGACAATGGCCGTTTCAAAAGAAGATATTCTGGAAACAATTTCCAACATGAGCGTGATGGATGTCGTAGACCTCATCAGTGCAATGGAAGAAAAATTTGGTGTTTCAGCCGCAGCTCCGGTTGCTGTTGCTGCCGGCCCTGCTGCCGGTGGTGAAGCCGCCGCCGCTGAAGAGAAGACTGAATTTGACGTAGTCATGACTTCCTTCGGTTCTCAGAAAGTTCCGGTGATCAAGACTGTACGTGAGATCACGGGCCTGGGCCTGAAAGAAGCCAAAGATCTGGTCGAAGGCGTACCTGCCAGTGTTAAGGAAGGTATCCCTAAAGACGAAGCTGACGAAATCGTGAAGAAGCTCGAAGAAGCTGGCGCTTCTGTCGAGGTTAAGTAAATCTTCTTCCCTGATTGTCGGGGCTGAACGGAAATGGGCTGGGGACGTATGTCTCCGGCCTGTTTCTGCTTGTATTTCGTATGAATGATCGCACGGGCGGTAGTTGAACATGAGTTACTCTTTCACGGAAAAAAAGCGCATCCGCAAGGATTTCGGAAAACGGAAATCCATTCTGGATGTGCCCTATCTTTTGCAAACGCAAATCCGTTCTTACCAGGAGTTTTTGCAAACTGAAATTGCTCCGGATGACCGGCGTGAGCGCGGATTGCACGGAGCACTGCAGTCTGTATTCCCGATCACGGCTTATTCGGGAAATGCTGCACTGGAATACGTCAGCTACAAACTGGGCGACCCGGTTTTTGACGTAAAGGAATGCAAACTTCGGGGCATGTCTTACGGCGCGCCGTTGCGCGTTAAAGTGCGTCTGGTCATTTATGACAAGGAAAGTTCCGCGAAAGTAAAGCCGGTTAAGTACGTCAAGGAGCAGGAGGTCTACATGGGCGACCTGCCCTTGATGACCGAAACCGGTACATTCATCGTCAACGGCACGGAGCGGGTCATTGTTTCCCAGCTTCACCGTTCACCGGGCGTGTTTTACGATCACGATCGTGGAAAAACCCACTCAAGCGGCAAGTTGCTGTTTTCGGCGCGTGTCATTCCCTACCGTGGCTCCTGGCTGGATTTTGAATTTGATCCCAAGGACTGCGTTTTCACCCGTATCGATCGCCGTCGCAAATTGCCGGTTACGATCCTGCTGCGGGCGCTGGGCATGGACAACGAGGAAATTCTCGGAACCTTCTTCGAAACCAGTGCAATTACGCTCAAGAAGTCCGGTGCCAAACTCGAACTGGTGCCCGAACGGCTGCGTGGCGAGACTGCTTTCTTCGACATCAGGAGCAAGACAGGAAAAATTCTGGTGCCGTTAGGCAAGAGGATTACCGCCCGCCATGTGAAAATGATTGAAGAAGCCGGGGTGACGGCACTGGAAGTGCCCGATGAGTACCTGATCGGGAAGATCATTGCCAATGCAATTATCGACAAGGAGTCCGGCGAAGTCCTGGCGGACGCCAATGCCGAGATGACCGAAGAGTTGCTGGAAACCCTGCGGGACGCGAACATCAAGAAGCTCAACGTCCTTTACGTCAACGATCTTGACCAGGGACCCTATATTTCCAGCACGTTGAATATTGACCCGACGACCACTGAACTCGAAGCGCTGGTCGAAATTTACCGTATGATGCGCCCGGGTGAGCCGCCGACCAAGGACGCCGCTCAAAACCTGTTCAAGAACCTGTTCTTTTCCGAAGAGCGCTACGATCTGTCCGGCGTTGGACGTATGAAGTTCAACCGCCGCGTCGGCCGGTCCGAAGTAGAAGGGCAGGGCGTGCTGGACCGCCAGGATATTCTTGATGTATTGCGCGTGTTGATTGACATCCGCAACGGCAAGGGCAGTGTCGATGACATTGATCACCTTGGAAACCGCAGAGTTCGCAGCGTTGGTGAAATGGCCGAAAACGTTTTCCGGGTTGGCCTGGTCCGCGTGGAGCGTGCCGTGCGTGAGCGTCTGTCTGTGGCTGAAAGCGAGGGCCTGTCTCCACAGGAACTGATCAATGCAAAGCCGGTTGCGGCCGCGGTCAAGGAATTTTTCGGATCGTCTCAGCTCAGCCAGTTCATGGATCAGAACAATCCGCTGTCGGAAGTCACGCATAAACGCCGCGTCTCGGCTCTCGGTCCGGGTGGATTGACCCGTGAGCGGGCAGGATTTGAAGTTCGTGACGTGCACCCGACTCATTACGGCCGGGTCTGCCCGATCGAGACGCCTGAAGGGCCGAACATTGGATTGATCAATTCGCTGGCGGTCTATGCCAGGACCAACGATTACGGATTTCTCGAGACGCCTTATCGTAAAGTAACTGGCGGTAAGGTGACCGCAGAAGTCGAGTATCTCTCGGCGATTGAAGAGGGCGATTTCGTGATTGCCCAGGCCAATGCGGAGTTGGACAAGTCCGGCAAGTTCGTTGACGACTTCATTCCCTGCCGTCACCAGGGTGAATTCACCCTGATGGTGCCGACCGACATCTCGTACATGGACGTATCACCGAAACAGATCGTATCGGTTGCAGCTTCCCTGGTTCCGTTTCTGGAACACGATGATGCCAACCGCGCTTTGATGGGTTCCAATATGCAGCGCCAGGCCGTCCCCACGCTGAAGGCTGAGAAGCCGTTGGTGGGTACCGGAATGGAACGCAGCGTGGCGACCGACTCCGGTGTAACGGCCGTTGCACGCCGCGGGGGAATCGTCGACCAGGTAGATGCTGGCCGTATCGTGGTTCGCGCCAACGAGGAAGAAGTGCCCGTGGGTGACCCGGGTGTGGACATCTACAACCTGACCAAGTACCAGCGTTCCAACCAGAACACCTGTATGAATCAGCGTCCGCTGGTTCGTATTGGCGACCGGGTCTCAGCCGGTGACGTGCTGGCGGACGGTCCTTCTACAGACCTCGGAGAACTGGCCCTGGGTCAGAACATGCTGGTGGCCTTCATGCCCTGGAATGGTTACAACTTCGAGGATTCGATCCTGATTTCAGAGCGCGTGGTGCAGGAAGACCGTTACACCACCATTCACATCGAAGAGCTGACCTGCGTTGCCCGCGACACCAAGTTGGGTTCCGAGGAAATTACTGCGGATATCCCCAACGTGGGTGAGCACAACCTGAACAAGCTCGACCAGGCGGGCATCGTTTACATCGGCGCAGAAGTCAGTGCGGGTGACATCCTGGTGGGCAAGGTAACGCCCAAGGGCGAGACCCAGTTGACGCCGGAAGAAAAACTGCTGCGCGCCATTTTTGGTGAAAAAGCGTCTGATGTTAAAGACACATCATTGCGCGTTCCCAGTGGTATGGACGGAACGGTTATCGACGTCCAGGTGTTCACGCGTGATGGCGTCGAAAAAGACGAGCGCGCCATATCCATCGAGAAGGAGCAGTTGCGCCAGGTTCGCAAAGACCTCGATGATCAGCTCCGAATCGTGGAAAACGCTATTTTCCAGCGGCTTGAAAATGCACTCGCGGGCCAGGTAGCGGACAAGGGTCCGGCCAAGCTCAAGAAGGGCAGCAAAGTGACCGTTGCCTACCTGGCCGATCTGGACCGGGAAGACTGGTTCAAGCTACGAATGAATTCAGATACATTGAATGAACTTCTCGAGCAGATGGCAGACCAGCTGAAAGAACAGCGCAAGGGTTTCGATGCCCGCTTCGAAGAGAAGAAGGGCAAGATAACCCAGGGGGATGACCTCGCGCCGGGCGTGCTCAAAATGGTCAAGGTCTACATGGCTGTCAAGCGCCGCATCCAGCCGGGTGACAAAATGGCCGGGCGTCACGGTAACAAGGGTGTGATCTCGATGATCGTGCCCACCGAAGATATGCCTTACATGGAAGACGGCACACCGGTTGATATCGTGCTCAACCCACTGGGTGTGCCTTCCCGAATGAACATCGGGCAGGTGCTTGAAACCCACCTGGGCTGGGCAGCCAAGGGTCTGGGCCTGCGCATTGGTGAAATGCTGGAACGCAAGGCTGAAACCAAGGAAATCCGTAAATACCTCGGGCAGATTTATAACAGTGACCGCAAGGGCCGGGTCGACATCGAGGAGTTCTCCGACGATGAAATCATGACCATGGCCGGTAACCTGGAAGCAGGCGTGCCGATGGCGACGCCGGTTTTCGACGGGGCCGATGAGAAGGAAATCAAACACCTTCTGGAGTTGGCGGAGCTGCCCAAGAGCGGGCAATGCACGCTGTATGATGGTCGCACCGGCGATCCGTTTGAGCGCCCGGTTACCGTGGGTTACATGTACATGCTGAAGCTCAACCACTTGGTTGATGACAAGATGCATGCGCGCTCCACCGGCCCCTACAGCCTCGTAACGCAGCAGCCGCTGGGCGGTAAAGCCCAGTTCGGTGGCCAGCGGTTCGGGGAAATGGAAGTCTGGGCGCTTGAAGCTTACGGTGCGGCTTACACGCTGCAGGAAATGCTAACGGTCAAATCAGATGACGTCAGCGGCCGTAACCAGATGTACAAAAACATTGTCGATGGAAATCACCAGATGGCGGCAGGCATGCCTGAGTCCTTCAACGTGCTTGTGAAGGAAATCCGTTCCCTGGGTATCAACATCGAACTCGAAGAAACTTGACAGGAGATCAGCAGTGAGAGATTTACTCAATCTGTATGGAAGACAGCGGCAGCCGCTGGATTTTGACGCAATTCGGATTGGCCTTGCGCCTCCCGATTTGATCCGCTCCTGGTCCTTCGGAGAAGTCAAAAAGCCTGAAACGATTAACTATCGGACGTTTAAACCGGAACGTGATGGACTGTTTTGTGCCGCCATTTTTGGGCCGGTGAAAGACTATGAGTGCCTGTGCGGCAAGTACAAGCGCATGAAGCATCGTGGTGTGGTCTGCGAGAAATGCGGCACCGAGGTCACCCTGACCAAGGTTCGCCGCGAACGCATGGCCCACATCGAACTGGCCAGTCCGGTTGCTCATATCTGGTTTCTCAAGTCATTGCCTTCGCGCATTGGCCTGATGCTGGATATGACCCTGCGCGATATCGAACGGATTCTGTACTTTGAATCCTACGTAGTGCTCGACCCGGGTCTGACCGATCTTGAACGCGGGCAGTTGCTGACGGATGAGCAGTATCTCGACACGATGGAGCAGTGGGGCGATGAGTTCGAAGCCAAAATGGGCGCCGAAGCCATCTATTACCTGTTGCGTAACATTGACCTGAAAGAAGAGGAAGCGAGGCTTCGCGATGATATTGGCGCGACCCGTTCCGTGACCAAGCTGAAGCGGCTTTCCAAGCGCATTAAGCTGGTCGAGGCATTCATTGATTCCGGTAACCGTCCCGAATTCATGATTATGACGGTTTTGCCCGTGCTGCCTCCGGACCTTCGCCCGCTGGTTCCGCTGGATGGTGGCCGGTTTGCCACTTCCGATCTGAATGATCTGTATCGCCGCACCATCAACCGTAACAACCGCCTGAAGCGCCTGCTTGAGCTCAACGCTCCTGATATCATCGTGCGTAACGAAAAACGCATGCTGCAGGAAGCGGTGGATGCACTGCTGGACAACGGCCGCAGAGGCCGCGCCATCACAGGCACCAACAAGCGTCCGCTGAAATCCCTTGCCGACATGATCAAGGGCAAGCAGGGCCGCTTCCGTCAAAACCTGCTTGGCAAGCGGGTTGACTACTCCGGCCGTTCAGTGATCGTGGTCGGCCCGAAACTCAAGCTGCATGAGTGCGGACTGCCAAAGAAAATGGCGCTGGAATTGTTCAAGCCCTTTATTTTCAGCAAGCTGCAGCGCCGTGGAATGGCTGCAACGATCAAGGCGGCCAAGAAGCTGGTGGAGGCCGAGCGTGCAGAGGTGTGGGATATCCTCTCAGAGGTCATTCGCGAACATCCCGTTTTGCTCAACCGTGCGCCGACCTTGCATCGACTGGGCATCCAGGCATTCGAGCCGGTACTGATTGAAGGTAAAGCGATCCAGCTTCACCCGCTGGTGTGTACCGCTTTCAACGCTGACTTCGACGGCGACCAGATGGCCGTGCATGTGCCACTGTCTGTGGAGGCTCAGCTGGAAGCGCGCGCGCTGATGATGTCAACCAACAACATCCTGTCACCAGCCAATGGCGAGCCGATCATCGTGCCGACGCAGGATGTAGTGTTGGGTTTGTATTACATGACCCGAGAGCTGGAAGGCGCCAGGGGGCAGGGGATGTACTTCAGCGATATTGATGAAGTGCACAGGGCTTTTGAAAACAAGGTGATTGACCTGCACGCCCGAATCAAGGTGCGGATCGATGAAACCATTATTTCCGAGCACGGCGAAGAGCGACACGAGACCAACCTGGTGGATACCACGGTAGGCCGGGCGTTGTTGGCGGAAATTCGCCCGACGGGCATGCCGTTCAGACTGTTGAATGAGCCGCTGAAGAAAAAACAGATTTCCGCCCTGATTAACTCCTGCTATCGACGCCTGGGCCTTAAAAAATCCGTGGTTTTTGCCGATAAGCTGATGTACACCGGATTTCACTACGCGACCCAGGCCGGTGTATCGATTGGTATTGACGACCTGATGGTGCCTGAAGAGAAGAAGGGTATTCTCGATGATGCCGAAGCCGAAGTCGTAGAAATCCAGAACCAGTATGTATCTGGCCTGGTGACCTCTGGTGAGCGCTACAACAAGGTAGTCGATATCTGGTCCCGTACCAATGAACTGGTAGCCCGCGCAATGATGAAACGCATGGGCAAGAGCATCGTGCAAAATGCGGCGGGTGAAGATATTGAGCAGGACTCCATGAATTCCATCTTCATCATGGCTGATTCCGGCGCGCGTGGTTCCGCGGCGCAAATCAGGCAGTTGGCCGGCATGCGTGGCCTGATGGCCAAGCCGGACGGTTCTATCATCGAAACGCCAATCACGGCGAACTTCCGTGAAGGACTGGATGTCCTGCAGTACTTTATCTCTACTCACGGTGCCCGTAAGGGTCTGGCAGATACGGCGCTGAAAACAGCCAACTCCGGGTACCTGACCCGTCGCCTGGTAGATGTTGCTCAGGACCTGGTTATCACCGAGGTTGACTGCAAAACCGATAAAGGCGTCACCATGCAGCCGATCGTTGAAGGCGGTGACGTGGTTGAGCCGCTGAGTGAACGGGTGCTGGGCCGCACGGTTGCCGAAGACGTGTTTAAGCCGGGAACTGATGAAGTGATCTGCCCGCGCAATACCCTGCTCGATGAGCAACTGGTTGAAACGCTCGAAGAAAATGGTGTCGACCGGCTTTACGTGCGCTCGACCATTACCTGTGAAACCCGCCATGGTGTCTGTGCCACATGTTACGGACGTGACCTGGCGCGGGGACATATCGTCAACATCGGTGAGGCCGTGGGCGTTATTGCAGCACAGTCGATCGGTGAGCCGGGTACTCAGCTGACTATGCGCACCTTCCACATTGGTGGTGCAGCATCACGAGCAGCCGCGGTTGACCATATCCAGGTCAAATCCAGTGGCCGGATCCGTTTGCACAATATGAAGACGGTCGAAAACGTGGACAACAAGCTGGTGGCGGTCTCCCGCTCCGGTGAACTGTCTGTCATTGACGATCACGGCCGCGAACGTGAACGCTACAAAGTACCCTATGGTGCGATCATTTCAGTGCGCGACGAGGAGGCGGTGACAGCCGGCGACGTCACAGCGACCTGGGATCCCCATACGCATCCGATCGTTACGGAAGTAGCCGGTAAAGTTGGCTTTCACGAGTTTATCGACGGCGTTACGGTGAATGAACACCTGGATGACATTACCGGTCTGACCAGCCTGATCATCACAGATCCAAAGCAGCGCGGCAGCGCGGGCAAGGACCTGCGTCCAATGATCAGCCTGACGGGCGTCAACGGCAAGGAACTGTTCCTGGCAGGCACGGAAATTCCGGCCCATTACTTCCTGCAGGCGGGTTCAATTGTCCAGATGCATGATGGCCAGGATGTGAATGTGGGCGACGTGTTGGCGCGCATTCCACAGGAATCTTCCAAGACTCGTGACATCACGGGTGGTCTGCCCCGGGTTGCCGATCTGTTCGAAGCGCGCAAGCCGAAAGAACCGTCCATCCTGGCGGAAGTTTCCGGTATCGTTAGTTTCGGCAAGGACACCAAGGGTAAGCAGCGTCTCGTGATCACCATGGATGATGGTGAAACCTACGAAGAACTGATTCCGAAATGGCGCCATGTCATCGTGTTCGAGGGTGAGCGCGTAGAGAAGGGCGAAACCATTGTCGATGGCGAACCCAACCCACACGACATTCTGCGCCTGTTGGGCGTCGAGGCATTGGATGAATACCTGGTGAAGGAAATCCAGGACGTTTACCGCCTGCAGGGTGTGAAGATCAATGACAAGCATATCGAGGTCATCGTGCGGCAGATGTTGCGCAAGGCCGAAATCATGGACGGCGGCGATACGCGCCTGCTCCGTGGCGAACAGCTTGACGTTGCACGTGTGCTGGAAGAAAACGCTGTTGCCAAGAAGGATAAAGTGCGTCCCGCTGAGTACCAGAGGGTGCTGCTCGGTATCACCAAGGCGTCCCTGGCAACCGAGTCGTTTATTTCCGCCGCCTCATTCCAGGAAACCACCCGGGTGCTGACCGAAGCCGCCGTGCGCGGCACAACGGATCACTTGCGTGGCCTGAAGGAGAACGTGATCGTGGGTCGCCTGATCCCCGCCGGAACGGGCATGGCGTATCACAACTCGCGTAAGATCGAGTCAGAGGAAGAGGCCGAAATCGATCTCGCCGCACTGGCAACAGCCATCGCAGCAGAAGAATTCGCCAGCCTCGAGTCCGCCTCCGAAAAAGACGACTAGGGAAAAAGAGGGTCAGGAAAAAGAGGGTCAGGTTAACTTCTTCGGGTTCTTCATTTGGCGGGAACAAATGAAGAACGAGCAGGGACTTTTCGAGCGTGTCCCAAAGAAGTTAACCTGACCCTCTTTTTTTAAAAGACTCTTGCATCTTAGATAGCTTTCTGGCATCCTTGTCCGGCTAACAGATGCAACCCCTTCCTACAGAAGGGCCGTGCGGTACAGAGACCGTTACGGTAAGCCGATGTCGCCGGCGCGTGGGCCGGACTCAACGGCGCCCAATCCCGAACAGCAACAAGGGGGTTGGGCGTTTGGCATTATCTGAAGCGGGTGTTTTTGTAGCACCAAAGCTGGTGGTCGAGATGAGCTCGGCTGCCTTTTTTGTCAGGACCAAGGAAATTTACTGGGAAAACTTATGGCGACGATCAATCAACTCGTACGCAAGCCGCGCAAGGACAAAGCTTACAAGAGCAATGTACCGGCATTGGAAGGATGCCCGCAGAAGCGTGGTGTTTGTACTCGTGTTTACACGACCACACCGAAGAAACCGAACTCTGCTCTTCGGAAAGTCGCGCGTGTGCGCTTGACCAACGGTTTTGAGGTGACGAGCTACATCGGTGGCGAAGGTCACAACCTGCAGGAGCACAGCGTGGTTCTGATCAGGGGCGGCCGTGTCAAGGATTTGCCTGGTGTTCGATATCACACGGTTCGCGGAAGCCTCGACACAGCCGGCGTAAGCGACCGCCGCCAGGGTCGTTCGAAATACGGCGCCAAGCGGCCTAAAAACTAACCCACTGACGAAACAAACAGACGGAATACGAAAATGTCCAGAAAGCACTCAAATTTCTCAAGAGAGATTCTGCCGGATCCCAAGTTCCACAGTGAAATGATCACCCGTTTTGTCAACATGGTCATGGTTAGTGGCAAGAAGTCCGTGGCTGAGAAAATTGTCTACGGCGCCATCGACACAATCAGCGAGAAAAACAAGACGGCTGATGCGGTCGAACTGGTCGAAAAAGCCCTGGAGCACGTCAGCCCTATGGTTGAGGTGAAGTCACGCCGGGTCGGTGGTGCTACCTATCAGGTGCCTGTCGAAGTGCGTCCGAAAAGGCGACAAACACTGGCCATGCGCTGGATCATCGAGGCAGCCCGCAAGCGCGGTGAAAAAAGCATGCCCAACCGGCTGGCCGGTGAGTTACTGGATGCCGTTGAGCAGCGTGGAACCGCTGTGAAGAAACGGGAAGACACGCACCGCATGGCGGAAGCTAACAAAGCGTTTGCGCATTACCGCTGGTAAGCGCGGCTATCAACAGAATTTATTGAGGTTAAGACAGTGGCCCGTACTACACCCATTGAGCGTTATCGGAATATCGGCATCATGGCTCATATTGATGCCGGTAAAACGACGACCACTGAGCGCATCCTGTTTTACACCGGTGTTTCACACAAGATCGGTGAAGTGCACGATGGCAACGCCACCATGGACTGGATGGAGCAGGAGCAGGAGCGTGGTATCACGATTACCTCTGCTGCAACGACTTGTTTCTGGAGTGGCATGGATAAGCAGTTCCCCGAGCATCGCATCAATATCATCGATACCCCGGGGCACGTTGACTTCACCATCGAAGTAGAGCGGTCTTTGCGTGTGCTTGATGGCACTGTGGCGGTTTTCTGTGCGGTAGGCGGTGTTCAGCCCCAGTCTGAAACAGTCTGGCGCCAGGCCACCCGTTACAACGTTCCGCGTATGGCCTTCGTTAACAAAATGGACCGTACCGGTGCTGATTTCATGCGCGTTGTTGAACAGATAAAAGAGCGTCTGGGCGCGCGCGCTGTGCCCATCCAGCTGCCGATCGGTGCTGAAGAGGATTTCGAAGGTATTGTGGACCTCGTTCGGATGCAGGCCATTTACTGGAATTCCGCGGACCAGGGCACTACTTACGATGCCCGTGAGATCCCCGCAGAACTGCAGGCGCAGGCCGAGGCGGCCCGCGAATATATGGTCGAGTGTGCTGCAGAAGCAACCGAAGAGCTGATGGAGGCTTACCTCGAAGAAGCTGAGTTGAATGAAGAGCAGATCATCGAAGGTTTGCGTGCAGGCACGCTGGCCAACGAAATCGTTCCCTGCGTATGCGGTACTGCTTTCAAGAACAAGGGCGTGCAGGCCATGCTGGATAAGGTGGTCGAGTTGATGCCGTCTCCGGTGGATGTGCCCGCTATTAAAGGTATCAACGAAGACGAATCTGAAGGCGTCCGCAACAGCACCGACAATGAGCCGTTCGCAGCGCTGGCCTTCAAAATCGCAACCGACCCGTACGTGGGTACACTGACCTTCTTCCGGGTTTATTCCGGTGTGCTGCACGCGGGTGATACGGTTTACAACCCGGTCAAAGGCAAGAAAGAGCGCGTGGGCCGTATCCTGCAGATGCACTCCAACTCTCGTGAGGAGATCAAGGAAGTGCGCGCCGGTGATATTGCCGCCGCGGTCGGCCTGAAGAACATGACCACGGGTGACACGCTGTGTGACGTAAATGAAGTGATCACGCTGGAGCGCATGGAGTTTCCGGATCCGGTTATCTCGGTAGCCGTTGAACCAAAGACCAAGGCGGACCAGGAAAAGATGGGTGTTGCGCTGTCCAAGCTGGCCCAGGAAGATCCTTCGTTCCGGGTTCATACGGACGAAGAATCCGGTCAGACCATTATCTCCGGCATGGGCGAGCTTCACCTCGACATCATCGTCGATCGCATGAAGCGCGAGTTCAAGGTCGAGGCCAATGTAGGCCGTCCGCAGGTGGCGTATCGCGAAACCATTCGCAAGGCGGTTGAGGCTGAAGGAAAGTTTGTCAAGCAATCCGGTGGCCGCGGCCAGTACGGTCACGTCAAGATCAAGCTGGAACCGATGGAGCAGGGTGGTGGTTATGAATTTGAAAACGCCATCGTCGGCGGTGTTGTGCCACGTGAGTACATTGGCTCAGTAGACAAGGGTATCCAGGAACAGATTGGAAATGGCGTTATCGCAGGTTATCCGGTCGTTGATGTGAAAGTGACCTTGTATGACGGTTCGTACCACGAGGTTGATTCAAACGAGATGGCCTTCAAGGTCGCCGGTTCCATGGCTTTCAAGAACGCGGCCGTGATTGCGAATCCCGTACTGCTCGAGCCGTTGATGAAGGTTGAAGTCGTCACGCCGGAAGATTACATGGGCGACGTGATGGGTGACCTGAACCGCCGCCGCGGAATTGTCCAGGGCATGGAAGACGGTCCGGCAGGCAAGGTCATTAACGCACACGTGCCGTTGTCCGAAATGTTCGGTTATGCAACCGACCTGCGGTCGCAGACCCAGGGCCGTGCGACCTATACGATGGAATTCGACCACTACGCCGAAGCGCCGGCCAGTGTCGCAGAAGAAATTGTCAAGAAAACTGCCTGATCCGTTGGGCGTAACGAATAGATAGATTGAAGAGGATCGAGCGATGTCAAAAGAAAAGTTCGAACGTACAAAGCCCCACGTCAACGTGGGAACGATTGGTCACGTGGATCACGGTAAGACGACGTTGACGGCGGCGATGACGAAAGTCTGTGCTGAGGCGCGCGGTGGTG
>JAOUCS010000077.1 GCA_029859645.1 Lysobacterales bacterium | reverse complement strand
CCTTCGGGCTTGACTGGCACCGCCCGCCACGCCATATGAACAGCACCTCGTTCTTTTATGCTCACTCCAACCAGTGGCGCTATGAAAAACTGGAACTGGATGAAATTCTTTCGCCGCTGGCAGAGAAATCGTCGTGGGAGAACCAGAGCCTGATCGACTGCAATGTCCGGGCAGAACGAATGGGTTGGTTACCTTCTGCTCCTCAGCTGGAGGAAAATCCACTTGAGCTGTCCAGGAAAGCAAAGGAAGAAGGTGTCAGTAGTGTCGAATATGTAACAGGGCGCTTGAAAAATGGCAGCCTGCGCATGTCCTGCCAGGCGCCCGACGATCCACGCAATTTCCCGCGCAACCTGTTTATCTGGCGTTCCAACCTGCTGGGTTCCAGTGGCAAGGGGCATGAATACATGCTCAAGCACTTGCTCGGCACCAAGAATGGCGTGCTGGGTAAAGACCTGGGTCAGACGGGTGGTCAGAAACCAAGTGAGGTGGAATGGGTTGACCACGATACCGAGGGCAAACTGGACCTGGTGGTTACGCTGGATTTCAGAATGTCCACGACCTGCGTTTATTCCGATATCGTTCTGCCCTCCTGCACCTGGTACGAAAAGAACGATCTCAATACCTCGGATATGCATCCCTTCATTCACCCCTTGTCACGCGCAGTCGACCCCGCCTGGGAAAGCCGCAGCGACTGGGATATCTACAAGGATCTGGCAAAGACCTACGCAGAACTATGCGTGGGCCACCTCGGTTCGGAAACCGACATCGTGGCGCTGCCCATTTTGCACGATACACCCGCTGAATTGGGTCAGCCTCTTGATGTAAAAGACTGGAAGAAGGGCGAATGTGAACCGGTTCCTGGTAAAACCATGCCGAACTTTATCGAGGTTACACGCAATTACCCTGATACCTACAAGAAATTCACCTCGCTCGGCCCACTGATGTCAAAACTGGGTAACGGCGGCAAGGGCATCGCCTGGAATACCGAAGATGAGATCACGTTGCTGGGCGCTCTCAACCATGTTGTCACCGAAGAGGGTGTCTCAAAAGGCTTGCCAAAAATCGACTCTGATATCGACGCATCCGAGGTGGTTTTGTCACTGGCACCTGAAACCAACGGACAGGTTGCCGTCAAGGCCTGGAAAGCCCTGGGCCAGATAACCGGTCGTGATCATACGCACCTGGCGCTGCCGAAGCACGATGAGAAAATCCGCTTCCGTGATATCCAGGCGCAGCCACGCAAGATTATTTCCTCACCCACCTGGAGTGGCCTTGAGGATGAGCACGTCAGCTACAACGCCTGTTACACCAACGTACATGAGTTGATTCCATGGCGCACGCTGACCGGACGCCAGCAGTTCTACCAGGATCACGCCTGGATGCGGGACTTTGGTGAAAGTTTGTGCGTGTACAAACCGCCGATCAACACCAAGACCGTGGCACCGGTAATTGATGCTGTGGGCAAAGGCGCCAAACAGGTCGTATTGAATTGGATCACACCACACCAGAAGTGGGGTATCCACAGCACCTACTCGGAGAACCTGCTGATGCTGACCCTCAGTCGCGGCGGGCCCTGTGTCTGGATGTCTGAAACCGATGCAGCCAAGATCGATTGCGAAGACAACGACTGGGTCGAGTTCTACAACACCAACGGTGCCATTGCAGCCCGTGCTGTGGTCAGTCAACGGGTACCGGAAGGCATGGTCATGATGTATCACGCGCAGGAGAAGATTGTGAATACACCGCTGAGCCAGGTCACCGGTCACCGCGGCGGTATTCATAATTCTGTCACCCGTGCCGTGATTAAACCAACCCATATGATCGGCGGCTATGCGCAACTGGCTTACGGGTTTAACTATTACGGGACCGTTGGCTCCAACCGAGATGAGTTCGTAGTAGTACGCAAACTTGAAAAGCTCGAATGGCGCGTTACACCCGCCGAATCCGGCGAGGAGGCTACAGCATGAAAATCAGGGCACAGATCGGCATGGTCCTGAACCTGGACAAATGCATTGGTTGTCATACCTGTTCAGTGACCTGCAAAAATGTCTGGACTTCACGCCAGGGTGTTGAGTACGCATGGTTCAATAATGTTGAAACCAAACCGGGTGTCGGTTACCCGCGCGAGTGGGAAAATCAGGCTCTCTGGAACGGCGGCTGGAAACTATCCGGCAAGCGTAAAATCAAACCAAAAATGGGTGGAAAATTCCGCCTGTTGGCCAAGATATTCGCCAACCCGGATCTGCCGGAAATCGACGATTATTACGAGCCCTTCACCTTCGATTACCAGCACCTGCAAAATGCGCCAGCCTCGCAAACGACGCCGACTGCGCGAATGAGCTCGGTAATCACCGGTGAGCGGATGGAAAAACCGCATTGGGGACCCAACTGGGAAGAGATTCTCGGTGGCGAATTCAGCAAGCGCAGCAAGGATGCGAATTTTGAAAACATCGAGAAGGAGATATACGGGCAATTCGAAAACACCTTCATGATGTATTTGCCGCGTCTGTGTGAGCATTGCCTGAACCCAACCTGTGTGGCCTCGTGCCCAAGCGGTGCAATCTATAAACGCGAGGAAGACGGCATCGTATTGATCGACCAGGACAAGTGCCGTGGCTGGCGTATGTGTGTCAGTGGCTGTCCATACAAGAAGATCTATTTCAACTGGCAGTCGGGCAAGTCTGAAAAATGCACCTTCTGTTACCCGCGTATCGAGGCGGGTGATCCAACGGTCTGTTCGGAAACCTGCGTTGGCCGTATCCGCTACCTGGGTGTGCTGCTCTATGATGCCGACCGTATCGCGGAAGCGGCAAGCACGTCTGACGAGGCGGACTTATACCAATCACAGCTGGATATCTTTCTTGATCCGCATGATCCCGAAGTCATCAATCAGGCCAAAGAGGATGGTGTGCCGGATAGCTGGATCACGGCAGCGCAACAATCGCCCGTGTACAAAATGGCAATGGACTGGAAGGTGGCATTCCCGCTGCATCCCGAATACCGCACATTGCCAATGGTTTGGTATATCCCACCCCTGTCACCGATACAGAATGCGGCAGCACAGGGCAAAATCGAGAGCGATGGCGTCATTCCCGATGTGACCAGGTTACGTATCCCGGTTAAATACCTGGCCAACATGCTGACGGCGGGAGAAGAACAACCCGTTATCGACGGGCTTGAGCGAATGATCGCAATGCGAGCCTATATGCGTGCCCGCACGGTAGAAGGTATTAACGCGACCGAAATTCTTGATCGTGTCGGTCTGGATCAGGAAACCCTCGACGATATGTACCAGATCATGGCAATAGCCAACTATGAAGACCGCTATGTTATTCCGACAAATCACCGCGAGTACGCAGGGAAAACACCGTTTGATAACGAACTGGCCTTCAACCACCGTTCATCCTGTGGTTTCAGTTTCGGCAACGGTTGTTCGGATGGCACAAGCAAGGTCAGCTTGTTTGGTGACGCCACGCACAAAAATACGCTGAGCGGCAAGGTGCATGGCAAATGAAAACATTCAAAGTTTTAGGCGTTCTGCTGTCTTATCCAAAAACAGAATGGGTCTCTCACCTGGATGAATTTGGTCCGCTGCTGTTTGCAGAAAATTTGCTGTCAAAAAAACAGCTCAAGGCCGTGCTGGCTTTTATTGAAGAGTTGAAGTCAGCCGACATTTTTACGCTGCAGGAAGAGTATTGTTCGACTTTCGACCGCGGGCGTTCTCATTGCTTGCATTTGTTTGAACACATCCACGGTGAATCGCGTGACCGTGGCCAGGCAATGGTGAATCTTTCCGATGCCTATGAACAAAAAGGTTTCTTTATCGATCAGGCAGAATTACCCGACTATATTCCCCTGTTTCTCGAGTTTCTTTCCTTGTGTCCCCGTGATGAAGCGGTCGGCTTGTTGGGAGAACCGATAGACATTATCGCAACGATCGGGACCCGGTTGAAAAAACGGGATTCATCCTATGCCGTCTTATTTGATGCCCTGGTGGCATTGTCCAGGGTCAAACCGAGCAAGGAGAAAATCCAGGAGGTATTGGCCCAGGAACCGGAAGACAACAGCCTGGAGGCAATGGACAAAGCATGGGAAGAAGCAGCGGCGTTTGCCGGCCAGCCTGATCAAACCGCGTGCGGGGGGTGTCAGACCCCGGACAGCGGTTTACAAATACAAATCACAAGGTAGGAGGCATTCACATGGCAAACTACATGAATCAGTTTTTCTTCGGGATCTACCCCTACATAGCAATTACCGTTTTCTTTCTTGGCAGCCTGTTGCGTTATGACCGCGATCAATACACCTGGAAAGCCAGTTCCAGCCAGCTGTTAAGCAAGAAGGATATGCGTCTGGGCAGCAACCTGTTTCACATCGGCATTATTGCCCTGTTTTTTGGTCACCTGGTGGGCTTGTTGACCCCCCATTGGGCTTATCATTTCATGATGTCGGCGGGCACCAAGCAGATGATGGCAATGACCGCGGGCGGAATATTCGGTTTGATCTGCCTGGCCGGTATGATCCTGTTAATCCGCAGACGTATGCTTGATGCGCGCATAAAGGCCACTTCCCAGGCTACCGACCTACCTATCCTGCTACTGCTTTTTGTGCAGCTTGTGCTGGGTTTATTGACCATTCCATTTTCAGCCCAACACCTGGACGGCAGTTCAATGCTTGCATTGGCAAGCTGGGCTCAGCACCTGGTCACCTTCCAGGGTGATGCCGCTTCGTTTGTGGCGGGTGAAGCTTTTATTTTTAAAATTCACCTGGTCCTGGGCCTGACTATTTTCCTCGTATTTCCATTTACACGCCTGGTGCATGTCTGGAGTGTGCCCGTTCAATACCTGACCCGCAGCGGCTACCAGATCGTAAGGAAGCGCGGCTAGATGTCCATCATCGTCAATAATGTTGAAATTACGGGCGCCGAAATAGGGCAGGAGATGCAATACCATCCTGCCGATAGCCAGGAACATGCCTGGCGGATGGCGGCACAGTCACTGGTGATAAGACAACTGTTATTGCAGCAGGCCGCCAGTCATGGGTGGTGTGAGGACAAAGGGCAAGTCACTCCACCTGAACAAGAAGAAGAACTCATCGATCAACTCCTGGAGCAGGATGTGACCGTTCCGGAGGCGGATCAAGCAACCTGCCAGCGGTTTTACGACAACCACCTCGACCGTTTCACGGATGACAAAACGGGCAAGCGTATAACATTCGAGCAGGCACACGACAATATTCGTGACTATCTGCATACAAAAGCGATGCGGATTGCCGTTGCGGAATACATCAAAGCGTTATCATACAATGCTGAAATCAAGGGCTTTGAACTAGACAATCGCTGATTCACCAACGGGGGTGAATCTCAACAAGCCGGGCGACCGTATGCTGTCTATACTTGCTCATTTCTTGCCCGGATCAGCAGCGCCCGGATCATGTCCCGGACTGCCAGCCCAAGCGTTTCAGAGTCGGACGAAGTATTGACCAGAAGAATGGCTCCGGCACCGGTTCCAGGGAAATAGTATGCATGCGTGATGACGCCGGGGTCACCGCCGCTGTGGCCTGTAACAGTGCTACCGTCACTGAGGGTCCGGTAAACCCAGGTGATAGCCTGCTGCTGGCTTTCATCTTCCTCCACCACTTCCATCACCTGCCCCTGCGCAAACTGCGGCGTCAGCATGGTTTTGACGGTCTCTTCCTGCAGGATTCTCGTTCCCTGGAACTGGCCACCCCCGATAATCGCGCCGAAGAATCTACCCAGGTCGGTAACATTGGTGCGCAGGCCGCCATCTGGCCAGGTGACAAGGCCACGATCACCACAAATCGTATTAAATGAAACATGCACGTATCATAGGTCAAATGTGCCCAGGCAAAACAAATATCGAAAACCCCGGCTTTGCAAAGGACGCCGAGGCAAAAGCAGGCGAGTGCGCCTTGCTGCGAGCGGTAAACGTCACCCGCGCCGGCACTTTCATGACCTGGCGCGAGGGGCAGGACCTGATGGTGCCCATCAGCCAGCAGCAATCACCGATGAAGAAGGGACAGTCCTACGTGGTCTACGTGCTGATGGATCCGGACGGTAAAATGATCGGCAGCACCAAATTGCATCGCTATCTTTCGGAGGACGCAACACCACTCAAACTCCGTGAGAAAGTCGACCTGATGATCGTGGGCAAGACCCCCCTGGGCTACAAGGCCGTCATTAATAACACCCATCTCGGCCTGTTATTCAAGGAAGAGGTTTTCACTCCATTCGAACCCGGCGACAGGACTGTTGGGTACATCAAGTCCATCCGCGAAGACCGGAAAATCAACCTGACCCTGGAGCTTCACGAAAGGAGCGCACAGGACGTGCTGGCCGACCGGATCATCGAGCACCTGAAGGCCCATGATGGTGTCTCGGACCTGACCGACTACAGTCCTCCCGAAGCCATCTACAAGCAGTTTGGTGTCAGCAAGGGCAAGTACAAAAAAGCCCTGGGCAGACTCTATAAAAAACGCCTGATCACTGTGGAAAAGGAAAAGATCGCCCTGATCTGAACTTCAGGCTTGATAAGCTTCGTAGCCGCAGTTACCGATCATCACGCCGGTGAACAGAGAACGGACATCCCGCAGCTTAAAGGGTTAAACAGGCTATCCGTATTCAAGTCCTGCCCCATTCTGAACTCGATGCCAGGGTGGCTTTTTCAAAACCCCATGGATTTTGGCAACGTCACAAATCTTTCGAGCCAATTTTGTATACTGGTGATCCCAACCCTGTATCCGGTCCCTGCGAGAGCCAACAACCGATGCCAAGGAGAATATGCACCATGCACCGCCTCGCTTTGATATTGCTGATTTACCCGATGGCCGTCCCGGCAGATACTTTCGAGCTCAGCGATCCCGCCGCTGAAATCTTCGATCAAAAGCAAAACCAACCGGAACAACAGGAGCCGGCAAGTGAGCCATACCTGGTAGAAGAGATTTTTTGCGCCGTGGATGAAAAAGAAGGCAAATGCTGGTGTGTCCACAAGGAAACCGCAAAAGTCGTGACCATCGAACACGAAGAATGCGTGAATCTCGCCTCCGACATTTCCCGATCAGATCCCTGACAGCCATTCATAAATGCCGCTACCTGTAAAACTCCCCATGTCCGCGGAGCGGACACATTCATGCCGATGAGTGCAGCCGCCTTCCGGCGCAGTCGGGAGCAGGGAGCAGGGAAGCGAAACTCTATAAATGTCCGGTCTTGACGAAGATCGTGCAGCCTTCGCGGCTGAACGGCTGGTGTTGGCTATACGACGGATTACGTAACCAGGTGCCTTGCGGATAAACGCCCTGCTCGTCTTCGAAAACCCCGTTCAGTACGAAAATCTCTTCTCCGCCGGGATGTGTATGCGGATTGAACAGGGTGCCGGCATCCCACCTGACCAGCGCGGTATGCTCGGTCCGGAAAGAATGCAAAGGCATCACCGACAGTCCCGGCACCAGGCCCGGATGCCATGCCGCCGTCCCGGTGTCAATACACACCGGTTCCAGGTCCCCGGGATCGAACATGTTCAGTTTGACCAGGATCACGCAGCCACTCTCGGCAGCGGGTGAATGGCGCGTTCCCGGTGGATTGCGCAGGTAAGTGCCGGCAGGGTAGCTGCCATGCTCATCCTGGAACACGCCTTCAAGCACGAAAATTTCCTCGCCCAGCGGATGCTGATGCGCAGAAAAACGGGAGCCGGGCGCGTAGTGGACCACGCTGGTGACCTGCCCCGATTCGGCCGCTTCGCGCTCCAGTTTTTTGCGCAGCACACCCGCCGACGGCGATTCCTCCCAGGGCATGTCAGCCGTCTCTATGGCGACCCGCAACGAGCGGTCCATGTTCAGCGTTTCCGCCGGAGCTCTATTTGTCATCAGTTCCGCATTTCCATGATGATGGTGTATGGTATTTCCTGATGGTGCAGATAAACAAGGAATCGTTATGAAGCCCATAGCCACTTTTTTTGCGCTCCTGGTTTTGCTTGCCAGCAGCAACACCCTTTACGCAGCCGCCAGTCTCGAAAAATGCAGGGACACCCTGGAGAAGTTCAGGGGGCTTGGAGATGTGCCGGAGATGATGGCGCAATCCTATGGCTACGCGGTTCTCCCCACTATCGGCAAGGGCGGGATCGGTATCGGGGCCGCTGGCGGGACCGGTTGTGTGTTCAAACAGGGCGCCCATACGGGCAATGTGTCAATGGGCCAGATCACCATCGGATTTCAGTTGGGCGGCCAGGCATACAGCCAGATTATCCTGTTCAAGAATGCCGACGTTTACCACGACTTCACCCGCGGTCAGTTTGAATTTGGCGCCGATGCCACGGCTGTCGCCCTGACCTATGGTGCGCAGGCCGGCGCATCCACCAAGGGTGCCTCGGCCAGTGCGGGCGATACAAAGGCCACCGGATCATGGAAACGGGGAATGGCCGTTTATACCCTGGCCAAGGGCGGCCTGATGTACGAGGCGTCGATCGGCGGGCAGAAATTCAAGTTCAAGCCCTTGAAAGACTGATCCTGACAGACGGAGTCAGCCGTAAATCCTTTTCATCAGCGGCGAAATTTTCCGCATACCCACCATGGCGGTCACTGTCAGCATGCCCGCCATCATGGCGCCGGTGACGCCACAAGTCAGCGTGTCCTGGCCGGTCAGCCACAGCCCCGGAATGCGGGTGCGCGGTCCCAGCCAGTCCTGCTGCAGCCGCTCCGGCGTGTGGTCCAGGCCATACAGCTCACCGCGCTGGTAGCCACTGAACCACTCGGTGGAAAGCGGCGTTGAGACCTCGTAATAATCAACCCGCCCTTCCAGCTGCGGTAACTTGTCGTACAGGTGGCGCATCAGCCGTTCACCGAGTTCAGCCTTGAACTGTTCGTACTCTTCACCGCGCTTGCCCCAGGTCGTGCCCTTCCATTGTTCAAACCAGTGGTAAGGCGCCGGCGCGACGATTTCGATGGTGGCCGTGCCGGGATGCCGGTTCAGATAATCCGGGTCCTTGGCGGATGGGAATGAAACATAAACCACCGGAAACGGGGCATTGGCGTCTTCCATGAAGGCCTGCACTGCACCGTCGTAGTCATTGGAAGGGTAAATCCAGAAATTGGTACTGGGCAGCTCCAGCTCTTCGGCGGTTTTCTGCAGTCCGATGTAAATGCCGATATGCCCCATGCTGGGCTGCACCTGTTCCATCTGCCGGTCATAACTGGTGGCTTTCACTACGTCATCGGGCAGCAGATGACAAAACGTGTTGTCGATGCCGGCGGATGAAATCACGACCGGGCATTCGATCCTGTGCCCGTCCGACATTTCGACACCCTGGACTTCCCCGTTCTCGACCAGGATGCGTTTCACGCTGGCATAGGTGAATACTTCTCCACCCGACTTCTGGATCTTCGGGATGATCGAATCGGCAATACGCCAGGAACCACCCACGGGATAGAACCCGCCATACAGGTAATGCCGGGCGATCATCGCGTGCACGATAAACGCCGACTGCTTCGGCGGCAGGCCCATATCCCCCCATTGTCCGCAGAGGGTCGCGATCAGATCCTGATCGTCCGTCAGTTCACTGAGCACGTCGTAGGTTTTGCGGTAGATGTGGTCCGGTGTTTTCCACTTGCGGTACGGGCCGGAGAGGGCTTTCTGCCAGGGCTTCATGACCCTTTCCATAGCGATCATCTGAAGCGCTCCACCCACGCCGGCGAGCAGTTGCATGTAACGGTCGATCGCTTTTTCTTCGGCCGGAAACTGCTTTACCAGGTTGTCACGGAACTCCTGTTTGCCGGCCCGCGCGCAGAACACCTTGTCACCGACATAAAAACGGTCGTACTCCTCGTCCATCGGCGCCCATTCCAGCTTGCCGTCCGACAGGAAGTCGAACAGCTTGCGGGTGCGGGTCTTAACCCCGACGTCGCCAATGTAGTGCACACCGACATCCCACTCGTAGCCTTCCCGGTCATAAGAGTGGGTGTAGCCGCCAGCCGTGTAATGCTGCTCCAGCACACAGACCTTCCAGCCCAGTTCACTGAGCAGGGCGGCCGTGGTCAGGCCACCGATGCCGGAACCAATAACCAGCGCGTCGTACTCCGGCGCCAGGCGATTCGGGCGGTAACGATAACCGATCCGCAGGGTGCTGGGTTTCATCGAAGACCCCTTACAGGTGCTCCTGCAGAAACATCATGGTCGCCTGGGTGTATATATCGCGATTTTCCTTCTTGCGGTAGCCATGCCCCTCGTTCAGCGCATTCATGTACCAGACCGGCAAACCCTGCGCTCGCAGCGCCTCAACGATCTGCACGGCTTCGGTAACAGGCACCCGCGGATCGTTTTCACCCTGCACTACCAGCATCGGAACCTTGATCTTGTCGACGTGGTTCAGCGGGCTGATCGACTCGAGGTGTTTACGCATGGCCGGGTCACGCTCGTCACCATACTCGGCGCGACGCAGGTCGCGACGGTAATCCTGGGTGTTCTCCAGGAACGTCACGAAATTGCTGATGCCGACAATATCCACCGCGGCCTTGAGCCGGTCGCTGTAGTGCACCGCACTGGCCAGCACCATGTAGCCGCCGTAACTGCCGCCAAAGACCGCCACCCGGTTCTCATCCAGGTCCGGCTGGGTGGCGATCCAGTCCAGCAGTGCGCCGATGTCCTTGACCGAATCCTCGCGTTTGAAGCCATTATCCAGCGACATGTAATGCTTGCCATAGCCATCTGAGCCGCGAACATTCGGGCGAATTACTGCAGCGCCCAGTTTATGCAGCCAAAGCTGGTAAGTGCTGCTGAACGCCGGGCGCGCCTGGGCTTCAGGCCCACCATGAATGACGATGACTACCGGATGCGGGCCTTCGCCTGCCGGCTTGTACACCCATGCCGGGATGGAGTCCGGGCCGCCCTCACCACTGTCGAATGTGGGGAAAGAAACCAGTTCGGGCTGGATGAAGGTACTCGTATCAAGACCACCAACTTCGCTGTATGTCCAGCGCGTCAATTCGGTAAATTCCAGAGCACCTTCGCCAAGACCCAGCACAA
This sequence comes from Lysobacterales bacterium, assembly GCA_029859645.1. Taxonomy (GTDB): domain Bacteria; phylum Pseudomonadota; class Gammaproteobacteria; order Xanthomonadales; family SZUA-36; genus JAHEFT01. The sequence continues at coordinate 4,814 of JAOUCS010000077.1, read as the reverse complement.
AGGAATCGCTGGGCGTCTGCGAGGTGTTCAAAGTCATGCCCAGCTTGCTGCCGTCGGGACTGAATTCCAGTCCGCCAACCAGGCCGGTCGGAATCACGTCAACCTGGCGAAATTCATGACTGTTCATGTCGAACAGGTACAGCTGTGAGAACCCATTGTTATTTACCGTGAACGCCGCCCGGGTCAGATCATCACTGACGGCTCCGCCTTCCACGTGCCACGGAATATCGGCCGTGATCATCTGCGGTGCTGATCCTTCTTCCAGCGACTGCCAGGCTAACTGCTGAAATTCGCCGTTGACATCCGTGATGTAAAAAAAGCCGGTGCCTTGTGGGTCAAAAGACAGAGCGAAGTTGGAACTGGGAGTTGCCGGATTTCCAGCCAGCAAGCGTAATTCCTTCGTCCTGAGATCCAGCAGGTGAATCCTGGAATCTGCGTTGCCGACGTAATTGGTGATCAACAGTCGTTGATTGTCCGGAGAGAAATCCGACGGACCCCACCAGGTTCCATCTGGCGACTCCAGGATGATTCCCGCCGTCTCGGGGTTACTGGCATTCATCATCCACACATCGTTGGACGCGCCATTCCTCCGGGTGCTCTGGTAAGCGATGAACTCACCGCGCCGGTCCCATATCACCGCACCGTTGCGGGATTCACCATCGGTCAGCATTCGGGCATCATCCGTGCCGGACGGGTCAAGCAGGAAAATCTGTGAGAACTCGCTGCCACCGGCGTCCATGGTAAATATCAACTGGTTGCCGCCGGGCTGACGCACCACGCCCCCTGCCGGCTCATCAAAAAACGTCAGCTGTGTCCGTGCGCCCCCGGGGATGCCCACGTGATGAATCTGGGAAACATCTCCGAAGCGTGTTGTGACGTAGATGCCTTCGCCATCTTCTGTCCAGCCCTGGAAGCCGGCGGACCGAACGTTCTGGTAGCGGTTTAGTTCAGCGACGACCGCCTGAGGTATCTCCGGAATGTCTTCCATCACGAGATTACCGTTATTCGCTTCCCGGCGAACGACTTCAGCCTGCGCCAACGGGATGAATACGCAAAGCGCCAGGCATCCGGCAATGATCAGTTTCTTGTTCATAATTAAGGACTCGTATATTGGGTGATGTGGTTCAGTAAAAGTGAATGGCCCGGATATCCAGCGTGAACACCCCGGGCGTTTTGTCAGCCACCATGAAACCTAGCTGACGTAATTCGGAAGGTACTACCGGGCCTGCCTCGACTACCGGTCGGCCGCGGAATACGGGTTCAAATGTATCAAAATCCAGGCGAATGGTCTGCCAATTCGTTTCAGGCTGAAATTCAGCCCGCCAGGCGATACCATCAAACCGGCCATCCTGGCGCAAACGAAGCTGGTAGGTTCGTCCGTCACCACGCACTTCCAGCTGGATGCCTTTGGCATGCGCAAGATCTGCGTCAATAGAACGGCGCACTGAAGCGAAACCGCCATTGTTTTCCAGCGAGAGTTCGCCTTCAAAACGCAAGCCTGCGCCAAAAGCGATGATATGGCCGCTGGAAACGCCCCCCATGACGCCGTCATTGATCGAACGCCAGGGCTCTGCTTCAAGTGTCAAAGCCAGCATCATCAGCACACTCAGCATCAGCCGAATTTTTTCTCATGCGCGGCCAGCGTCTTGTTGACCTTTTCCAGCGCCTTGACCAGGCGGTCATGAATCGAATCGCCCTTATTGTCACGCTCCAGCAAAGCCGCGGTGTGCGCGGCACACAGGTTCTCGGCATGCTGCCAGCTGTGGATCAACTCCTCCGCCCAGTCGCGAAAGTCCTGCACAGCACCCGCCCGCCGCTCCAGCGCCTTGGCCAGCGTCGGATGAAAACTCACCGAATCACCCAGGCCGGCAAGGCGCAGGGGCAAAGGCAGCCGTAAGTACATCAGCGTGTCGTCCGAGTGAATCGTCATTGACGCCCGGTGCAGCGCCAATACGGATGAAAAGTGGATGTTCTGATCATCCGAAATGAAATCCACGCCGCGCGGCACCGAGAAATCAAAATCTTGCGAGTAACGCTGGTGCAGCGCCGGGTCCTCGGTTTTCAGTTCTGCCCAGGGCAGGTCAGCAAAGCGCTCATGGTGCCGGGCAGTCCCATACAGCACGGCATCCGGAAACTGCTCGTGGATTTTACGCACGTGCACCGTGTGAAACGGATGGAGATTCAGAACCGCCTCGATTTTCGCGCCGCCTTCTGTCATCTCCCGCACCTTCGCAAGGGTTTCCTGGCTGAAAGTGTACGAATCCAGCAATACGAAGTTGCCGCTGGCCAGCCTGGCCAGTGACGATTGCGTGCCCACGTCGATAACGCCACCGATCTTGTAGGAACCCCTGATATTCCAGAATCCCTCACCGACATGGATGACCGGTCCGCTCATGCCTGGACCCCCATCACAGATTGCATGTGAGGCTGAACGCGCGCTCTCGCCCGGGCTGTGCTGTCGCGGGCTTCCAGTCGCTCGAACCAGGACTGGACTCGCGGCAGCTCGCCGAGCGCAAAACCAACAGCACTGGCCTGCTCCAGGTAAGCCAGCGCAAAGGGCTCTGCAATCGACAATGCATCGTTTGCCAGCCATTCCCGATCAGCCAGCCAGCGCTCGACATGCTTCAGCTGCTGGCCGGCGAACTTTACCGCCTCGGCACATCGGGCCTCATCCGGTTCGCCCATTCCAGCAGCGTTCTTGATGATTTTTTCGAAATAAAGCGTCGTCAGCCAGCGTCCCGGGTGGCAGGTAAAAAAGGTCATCCACTGGTCCACCCGTGCACGCTGCAACTTGTCAGCCGGGTACAAGGGGGACTTTTCATTACTGGCGACGTAACGGCAGATCGGGCCCGATTCGAACAGGAACTGACCATCGTGCTCAAGCACCGGAACCTTGCCGGCCGGGGTCATCGCCCGGAATTCATCCGTGCGGTTTTCCAGCTTCATCAGGTTGACAAAAGCAAACTCGTATTCGACCCCCAGCTCTTCCAGAACATAAACCGTCTTCATGGTGTTCTGGGTAAAAAATCCGTGCAGTCGATACATGAGGGTCTCCTGAAAATTGACGAGGCAAGACACCCAGTATACGGCCCCTGAAAACTGATCACTAACTCCGGTTGAAGACCTTCTCGACCAGATCCAGCGGAAACACGATCGTGGAACTCTTGTCGCCCGCTATTTCGGTCAGGGTCTGGAGGTAACGAAGCTGAATCGCGTTGGGTTCGTCGGCCAGTGTTTTCGCGGCTTCTACAAGCTCGTGCGCAGCCTGTTTTTCACCGGTGGCGTGAATGACCTTGGCGCGCCTCTGCCGCTCTGCCTCGGCTTGTGCGGCAATAGCACGGATCATGCTTTCATCCAGGTCCACGTGCTTGATCTCCACGTTGGCCACCTTGATGCCCCAGGCATCGGTTTGCCGGTCCAGGATAGCCTGGATATCGTGGTTCAGCGCATCCCGCTCGGAGAGCATGTCGTCCAGCTCATGCTGGCCCAGTACGGACCGCAGGGTAGTCTGCGCAAGCTGGCTGATGGCTTCGAGATAACGCTCCACCTGGATAATGGCTTTTTCCGGATCAATCACCCGGAAATAAACCACGGCATTTACCTTTACCGAAACGTTGTCCTTCGATATAACGTCCTGGGTTGGCACATCCATGACGATCACACGCAGGTCCACGCGCTCCATTTGCTGGATCACCGGGATCACGATGATCAATCCGGGACCCTTCACTTTCCAGAAACGTCCGAGCTGAAAAATGACACCCCGTTCATATTCACGCAGGATCTTGATTGCGTTAATGATGATTGCCAGCACTGCCAGTGCCAGTACTCCAAACACATAATCAAACACGATCATTTTTCTGCTCCTTTAGGTGGGCTCCGGCTGCGCGCACTATCAGTGTCAGCCCATCCAGCCCGGTGACGACAATTTCCTGCTCCGCCTGAACCGGAGTCTCGGCAATTGCGCTCCAGCGTTCACTGTGGACAAAAACCTCTCCCTCTTTTTGAAAACTTTCCAATGCCGTACCCCGTGCGCCAATCAACTGCTCCCTGCCCGACACCACGGGCCGCTGGCGTGCCCGTATGGCAAACCAGATGATCGTCATCAATCCCAGCGAACCGACCATCGCGATCGCAGCGATCAGCGCGCGCGAGACCTCGAATCCCGGCACGTCTGTATCGATAAGGATGATCGACCCGATGACCATCGCAATGATTCCACCAATGCCAAGCGCGCCGAAACTCGGCGCCATGACCTCCGCAATCATCAGGATGATACCCAGGGCAATCAACCCCAGCCCGGCATAATTGACAGGCAACATTTGCAGCGCATAAAGCGCCATCAACAGGCAAATCGCACCCACCACACCGGGTACGATGGCTCCCGGGTTATAGCCCTCGAGGACCAGCCCGTAAATACCGATCAACAACAAAAGGTAAGCAATGGTGGGGCTGGTAATGACCCCCAGCAGTTCACTGCGCCAGTCGGGCAGCAACCGTTCAATGACAAGACCGCTGGTCTGCAGTATTAACTCCCGGTCATTGACCTCGACCGACAGGCCATCGATCTGCTCGAGTAAGTCACCGATATTTTCAGCCACCACATCAATCACACCCAGGTTCAATGCTTCCTCGCTGCTGATACTGGCCGCTTCACGCACGGCAAGTTCGGCCCAATCGGCATTCCGGCCGCGTTTTTCAGCCAGGCTGCGCAGGTAAGCCACCGCGTCATTCACGACCTTTTGCTCCATCGCGCTACCCGCTTCAGCCGGCCTCGTCAGCCCGTCCTTTTCACCGTCGCCGGAATCGCCTTCTTT
>JAOUCS010000187.1 GCA_029859645.1 Lysobacterales bacterium | reverse complement strand
CCAACAGCGTTGCATCGCTTGGCGACGGTTCGCTGCTGGTAACCATTCCGCTTCATACGGGTATCGAAATCAGTGAAGCGCTCGCCGGCAAGCTGACCGGCCAGGTGTACCGTTGGGCGCCGGGCGACAGCGGCATGACCCCGGTGCAGGGCACCGAAATGCCCTACGCCAATGGCATCGAGGTATCAGCAGACGGTAAGGAATTCTATGTCGCTTCGTCCGGGCTGTTCACGGTGACGGCGTTCTCGAACACCAACCCTGCGCGAGTGCTGCGCAGAACGGATACACTGGTCTTCGTGCCGGATAACCTGCACATGAGCCGCGACGGCAAGCTGGTCACCGCCGGTCTGCATGTCGAAGATGATGCCTGTGGTCGGGTGCTCCAGTCAGAGGAATTCAAGCTGGAGGCGTTTGCCAGCTGCCCGCGGCCATTTACCGTGTGGTCTATTGACCCGCAAACCATGCAGGGCGAAGCTTTGGCAAGCGGCCCGGCCAACCCTAATTTCAGCAACATCACGATGGGGCTGGAAGTGGGCGGCGAGCTATGGATTGGAACGTTTGCAGGCGACCGTGTGGCTTATCGTACAATGAACAGATGAAAGTATCAGGTATAGGAATGTTCAGAATGAAAAAACCCAACTTAACCTCCGCTTTGATAGCAACGATCGGCGTTCTCGTGTTACCGGTATTCAGCACGCCAGCCCAGGCGCAATGCGTCGGCTTCGAATATTGCGAACTGGTCTGGTCGGACGAGTTCGACGGCGATGATCTCGATACCTGGTCCAAGTGGGAATACCAGATCGGCGACGGCAGTTCGGAAGGACTGCCGCGCGGCTGGGGCAACGGCGAATTGCAGTGGTATACCGACCAGAACACGACGGTCGCCGACGGCATGCTGACCATTACGGCGCGCAAAGAGACGGTCGAACCGGGTTTCCAGTACACCTCCGCGAGGATACGGACCAAGTACAGGGCCGAATGGACTTACGGCCGCATGGAGATGCGCGCCAAGTTTCCCGAAGGCAGGGGCTTCTGGCCGGCATTCTGGATGCTGCCGTCAGACCAGACGATTTATGGCACCTGGGCGGCCAGCGGCGAGATTGACATCGTCGAGAACATCGGCAGCGAGCCCGAAACCATTTCCGGCACCATCCATTATGGCGGCACATGGCCCAACAACTCGTCCAGGGGCGAAGAGTACACCCTGGAATCCGGCACATTCGCCGAGGACTTCCACGTGTTCGCCATCGAGTGGGAGGAAAACGAGATCCGCTGGTATGTCGATGATGTCCACTACGCCACCCAGACCGAGTGGAATTCCACCAACGGGCCCTATCCCGCGCCGTTCGACGTGGATTTCCATTTTCTGCTGAACCTTGCGGTGGGCGGGAACCTGCCCGGTCCGCCAAACTTTGAGACCCAGTTCCCGGCGGATTACGTGATCGACTACGTGCGCGTCTACAAGGAAACCGATGCCCCCAGCTTCACCATCAATCCAGGGCTCAATGATTCTTGGTACAACCCGCTGACCAACGGCCAGGGTTTCCTGGTAACGGCCTTTCCGGACATCCAGCAGATGTTCGTTGCGTGGTTTACCTACGACCTCGAGCGCCCGCCGGAAGGCACCCCCTCAGGCATCGGCGAACCCGGTCACCGCTGGCTGATCGGCCAGGGCCCGTACTCGGGCAACACCGCGAACCTGACGGTCTTCGTCGCCGAGGGCGGCGTGTTCGACTCGCCAACGCCCCCCTCGACCATCGATCCGGCAGGCGACGGCACCATGACGATTGAGTTCGCGGATTGCACCGAGGCAATGGTGACCTACAACATCACCAGTGTGCAGGAATCGGGTGAAATCCCGATCCAACGAATCGTGAATGACAACGTGGCCCTGTGCGAGGAGCTTGCGGGCGGGGGAGCGCAGTAGTGAAAACCAGTCTGGCCCTGGGCGCCGCTTGTTTGCTGTCAGGAATCATCAATGTACACGCTGCACCCGAAACCTACCGGGTAGAAGTTTCCTACGAGACACCTGAAAATCCTGCGCATGTGAAAATTTATGAAGACTTGAAAGAAAACCGGGTCCTGGAAAGGTTGCAGGAATTTCTGAGCCCTTTCAAACTGGTTATACCCGTTGAAATCGTTATCGCCGGGTGTGATGGCGAGCCGGAAGCCGAATATGGCGACGGCGAGGTACTGATCTGCTACGAGTTTATCGAAGAGCTTGTCGAAAATATGCCCGATGAGACGACTCCCGGGGGTGTCGAGCCGGTCGATACGGTTGTTGGACCTTTTTTCGACACCGTTCTGCACGAGTTTTCCCATGCCCTTTTTGATATGTTATACACCCCGATGTTCGGTCGTGAAGAAGACGCCGCGGACCAATTGGCGGCTTATCTCTATCTGCAACTGGGTGAAGAAGAATCTCATCGACTGATCAGGGGCACGGTCTACCACTACTTAGTCGTTGAAACACACGATGAAGACTCGGCACAGACGGTGGATGAGTTCATTGAAGACTCGGCGGAAACCCATAGCCTTCCGGCACAAAGAGCATACAACCTGATTTGCATGGCCTATGGTGCCAATCCCAAGTCATTTGGCGATCTGGCGACCAAGGCAAAATTGCCGGATCACCGGAAGGAGTTCTGCGTGGAAGAGTACGAGCAGGTGCACCAGGCCTATGTAGACCTGATCCGGCCTCATGTAGACCGTGAACTGGCTGCCGAGGTTTTCGATAAATCCTGGCTGCGGAAAGTGGATCAGAGCCGGTGGAATGAGATGCGCAGGCAATAAGACCATCACCTGGCTCACAGCCGGCCTGGCATCGGGCCTGCTGTTTATGGGGGCGCTACGGTTCTCGGCCGCAACCCCGACCGTCCTGACCCCGCTGGCCGGCTATGCCACAACTGGCTACATAGCGGTCACCGTTCTGTTCGCGATTCTGTTCACAAACGCCGGTCTGCCCCACAACCGCTTTGGTTTTGGCTCACGTTTAAATCTGCGCCATGTCCTGCTGGCGCTAGCCGCCATCGCGGCCTTGCGGCTGATCAACTTCGGCCTGAGCCCCTGGGTTGAACAACTGCTCGGCGGCGGCCGCGACCTGGAACGGTTCGCCGGAGTCGAGGATTCGGTCTCGGCGCTGGCGCTGCTACTGGTCACCAACTGGACGTTCGCCGCGTTCGGCGAGGAATTCGCCTACCGGATTCTGTTGATGCGGGCCATCGCGTTCGTGCTGGGCGACACGCGGGTCGCGCTGATCTGCGCCCTGTTATTACAGGCCGTGATCTTCGGCCTGGTCCACGCCTACCAGGGCCCGACCGGAATCGTCGGCTCGGCCATCAGCGGGCTGGTGTTCGGCGCGATCACCATCGCTGCGCGCTGGTCGATCTGGCCGGCTGCGCTGGCGCATGGCGGTAACAACACGTTTGGGATTATTGCGCTTTACCTGGGTGCGGACTGAAGATCGAGTTCGATCGCCCCGGCCCCACCTGTTTCTCACGTTAACGGAAGCCGCATGAACCAGTCCGCAAAAGCGGTCCAGGCCGGAATTTTCAGTACGAACAGCGTTGGCAGTTGTGTGACCAGCAGCAGGAGCAGCATCGGCAGAAACACATCCTGACGCCGTTCTGCCTGCCAGTCCCGGAGCACCAGTGCAATCACGATCAGGTCGGTGAAGCCATAGGTGATCAGCTGGATCATCCCTGACTCGATCGGTACCTGCAGGAAATTTATGCCGATGATGCGCGCGAAGATAGGGTCCAGCATCGAGAATGCCGTGCAAATCATCCAGCGCGCATGCACGTCGGGTTGCTTGCGGTGACGCAGTGCCATCGCCAGGCAAACGGTGTACTGGATCAGGATGAAAAACTGCAGCCCGAATACGTGCAACCCCTCAGGCGTCAGCCCTCGGGCGTTTAGCCGGTAATTGGCCAGCAGGATGGTCGAAATGATGATCCACGGCCCCAGCAGGTAGACCAGCTTGCCGGTCTGGCGGTGCAGGGACCGGCGGTTCGTGCGGATCAGGAAAGCTTGCAGCACCAGTAACCCCAGCCAGGCGAACATCGCCACTCCGTGCAGATGTTCGTGCAAAGCGATGGTGCCTGCCGGACGGGTGAAGTAAGTGACCCAGAACCCCCATACCGCAAACAAAGGGATCAGGGCCAGGAAAAACACGCTGTTGTTGAAGATTGATCTGGTGAAGCTCATGGGAAACTCTCCCTTCTTATTGTTTGGCTATCACTATAGGAGAATTTGGCGGATGCTGCCTTGAGTTATTACCCTGACCGGAATTAATGTTATTTTTCCTGCATTCGATGCAGGAGCACATTTAATGACCGACCCGCACCTTCACCAGCAACTGGTCCATTTGTTCAGGAAAGCCGCCAGGGCCCACCATGCCGCCTTTGCAGCGACCGATGGCAAAGACCCCGAATGGCCTCTTTGGTACACCGATTACCTGCTGGAGCCACTGGAGCGGGCACTGGATACGACCTTTACCAGGAGCCACCTGATTTACTGCCTGATGAACGCCGACTTCGATCACCAGGCCCTCGAGCCCGGTACCGATTGGGCCGATTTTTATGCGGCTGAATTCATCGAGCACTATGCGCCCAGCGAAACCCCAGCTACCGACAAGCTGGCGCTTTACACCATGGCCGGCTGCCCGTTCTGCAGGAGTGTCGACGCAACTATCGCCCGCCTGGGCCTGGACATTGAAATGCGCGATGTGCGCCAGGATTGGGATTTTCGGGAACAGCTGATCGAAGCCCGCGGCCGCGCCACCGTGCCGGTGCTGTGGAT
>JAOUCS010000019.1 GCA_029859645.1 Lysobacterales bacterium | reverse complement strand
CCCAATGAGCGCTACCTGAGTGGCTGGCAAAAGCCCTGGTGCCTGGCTCGTCATCGGCGGATCAGTGAAACCGAGGCCGGGAATGGCAAAGCGCGCCCTGGCACGGTCGTGGAATTTCGGGGCATGAAAGAATTTTTCGCACCCTTCGTGCACGATCATGAACTGGTGTACAACGAGTTGCGGCGCATCGCCCGGCCGACTCACCAGTCTGCCTTCTCCGAGGCGAATCCGGCGCCCATCGGCATCCATGTTCGGCGCGGTGATTTCATACAAAGAAGCACCGACCAGGAAATCCGCAGCTCGCATAACAGCCTGCTGCCACTGGACTGGTATATCGAGGCGCTCAAGGCCATGCGCTCGGCCGTCGGCAGCGATGTCCCGGCTTTTGTTTTTTCAGACGGTACTGCAGAGGAGCTCAAGGCACTGCTCGACCTTCCCCAGGTGAAAAGGGTCGATTACGGTTCGGGCCTGGGCGATATGTTCGGACTGTCACGCAGCCGCCTGCTGATCGCCTCGGGTTCGACCTTCAGCATGTGGGGCAGTTATCTGGGCCAGGTACCGACGATCTGGCACCCCGGCAAACTGCTGCAGAACCTGTTGGTAGACCATCCGGAACATGAAATCGAATGGGCACCGGGGCTGCCCATGCCGACGTGGGTCAGCCGCCTGCTTTCGGATAATATCTCCCCAGCGCCCGCATCACGTCCCGACGGCTGATGACACCTACCAGGCGACCGTTATCCACCACAGGATAACGGTGAAAGCGGCCATTGATAAACAGGTCGGCCAGCGTCAATATGCTCTGCTCGGGTCCGATCCATTGCGGATTCTGACTCATGAAGTCTTTCACCTGGCCGCCCGGCTCACCGTGGTAGCCCGCCTGCATGGCTACCCGCATGCAATCCCGTTCGGTGAGGACGCCAACCAGCCGCCCATGCTTGTCCAGCACGGGCGCGCCTGAAATATCATTGTCGATCAGCCGATGGGCGGCCTCCAGAATCTCCGTGTCCGGCAACAGCGTCACCGGGTTTTTTGTCATGTGGTCTCTAACGAATACCGACCTTAACATCAGCTTTTATCCTCAATTTCGCTTTTGATTTTTCGCTTTGGGCAAGAAGCGCACCGCGGTGAACCTTTTGGCTTGCTGCCGCAGCCGCCCGACAGGGGTTTGCCATCGATGATCTGGCCGAGCGCCATCGCCAGGCAGGACAAGCCGATAATAAACAAGGTTCCGATAAATACGCTCATTGCATCAATTCCCAAAATCGTCGAACAACACGTTCTCTTCCTCTACACCCAGGTCATACAAAAGCCTCTCCACGGCAGCAATCATCATCGGCGGGCCACACATGTAATACTCACAATCTTCCGGGGCTGGGTGGTCTTTCAGGTAGTTTTCATACAGTACTTCATGGATAAATCCCACCATACCATCCCAATGGTCTTCAGGAAGCGGGTCAGATAGCGCGAGGTTCCATTTGAAATTTTCATGCATTCTCTCCAGCTCGTCGAATTCATCGACGTAGAACGCTTCGCGCATGCTGCGTGCGCCATACCAGAAACTGATCTTCCGGCTGCTGTGCAGACGTTTTAACTGATCGAAAATATGGGACCGCATCGGCGCCATACCGGCACCGCCACCGATAAAGACCATTTCCGCATCCGTGTCCTTCGCCAGGAACTCGCCATAGGGTCCTGAAATGGTCACCGGGTCGCCCGGCTTAAGGTTGAAAATGTACGATGACATGACGCCGGTGGGAATTTTGTCACCAGCGCCCGGCGGAGGCGTGGCAATCCGCACATTCAGCATGACGATATTATTTTCTTCGGGGTAATTGGCCATTGAGTAGGCGCGGATGGCGGGTTCTGTCACCACCGACCTGATATCCAGCAGGCCAAACTTCCTCCAGTCTTCGACGAATTCATCGCCGATGTCGAAGGTCGAATAATCCAGCTGATGGGGCCCGCATTCAATCTGGATGTAGCCGCCAGCCTTGAAATCGAGAGTTTCCCCTGCCGGCAGTTCCAGCACCAATTCCTTGATGAAGGTTGCAACGTTATCATTGGAGCGCACAGTGCACTGCCATTTCTTCACACCGAAGACGTCTTCTGGGACTTGAATTTCCAGGTTGCCGGAGACCGCCACCTGGCAGGCCAGGCGTTCACCTTCAGCTGCTTCCCGCTTGCTGATCAGCGATGCTTCGGTGGGCAACAGCGACCCGCCGCCCTCGAGTACCCTGACCCGGCACTGGCCGCAGGTGCCACCACCCCCACATGCCGAGGGTACGAAAATATCCGCATCCGCCAACGTACCCAGCAGCCTGCCGCCTGCCGGTGCCCGAAGTTCTTTTTTCCCGTTGACGGTGATGGTGATGTCACCGTGCGGCACCAGGCGGGACCTGACCCACAGGATCAACACGGTCAACAGCAGCAGGATAATGCTGAAGACCATGATGCTGAAGAAAATTTCCGCCATGACGCCGCCTAGAAACTGATCCCTGCAATGCCCATGAAGGCGAGCGAAACCAAGCCGGTGGTGATAAAAGTGATACCCAGGCCCTGCAGCCCTTGCGGAATATCACTGTATTTCATCTTCTCGCGCAGGCCAGCCAGCGCCACGATAGCCAGCGCCCAGCCGAAGCCGGCGCCGAGGCCGTAAGCCACGCTTTCGGTAAAGCTGTAATCTCGCTGCACCATGAATAAAGAGGCGCCAAGAATGGCGCAGTTGACCGTCAATAGCGGAAGGTAAATACCCAGCATGTTATAGAGCGCCGGGAAAAACCGGTTGAGCACAATCTCCAGTATCTGGATCATCGCTGCAATGACCGCGATCTGGCTCAGCAACCCGAGATAACTGAAATCCATCTGGCCGAGACCCATCCAGTCGAGTGCCCCTTGCCGCAGCACCAGGTTGAAGATCAGGTTGTTCAGCGGAACACTGATACCCTCCACCACGATGACCGCCACGCCAAGGCCCAACGTCGTCTTGATCTGCTTGGATACGGCCAGGAAAGTACACATGCCCAGGAAATACGCCAGGGCGAGATTTTCCAGAAAGACCGAACGGAAGAAGATGTCGATGAATTCGCTCATCAGCGATCCTCCCGGTAGGGCAGCGCAATCGGTTCGAAATCAGGCTTTTCGTTTTGCTCAGGCTTCCAGCTACGGACCCCCCAGACCAGGAAGCCGATGATAAAAAATGCACTGGGCGCCAGCAGAAACAGCGCATTCTCCTGGAACCAGCCGCCCTCGTGGGCCAGTTCGAAAATGCGATACCCCATCAGTGAGCCGTTGCCCATCAATTCACGAATGGTGGCAACGATGATCAGGATGATGCTGTAACCCATGCCGTTACCCAGCGCATCCAGGATACTGGTGCCGATGCCACTCTTCATCGCACAGGCTTCCGCCCGCCCCAGCACGATGCAATTGGTGACGATCAGGCTGATGTACACGCTCAGGGTGCGCGCGGCGTCCGGCATATAGGCCAGCAGGAACTGGTCAATCACCGTCACGGCCGACGCAATGATGGTGATCTGCACCAGCAGCCGCACACTGGACGGCAGGTAATGCCGCACGGCGCTGATTGCCGCGTTGGAAATGATCAGCACCGTGGTCAGCGCCACGCTCATGATCAGCGACGAAGTCAGGGAGTTGGTGATTGCCAGCGCCGAGCAGATACCCAGCACGTGCAGCGTCACCGGGTTCTGTTTGACCAAAGGCGTGGTCAATGTTTCCATCGAGCTCATGGGGTTACCCCTCCAGGCCGCTCGGGCGGATGTTCATGCAAGGCCACCAGGAAAGGCTGATAGCCATTGGGCCCGAACCAGTAGTGCACCAGGCTGGTCACGGCATTGCCGGTCACCGTGGCGCCGGTCAACGCATCCACTTCGTATTCGGCCATGGCCGTGCCGGGTTGAACGTCGCCCTCACTGATCCGGAAACGAGGATTACCCCGGTCATCATAGATTCGCCGACCCTGCCATTTCTTCAGCCAGTGTTCATGTGTTATCTGGTCACCCAGGCCGGGCGTTTCGTTCTGCTCGTAAAAGGTCATGCCCGAAATGGTGTTCAGATCGGATTCTAGAGCGATGTAACCACGTAGCATCGACCACATCCCATTGCCCCGAACCGGCAGGATGAGTCGATCCAGTTGGTTACCTTTCCAGACCATGTAGACCGGCGTGTAGCGGCTGCGGCGGCTCAGGCTCGCCAGGTCCAGGTCCGATGGAATGGCGACACTCATCTCCGGATCCGAGTCCGCGCGGCGCTGGTTGAAGGTGAGCGGATCGATTTCCTCGTCAAACCCGGCCGAGTCGATATTGACGATACGACGGTCGAGTGTTTGAAAGAGATCCAGCATTTCCTCGTCTTCGACCTGGCGTTGTTCGGGCAGCAAACCGGTCAGCCGCATGATGTTGCGGCTCTGCTCCAGCATCTGGTTATTGAGCTGGATAGGTCGCAGTAACACCACTGCCGCGGAGACCAGTCCCGAGCAGACCAGCGCCGTCAACATGACGACCATGACCGCCTTGCTGGGTGAGTCCCTGTTCACCCGTCACCCTCCAGCAAGCGCAGTTTGCGGCGCCGGATGTTCAGCTCAGTCACGACAAAATCGATCAGTGGAGAAAACATGCAGGCCAACAGAATCGCGAACATCACACCTTCGTAATAGGAAGGATTGACCAGGCGAATTACCATGGTCAGCGAACCAACCAGCAACCCAAAGCCCCAACGCCCTGGATTGGTCATTGGCCCGGCTACCGGGTCGGTGGCAATAAAAACCGCCCCGAAGGCAAAACCACCCAGCACCAGGTGCCAGTACCAGGGCACCGAAAACAGATCATTGCCGGGAGCAACACTGTTGCTGACCATTGCGACGGTGATGAAGCCGATGAGCATCCCCAGCAGGGCTCGCCACGATGCCACGCCAGTGAATACCAGGAAGATTGCTCCCAGTAACACACCGAGCGTGGATACGGCACCGACCGGTCCGGGCCGGGCACCGGCAAAAATCTGCCAGAAGCTATAATCCACCGCTGCCACGGCAGCAAGGCCGCCTTCATCGGTTACCAGCTCGAGCACGGAAGGCTGGTCATAACCGGCCACGGGCACCCAGGCCCCTTCACTGAATAACAGGGTGGGATAGGAAAACACCAGGAAGGCCAGCCCGAGCAAGGCCGGGCTGACCAGGTAGCGGCCGGAACCGCCGTAAATGAGCTTGCCGACGACCATACCGAAGGTCATGCCCAGCGCAACCTGGTACAACGGCACCGTGGCTGGCATCATCAATGCAAACAGCCAGGCGATGGCCAGCAAACCCTCATCCACCTGCTTTTTCCGCACCGTCGCAAAGGTGGATTCCCAGAACGCGCCGGTCAACAGCGCCACGATGAATATCGGCACAAAGTACATCAGGCCGTGAATCGCGCAGGCACTGATGCTGCTGGCATCAAAGCCGATACCGGACCATGCCAGGAATACACCGCGCCAGCCCTCAACATCCTCCAGCCTGAAATCCGCGATGGCCAGGTTGGTCTGGTGCCCCAGGCTCCAGAGCCCGATCAGCCATGCCGGCAGGCTGGCGAGCAGGAAGTAATTCCACAATCGCTGCACATTATTGGAGTCCCTGATGTGTGGCGCCACGCGGGTGACAGCGTTCGACGACCAGATAAACCGGAACGGAAGCCGCGACAGGGCATGGAACCAGTCTTTCATCAGCCCCCCTTTTCGATCAGGGTGAGATTGGCGCGTAATGCTTCGCCGTAGCCGGTTTTCGCCGGGCACAGGTAAGCACACAACGCGAGGTCTTCCTCGTCGAGCTCCAGGCACCCCAGGGCTTGTGCCTGGTCCGTGTCTTTGACCAGCAGTGAACGAAACAGCATTGCAGGCAAAATATCCAGCGGCATCACTTTGTCGAATGCCGGTACGGGAATCATGCCGGAATAACGCCCGTGCTGCGAGGTAGACCAGCGGGGTTTGCGCTGCCTGAACAGCCAGCCGAATAAACGGCGGTCCCCGCCCTCGCGGATGATAGAAACCTGCTTGTGATACCGGCCCAGGTACGCCCACGCACCCGTGGCATGGCGGCCGTCAAGCACTGAGCCCGACAGCACCCGGCAGCCTTCGCACTGCCGGAATCCATTACTGAGCAACTCGTCCAAGGCGGCTCCGGCAAGGGTCTTCACCAGGCGGGGTTCCAGCAGGCACTCGCCGCCCAGCGCAACGATCCGGGAATCCGGAACAACGCCTTTGGTGAACAGGTTGCCGATGGCCATGACATCCTGGCAATCGATGTGCCAGGCAACACGGTCGGCTGCCACCGGGTCAAGCAGATGCATATGGGTTCCCGGCAAACCGGCCGGATGGGGTCCGGAAAACGCGACAAGCTCCACCCGGTCGATATCCGGAATGGCGAGATCCCAACCGGCGCCTGTGCACACCCAGACTGTTCCTGAAGTCAGCAGCTGCAGCAGCTGCAGGCCGGTCCGGAACGCGTCGGGATCGGTGCGCACGATAACCGCCGGGTCCGGCGCCAGCGGACGGGTATCGATGGCGGTCACAAAGATGGCATGAGGACGGCTGTTCGACAGGGGCACGCGGCTGAATGGCCGTGTCCGAAAAGCAGTCCACAGACCAGAATTCTGCAGCCGTTCCGCTACCTGCTCATGGCCCAGCCCGGCCTGCCGCCGGCTGTCGATCGGATCGAACTGCAAATCCTCCATCCCGGACGACTGCAGGCGCACGACAACCGAATCCAGCACCCGGCGGCGCCCCCGGTTTACCGCCGCGATTACACCCTGAGCGGGGGAGCTGTAACGGACAGCCGGATCCCGCTTGTCGATGAACAGGGGCTGACCCCGCCCCACCGTATCACCCTCGGCCACCAGCAGCCTCGGCTTGAGTCCGTTATAATCCCGCCCGCACAGCGCAACATGCTGAATGTCCGGTCCGGGCTGAACCGACTGCTCCGGTTCACCCGGAAGGCTTAAATCCAGCCCTTTCCTGATCGTCCGGCGCAGGCTCAAGCCGGGGCCCTCATTCTTCCAGTGCTGCCGGAACATGGACGTCGTGGCAAGTGGAACAACTCAGCGCATCGAAATCGATACTCTTGTCCTCGAAGCGGGGATGCTCCTCCAGATGGCGCCGGTGACAGCGGGAGCAGGTGGCAAGCTGGCTTTCCCTGTCGCTGATCGGATCACCGCCGGCATGAGCCGTGTGGCAGGTGGAGCAATTGATGGTTTGCCGGTCGTGTGCGCTGCCGATGAAAGTGATCCGCTGATCTTCCATGCGCTCATCCGCATGGCAGCTGAGGCAGGCATGCAGCTGCTCTTCGCGCGGCGCGGCATCCTTGCCACGACCAAACTGGGTGAGTGGTGGGAAACCCCGGCCGCCATGTGCCCGGGACACGTGGATACTGCCGGGGCCATGGCAGGACTCACAACCCTGCTCCGCAGCCGGCGAACCCGGTCGTTGCGGGTCGCCATGAGCACTCGTGGCAATGGACCGCATTTTCTCACCGGAATGGCAGCGCAGGCAGGCTTCAGAACCGTCCGCGGTGTAACTGGGTGTGCGGGAATATTTTGCAGGAGCCGTCTCCGCCGCTGCTATTTCCGGCCAAGAGCAGAGCAACAGGAATCCCGGAATAATGAATATGAAGGGCTTCATTGCCCCTTGATTCTAACGTAATTGCAATTGCTTTAGCAGCGTATCCACCCGTCGCCTGACCTCATCCCGGGTGGACCGAAATTCCGACATGACTTGCTCTTCGCTGCCGGTTGCCCTGGCTGGGTCCGTCAACGGCCAATGTATCTTTTTGACACCCGCGGGTAGCACGGGACATTGTTCATCAGCATGCCCGCACACCGTCACAACCACGTCCGCGCGATCCAGCATCTCCTGGCTGACAATGGTGGACTCCTGTGCTGAAATGTCCACTCCGGCCTCTTGCATGACTGCAATCGCCCGCGGGTTCTTGCCATGGGCCTCTATGCCGGCACTCGCGGTGGAGCATCCCTCTGCAGCCAACGCCCGTGACCAGCCCTCCGCCATCTGTGAACGGCAAGAATTACCGGTGCACAAGTAAAGTATATGGATGGTCAAAACCTTTTCTCCTGGTGAGCAGTAAATTCTGCCCGGCCATTATGACTGACAATTGTTACCAAAAATCAGTTGACATCAAAAAATCCCTGTGTATTAATCCGGCTCTATGCACGCGCAAAAAATCAGCAAAAATAAAACGGCAGTCCACACGATCAGTGGCCTGCCCGCGTATGCACTGAACCTTTCCCTGGACCTTTTGCTTGCAGGCGGCATTGTTCTGCTTCTTCTTATATACGGAATGGGTTCAGGCTAGAGGTTCAAACCAAACAGCAATCGAAACCCGCAACCAGAATTGCGGGTTTTTTTTTATCAAAGGCCCAAGGAGCTGAAAATGGCTGACTACGTACATATCTTCGACACGACCTTACGCGATGGCGAACAATCCCCGGGTTGTTCCATGAACGTGGCCGAAAAGCTACAGGTTGCGCGAATGCTCGACGAATTGGGTGTTGACGTCATCGAGGCAGGTTTCCCGGCAGCCAGCGAAGGCGATTTCGAATCGGTCAAGTCAGTTGGTGAACTGGGCCTGAACGCGACCATCTGCGGCCTGTCCCGCACCCGGCGCGGGGACATCGAAGCAGTCGCCCGCTCGCTGGACACCGCCCGTCAGAAAAGACTGCATGTATTCATCGCGACCAGCCCGATACATCGCGAATACAAGCTGAAAATGAGCAAGCAGCAAATCATCGATGAAATGACCTCAGCCGTGGCTTTCGGCCAGCAGTGGTTTGATGATATCGAGATTACGGCTGAAGACGCCGGGCGAACCGAGATCGACTACCTGGTCGAATATTTCCAGGCTGCCATCGATGCCGGGGCAAGCGTCCTCAATGTGCCGGATACGGTCGGCTACGTGACGCCGAGTGAAAGCCGCAAATTGTATCAACACCTGTCCGAGAACCTGCAAAATGCAGAATCCGTTATCCTGAGCTGCCATAACCACAACGATCTTGGTTTGGCCGTGGCCAACAGCCTGGGGGCTATCGAGGGTGGCGCCAGGCAGGTCGAGTGCACCATCAATGGTATCGGCGAGCGCGCCGGCAATTGCTCCCTGGAGGAAGTGGTGATGGCGCTGCGCACCCGCAGCGACCGCTATCAACTGGAAACGGGTATTGACACGACCAGGCTGTACCCCGCAAGCCGGGTGGTGACCGCGGTGACCGGTTCCCGGGTGCAACCCAACAAGGCTATTGTCGGCCGCAACGCTTTTGCCCACGAAGCCGGCATCCATCAGGACGGCATTCTGAAACATGCCGAAACCTATGAAATCATGAAGCCGGAGACCGTTGGCGTCCCGGAGAACAGCCTGGTGCTGGGTAAGCACAGCGGTCGCCATGCATTCAACGACCGGCTGCAAACCCTTGGCTTTTCGGTGAGCAAGGAGCAACTCGAGGACCTGTTCGTCAAGTTCAAAGCCCTGGCGGACCGCAAGAAAAGCGTTTACGACGAGGACATCGAGGCACTGGTGTTGGGCACTGAGCAGACCGGGCCATGGCACCTGGATGCCATCTCGATTCACACCGAGGTCGAAGACACCGACCAGTCGGCTGAAGCCAGCCTCAAGCTGCGCTTCGACGGCCAGGCGCCACGGATCCACACCGGACGCGGTGACGGTCCGGTAAACGCCATCGTCAACGCTATCCGCGCCATCATCAGTGAGGAGTTACACATGGAGGAATTCCAGGTCAGCGCCGTTTCCGGCGGCAGTGACGCCCAGGGACGGGCCATGGTCCGGGCCACCATCGGCGCCAGCCGTTACCAGGGAACCGGCGTTTCCACCGACATCGTGGAGGCTTCAGCCCAGGCCATGGTCAGCATCATGAACCGCCACCATCAGCACCAGGGCAAAGACCTGTCGGCTGAGAGAATCGCGGCAGCGGTTTAACGTTGCGGAGAATCCCTATGTCTGAATCCTCTCAGCCATCAACGACGCTTTTTGAAAAAGTCTGGCAGCGCCACCTGGTCAGAAACGAAACGGCGGAAACACCGGCAATCCTGTATATCGATTTACAGCTATTGCATGAAGTCACGTCACCGCAGGCCTTCGACGAACTGAAGCGAAGGGGGCTCAAGGTGCGCCGGCCGGACCGTTGCCTGGCCACGATCGATCATTCCACGCCCACCACGCCGCCAGACGCCGGCGGTGTTTATCACTACCACACGCCGCAGGCACAGGCCCAGGTAGACATGCTGCACACGAACTGCGCCGAGCAGGGCATCGAGTTACACGGCTGGGACAGCCCGCACCGCGGTATTGTCCACGTGATGGGTCCCGAAATGGGCGCCACCCAGCCGGGCATGACGATTGTCTGCGGCGACAGCCACACCGCAACACACGGCGCGTTCGGCGCACTGGCGTTCGGCATTGGTACCACCGAGGTCGGCCACGTGCTGGCCACCCAGTGCCTGCTCCAGGCCCGGCCAAAAACGCTGGGGATACGCATTGAGGGTAAACTGCAATCGGGCGTAACTGCCAAAGACGTGATCCTGCACGTGATCGGCCAGGTCGGCGTCGGTGGCGGCACCGGTTCCGTCATCGAGTACTTCGGCTCGACCATCCGTTCCATGGACATGGAAAGCCGCATGACGGTGTGCAATATGTCGATTGAATGCGGCGCACGGGCCGGCATGATTGCGCCGGATGAAATCACCTTCAACTACCTTCGGGGACGGCCCCTGGCACCGCGTGGTGAGGACTGGGCTGCCGCGGTCGAAGACTGGAAAACCCTGAAGACGGATCCCGGCGCCAGCTACGACCGGCTGGTTGAGATTGACGCGACAAACATAGAACCCAGTGTGACCTGGGGCACTAATCCCGGCATGGTTATCGCAATCAACGACGCCATTCCGGCAGGCAATGACGACGCCTCGCGTGACGCGCTCGACTACATGCAGTTCAAAGGCGGCACCGGGCTTGCCGGCCAGCCGGTAGACGTGGTGTTCATCGGCAGTTGCACCAATTCACGCATGCGGGACCTGCGCGAGGCGGCCGCACTGATGAAAAACCGCAAGGTAGCGGAAAACACCCGGGTGCTGATCGTACCCGGCTCCGAGGCGACGCGAAAAGAAGCCGAGGCGGAAGGTCTGAACCGGATCTTCGTAGCGGCCGGCGCAGAATGGCGGGAACCGGGTTGTTCCATGTGCCTGGCCATGAACGGCGATTCAGCCGAACCCGGAGACCTGGTCGTCAGCACCAGCAACCGCAATTTCAAAGGCCGGCAGGGTCGTGGCGTCAGAACCATCCTGGCCAGTCCGCTGACCGCTGCCGCCAGTGCAATAACCGGGCGGGTCACCAACCCGCTCGATTTGATGGAGGCAGGAGAATGAGCCATTCCGGATTGGTCGAATCCCGAACGTTTTGCCTGCCGGTTAAAAATATCGATACCGACCAGATTATTCCCGGCCAGTTCCTGACGACCACGGAGCGCGAAGGACTGGGCAAGTTCTGTTTTTACAGTTGGCGTTATGATGAAAAGGGTAATGATAGGTCGGACAATCCCCTGAAGGCCCATGATGCGGCGAACGAGCAGGTGCTGGTCGCCGGCAGCAATTTCGGTTGCGGTTCCTCCCGGGAGCATGCGCCCTGGGCCTTGCTGGATTTTGGCTTCAAGGCCGTCATCAGCAGTCAGTTTGCTGATATTTTCCGTAGCAATTCGCTGAAAAATGGCCTCCTTCCGGTCGAAGTCGAGGATCACGTGGCCCAATTCCTGCTGGATCATCCGGGTCACCCGGTCCGAATCGACATTCGATCCAGTACCCTGTCAGTCGAGGACCTTGGCGAGTTTGAATTTCCGCTGGACCCGTTTTCGGCCTACTGCCTGACACGGGGGATCGATCAGCTGGATTTCCTGTTGGAGAACGACGCTGAAATCAGCCGTTTCGAACAGGCATAGCAACCAGGCCCGGCTTACTTACTTCCGGTTCCACGCAGACAGGTAGAGTTCTGCCGTCGCCAGGTCCTGGATCCGGTGCTTCTGTAACTCGGGTGTATATTCGATCACGTCACTGGTTCTGACAGCGGCCCGCCAGGGTTCAAACCCAAGCTGCCGCAGTTCCTGTTCGAAGGCTGAGACTTCGATCGGGTTCAACTCGGTATACCACTGCCAGTATTCTGCCTGCGTGGCAACATGCCCTGCCCGGTCCATCCTGCGCGGTTGTGCATTCAGAACTGCTTGCCTGAGGTCATCCTGTTCCATTTTCAGATGAATGAAGGGATCCTCGAAGAACTCACCCAGGTGGTTGCCCAGGGCGCCGTAATACAGCCCGGGGTGAACAAAAAACAGGCCGCCACTTTTCAGCACCCGGCGTATCTCAGTCAACGCCCGGCGATAACCGCCGGCAATGTGCTCGAGTGAACCCCAGGATACGACAACGTCAAAATAATCGTCCGGATACGGTATGTCATTGCCGTCATCAGCCCTGAACTGAAGCCGGGGATCGTTCAGTAGTTCAGGCGGCAGGTGATGGTCCCTGATGATGTCGGGCAGCCGCTCGAAACCAGCGAACGGGTCTATGCCCACGAGTTCCTCAGGCTGGGTGCGCAGGAAAATGCCCAGGTCGATGATGCCATCGCCACAACCCACGTCCAGAATACGGCCTTTCAACAGAGGGTGTTTCTTCAGCAGGTAGTCGGTTACGACCAGCGCGGCATGGTCAAAATGCCTGAAAAACCAGTTTTCATGCCCCTGGTTCCAGGCCAGTTTCTCAATCGCCGCCGTTCCCGGCGCAGAATCCACCGACCATGCGGGCTGCGATATTCCACTGGAGGTCACCACCTGGTGGTTGCTCAGGTTTGCCTCGGCTGTATCCAGCTCGGTCCGCTGACGCGCCTGTTCCGAAAACGTTGTCATGCGCAGGATGAATTCGCCCTGCGGCAACTCCAGGTCATGTAAATGAACCTGCAGAAGGTACTCACCCCGGGGTAACCAGCCGATGGTCAGCGACACCGAAAGGTCGGCGCTGTAAAGCAGCCGGCTGCGATCTCTGGTCAGAATCTGGAGATGCACATCCGGCGCAAACTCGATGGCAGATTGCTGCCTGAGCGTGGCGCCGACACGGGGCGAATCTGCCAGTGAATATTCAAGGCCTTCAATTTCCATCATATTGTCTGTCGATGAGTCAGCTGATCATGATACCCAGTCCTCCGGTTGACATCATCAGATTGCTATGGTCGAATGCAAAAAAGTAAAAAACCCGTGCCAGCAAAGGCGCGGGTTTTTTGTTTCAGCCTTGATGAGTGAATGAGAAGCGATAACAAGACCGATGAAAGACAATGCAGAGAAGAGCCGCAGAAAAACCTGCCAGGTAGTCGGGCTGCCGGGGGATGGGATTGGTCCTGAAGTTTACACATCGGCCTGCCGGGTCCTGTCGGTCATCGAAGAAACCTTCGGGGTGTCCATCGAGCTAGATGAGCAGCTGATCGGTGGCGCCGCGATCGATGCCAGTGGCGACCCATTGCCACCGGCCACGATTGCAGCCTGTCGCAAAGCTGACGCGGCATTGCTGGGAGCGGTGGGCGGCCCAAAATGGGATGGCAACCCGGCGGACCAACGACCGGAATTGGGACTGTTACGTATCCGCGCCGAGTTCAACCTGTTCTGCAATCTCAGGCCTATCGTCACACACCCTGCGCTGCATGATTTTTCGCCGTTGAAAAAAGACCGGCTCGAAGGGGTTGACCTGATGATCGTGCGGGAACTGACCAGCGGCAGCTATTTTGGCAAGAAATGGCGAAATGATGACGAAGCCGAAGATGTCTGCCGTTACACCCGCGCAGAAATCGAACGCGTTACCCGCGCTGCCGGTCAGATTGCACAGCAACGCGATCACCGAATCACGCTGGTTGACAAGGCAAATGTGTTGGAAACCTCGCGCCTGTGGCGGGCCGTGGCAACCGCCGTCATCGAAAATGAGTTTCCCGATGTAAAAATGGAACACATGTATGTTGACGCCGCAGCCATGCATTTGCTGACCCGGCCGGCTGACTTTGACGTGATGCTCACAGAAAATCTGTTCGGCGACATCCTTTCCGATGAGGCTTCGATGCTGTGCGGTTCACTGGGATTGCTGCCTTCGGCCTCGCTGAACGATGAACGCTTCGGTCTTTACGAACCGGTGCACGGCTCCGCGCCCGATATCGCCGGCCAGGGCAAGGCCAATCCCTACGCGATGCTGCTATCTGTCGCGATGATGCTGCGGCACTCGCTGGCCTGGCATGTAGAAGCGCGCGCCCTGGAAAGGTGCATACATGTCTGCTGGAACGAAGGAATTCTGACCCGTGACTTACGGTCAGACGGTTACTCGACGGTTGAAGTGACCGACAGGGTCTGTGAAAAACTGGCTGCCAGCGCTACGTCATGAACGATACGCTCCGGTCACTGTTCGATGACTACATGCCGCGCATCATGCAATGCCGGCTGGGTGACCTGGTCCAGGAAACCCCGGTGCAGTCGATGCCTGCCCTGTCGGAACGGCTGGGCGTCAACATCCTGATCAAGCGCGAAGATCTGCAGCCTGTGTTCTCATTCAAATTGCGCGGCGCCTACGCCAAGCTCCAGACCCTCACTGCTGAAGAAAAAAGGCGCGGCATCATCTGCGCCTCTGCCGGCAATCATGCCCAGGGCGTTGCGATGGCCGCACGCCACATGGGTATCGATGCGCTGGTGGTGATGCCCGCCATTACACCGGACATCAAGGTCAATGCGGTGGAGAAGCTGGATGCCAGCGTGGTCATTCATGGCGATGACTTTGACACGGCCTGTGAAAAAGCCATGGAGCTGGCCCGGGAAAGTGGCCGGATATTCATCCACCCTTACGATGATCCGGAGGTCATAACCGGCCAGGCCACTATTGCACTGGAACTGTTCCGGCAAAATCACCTGCCCATCGATTACCTGTTCATTTGTGTAGGAGGCGGCGGCCTGGCGGCCGGTATGGCGCTGGTCAGCAGATACCTGCATCCGGGCATCAAGCTGATCGGCGTCGAAGCCGAGGAATCTGCCTCGATGAAAGCTGCTTTCGATGCCGGCAAGCCAGTGACTCTCGAACGAATAGGACATTTTGCCGAAGGTGTCGCAGTCAGGCGCGCCGGTGACCTGACGTACAAAATCTGTTCCAGGCTGCTGGACGAAATCATCACGGTTGATAACGATGAAATCTGCGCAGCAGTGCAGGATGTTTATGAGGATACCCGGGCCATCGCCGAGCCGGCCGGCGTTCTCGCCATCGCCGGGTTGAAAAAGTTCTTCATGGACAGACCCGGCTGCGAAGGCATTGCAGCAGCCGTGCTGTCGGGCGCCAATGTCAATTTCGCACGGCTTCGACACATCGCAGAACGGGCCGCGGTCGGTGAAGAACAGGAGGCCCTGTTGGGCGTGACTATTCCGGAGAGGCCTGGCAGTTTCCTCGAATTCTGTGAAACCGTCGGCAGCCGGGGCATCACCGAGTTCAACTACCGGATCGCGGACCAGGGTGAAGCGCATATTTTCGTGGGTATCGCCCTGAAACACGGGACGACCGAAAAACGCGAAATTATCGGCACACTGCGTGAGCACGGATTCCCGGTCATTGATCTGTCTGACAACGATATGGCCAGGCTGCACATTCGTCACATGGTCGGCGGCCGGGCCACCGTCCAGGATGAGAAAATACTGCGGTTCCAGTTTCCGGAGCGGCCGGGAGCCTTGCTGCAATTTCTGCGCGGAATGAAAAGCGGTTGGAATATCAGCCTGTTTCATTACCGCAACTACGGCTCGGAATACGGCCGTGTGCTGATGGGTATCCAGGTACCTTCAGAAGACCATGATCGTTTTGAAAAATTCCTGGCAGATACCGGCTACAACTATACAACGGAGGCTGACAACGCAGCCTATACGATGTTTGTAGGCCCCAACTGAGGGGGTTCAGGGCTGCTGCATGGTTTTTGCAACCTGCCTGCCTGCCGTACCCATGGTCAGCATCGTCATTCCGGCAAACAACAAGCGAACACCCACCAGTATACCGACCGCCCAGACGCCCGAAACAGGCCAGCCCTTCAGGATCATCCAGCCCAGGGCGATGGTTACGGCGCCATTGAAGGTCATCCAGCCCCAACCCGGGTCCGGCTTGATGTTGAATGCAACAATCATCGCGACGACACCGTCCGCAATGAAATAAAAACCCAGCAGAAGCGTCAACTGCGCCAGCGCAATTCCCGGCTGACTCAGGACGGATATTCCGACCAGGACGGTCAGCAAGCCGAACAGAAGCTTCAGGAAACCCTTTCCCAGTGAAGGCGCCTGGAACGCAAAAAAGGTCATCGAGGCGCCAGCCATCAACAACAGGACACCGACCATGATCGCCACGGCCAGGCCGGAAACCAATGGGGAGCCAATGGCCAGGATTCCACACAGAATCGTGACAACGCCCCAGATCATTCCGCGTTTCGAAGCCTGGTTCAGTGACTGTGCCGGATCATTCATTTCCTTCTCCTTCTGGTGATTGCGATTCAGCATATATACTAGCGCAATGCCGTTACTTTGCCTGCAATGTACCGCCTGCGGTACGGAATACGCCGCCGATACGCTGATGAACCTGTGCCCCCTCGACCAGCGACCCGTGCAGGTCGTGATCGACCTTGAACGCTTGCTGGCCGAGCAGCCGGGAACCGCCTGGTACCACCCGGAACGCCCCGACATGTGGCGCTTTGGTGGGCTGCTGCCGCTGGACATCAACAACCCGGACGATCGTCCCTTCATCGTATCGCTGGGAGAAGGCCACACACCGTTGCTGGATTTCAGCGACTACCCCGCCGCGCATGCTGCAGGATTTTCGCTGTCTGTAAAGGACGAAGGCAAGGCCCACCCGGGTTACGGCTCAAATCCCACGCAAAGTTTCAAAGACCGGGGCATGGCCATGACGGTTTCAATGGCCAGAAGACACGGTCTCGACAAGCTGGCCTGCCCCACTCAGGGCAACGCCGGCGATTCCCTCTGCGAATATGCCGACGCAGCAGGAATGAGTGCCGTCATCGCAATGCCGGACGACACGCCCATGCCGATCCTGGGCCGGGTGGCTGCGTTGGCGCAGTCATCCGACCGGTTCCATCTCAGGCAGGTCGAAGGAACCATAAGGGAGGCCGGTGAATTGCTGAAGCGGGAGTGGATTCCAGACGGCTGGTTCAGCGTTGCCACGTTCCAGGAACCGGGCTGGAGAATCGACGGCAAGAAAACCCTGGGGCTTGAACTGGCTGAGCCGGTGTCACCCGGCGAACCCTGGTCACTACCGGATGTCGTGATCTATCCCACCGGTGGAGGCACCGGCGTACTGGGCATGTGGAAAGCGTTTGACGAACTCGAGTGCCTGGGACTGATCGGCGCTCACCGTCCCCGTATCATCTGCGTGCAATCTGAAGCCACCCGGCCGCTGGTAACTGCGTTCGAAAACGGCCTCGAAGACACCGTGCCTGCGACAGCGGGTTCGACGCTGGCCTATGGCCTGAATGTGCCTGGCGGGGTAGGCCATTTCAAAGTCCTGCAGATTATTCGCGACAGCGGTGGAATGGCTTTGGCCATTCCGGAAAACGAAATTCACGACACCCTGACCGATGTCTGGAAAAGCAAGCGCTGGTGGCTTTGTCCGGAAGGTGCTGCCTGTATCGCCGCGATACCCCGGTTGCTGGATCACGGCATGATCAAACCCGCAGATAAAGTCGTAGCATTCAACACCGGCTCACTTGAAAAGTACCTTCCGGCGCTCAGACACTTGCTCTGACTCTGTGGCAAAAACACCACAACCCTGCAGCAATGTTTGCCCCCGGTGACCCATCGGGGTTACCAAAAGAAAACAAAACCAATGCAAATCGGCGCTTTAGCGGCCCCTTTACGATACCGCTTTAGAGGACCTTGGCAGGGCTCATAAAGCGGCTGTGTTGCATATTAACCACAAGCGCATGAAAATTATGACCAAATGACACTAAGGCTTTGTTTTATTTGTTTTTTCTGATAGCATTATCGTCCCGCGTTTGGAAGACGAGGCCGGGTTTTGTCCCGATGCAAAAACGGTTAAAGACATTGATGATTATGCTGTTGACGGTGCTGTCTGCATCACTGTCAGCTGCTCCTGTTGGTTACAGTGTGAACTCGGATAGCCCTTCGGACTTTTCGGACAGCCTGTATCAGATCGACCTCGGGACAGGCGCGGTGATCAAGCGCATCGGAACGGTTCAATCGACCCAGTTGCAGAGCCGGTGGGATGTTGAAGGCCTTGCATTTGCACCCGACGAGGTTGGCACGCTTTATGGGGTCGATGATGACACCCTGACGCTTTTCGCCATCAGCCTGGAAAACGGGCTGATTGATCCCAATCGGGACTACGACCTGTCAGGCCTGAGCAACGGCAGCAACGACTTCGGCATGACCTTCGCCTGCGATGAAAACCTGTACATCACCTCAGTCGCTGAAGAGTCTCTTTACCGCGTGGGATCCGAAGGTGAACTTGAACTGGTTGGCGGCGGTGAGCCGGGCAGGCTGGGAAACCGTATCAGCGCGATTGCGGCCTACGGTTTTCCGGTTCAGCTTTATGGTCTGGGCAACGGCACCGTCGGAGACAACGCCCCTGCGGTACCCAGGCTTTACCGTATCGACCCCATCACCGGCAGTATCATCGAAACTTACGATCTGAGTGGTGATGCTTTCGGTGCTTATGAATCAGGCGGGTTGGCTTTTGACGAAGGGGGTGAACTCTGGGCGATGACCGACCGGCGGCAACTGGACCAGCCCAGCCAGGTCATGCGCATCAACAAGACAAACGGCGTCGTGTCCGATGTGAACAACGTAACTGCTGATTCTGAAGAGGAAGCCTGGGGTTTCGAAAGCCTGGCAATATCCAGCCCCAGCGGGTGCACGTCTTCAGGCAATGGGCAGATTGCGACTTTTTTCGTGCAGAAGCGCTTCACCGACGGCAACAATATTTCACCGGTCACCCTGAACTTCAAGTGCGATGGAGGCACGGTCTTCAATGACACCAAGACCTTGAATCCAACTGCTTTCAATTCCGGTATCTATCAAACTTCTTTTTCGGTGGACAATGTTCCCGCAAACCCGATCAGTTGCGAGGTATGGGAAGATGTACCGGCCGGTTATATCGCCAAGTACAGCTGTCAGTCCGAAACAAGTTGTACCACCAATGAAGGCGCAGACCCTTGCGTGTTCATCGGGGTTACAGCCGGTCAGGAGGACATCTGCCTGATCGACAACAATGTAGCGCCAGTGGCGGTAACGGTCACCAAGAAATGGGCCGATAACATTACCGGGGAACTGCCTGAGGATGAAAGCGATGAAGATGTCGGGGTGGAACAAAGCGCAAGGATAAGGCTGGTTTGCAGTAACGTTCACGATGGCGACGGCGTTGACATCAATGGCAACATGGTCTGGTCGTGGAAATTCGAGGGGAATCCCGACAGTCACGTGGCCATGGTCTACCCGGATTTCGATGAATCCACGACCTGCTGGACAGAGGAAAATGAACAGCAGAGCGCCGTAGAATCTGAAAGTACCTGTTCAACCCCGACCGAAATCAAAATCGGTGAAGGCAAGCGGGATTGTATTGTCACCAACACCGTTTTCTTCGAAGGCATTCCCACCCTCGACCGCTACGGGTTGCTTCTGATAGCTGCCCTGACCCTGCTTACCGGAATGGTCACCGTCAGGCGATTTAACTAATCATACATTACCGTTTGCGGTAAACTCTCCTTAGCCTGAATCACGGAGCACAACATGGGTATTGGTGGAATCAGCATGTGGCAGTTACTGATACTGCTATTGATCGTTGTTCTGGTTTTCGGAACCAAGCGACTGCGAAACATGGGCGGCGACCTGGGAGCGGCAGTAAAGGGTTTTCGCAAAGGGATGGGAGACGTCAGTGGTGAGGACGAAGAAAAACTGGAGCCCGACCAGATAGCTGCGGACGAAAAGCGCGAATCTGCGGCATCCGAACCAGCCAAGAACAAAGAAGCCTCAAGCTAGTCCAAAAACATGTTTGATGTCGGGTTCGCAGAAATTCTGCTCCTGTCACTCGTCGGCCTGATGGTTCTGGGTCCAGAGCGACTGCCCCGCGTTGCCCGGACACTGGGCGGACTGGCCCGCAAAGCACGTAGTAGCTGGCTGAATCTGAAACGGTCGATCGAAGCTGAGATGCGGGCTGAAGAACTGAAGGAGCCGCTGAAACATTTCGAAAACGAAATAAAATCGACGGTCGACGAAGTGAAATCCGGAGTCGACTCGATCAAGGATTTCGACCCCCTGAAACCCGATTCGGCGACCAAGCCGGGTGAGACCAAAGATGGAAGCTGATTCTACCGACCAGGAACTCAGTTTCATGGAACACCTGGTGGAATTGCGCAGCCGCCTGCTCAAAGCCTCCTTCGCGGTACTGGCCGTGCTGATCGTGCTTTTACCCTTTTCCCGCAAACTCTATGCCACGCTGGCTGCGCCGCTGACAGCCGTGCTGCCGGAAGGCAGCAGCATGATCGCTATCGATGTCGCATCGCCGTTCCTGACGCCGTTCAAGCTGGCCCTGCTGCTCGCCCTGATCCTGTCAATCCCGGTCGTGCTCTATCAACTCTGGGCTTTCGTAGCGCCGGCACTGTACCGACAGGAAAAGCGGCTGGCCCGCCCGCTGCTGTACTCTGCTGTTGTTCTTTTTTATGCCGGTTGCGCCTTTGCCTATTACGTCGTGTTTCCACTGGTCTTCGGGTTCTTTACCCGGGTGGCGCCTGACGGGGTCACCGTGATGACCGATATCAGCAAGTACCTGGATTTCGTCATCACGCTGTTCCTCGCTTTCGGTATTACCTTCGAAGTTCCGATCGCGACGATCATCCTGGTGGCAACCGGGATCACCACGATCGAAAAACTGAAAAAAGTCCGTGCCTATGTGCTGGTGGGTGCGTTCGCCCTGGGAATGCTGCTGACCCCGCCGGACGTCATATCTCAAACCCTGCTGGCGCTGCCGATGTGGCTGTTGTTTGAAATCGGCCTGCTGATGTCCTGGATTTTGTTACCGCACCGAAGAGGTCATGCGGAAAACGACAGCGAAGAGGATTCTCCTGGTCAGGCAAGTAACTGACTGTCATCCCCCGGCTCCCCCGGCTCCCCCGGTTCCTCTTCAGCGGCTCCCGTACCGAAAATATCCCGGTAGGCACAATACTGGGTGCCAAACAACACCATCTGGAAAGCCAGGATCAGAATCATGATAAACGCCAGGATAATCATGGAAAGTACTCCACTGCCGCTGGCCAGCCCAAATAAAGCGCCGCTGATGAGCACCACGGGAATCAAAACGACGAACAAACCCAGCGCCAGCATGACGAATGGTTTCCAGTGTCTGACCATCGCCCGCAACCCCTCGACCAACGCTGGTCCCAGCTTACGATCGCCAAACCAGATTAATGGAATGGTGAAGTAACTGAGTGTTCCGCTGATCGATATACCCACCAGGAAAGCCATGATCATTTTTCCAATGGCTTGCTGGTCCAACTGAGATATCGCGTCTATGTCTCCCTGTTCAATTCGGGACATGAGATCCGGGTCCAGCAGCGCCTCGTTACCTGACAGCACCATGGAAATGCTGATCACACCGACTGCGAAAATCAAGGCGCCCATCAGGAACAGCCGGCCGCTGTGCGTGCCGGAAGTCAGTGGCCGGAACAACAGGTTCAGCGTCGGAATTCCACCCCGTGCCGTGACCTCGAACGCCTGCAGCACTCCGGCGCTGAGCGCAGGTACCGACAGGATGATCAGGATGCCAACGATGGGAATCTGGGTCAGGCCCAGGAGCAGCTGCATGAACACGGCGATTAAAATCAACCTCCCGGCCTGCAGCCGCAACAGGGCCATGCTCTGAACCAGCCAGGCGATCCCCCGTGAGAAGGGAAAGGCGTTTCTTCTACCGTGTTTATCCGTCATCGTCTTTTCGAACTGCTGCAAATTTACGCGCCTCGGCGCTCCATTTCCGGGCTGATCGCATGGCTTCGAATACCTCCTCTGGTTGGCCCACCAGCGACCACATGTCCAGGTGTTGTTGTGACATGAATCGCTCACTGACGCTGTGCTGCAGAAAATCAACAAAGCGGTCGAAATATCCGTTGGTATTGACCAGCACAACAGGCCCCAGGAAATTACCCAGTCGTTTGAGCGTAAGAACCTCGAATAGCTCCTCAAACGTACCACTGCCGCCAGGCAGAGAAACCACGGCATCTGAATTGGCCAGCATGCGGTGCTTGCGCTCTCGCATGTCATTCACCACTTCCAGGTGGCTGAGGTTTTTGTGCCCGTGCTCGACGGTATTCAGAAAGCCCGGAATGACGCCATGAACATGTGCGCCTTCCTGTAGCGCAGGATCCGCCATGGCCCGCATCAGGCCGACACCGCCGCCTCCATAGACGATATCAACGCCGCCACGGCCCAGTACCGCACCTAACCGGGAGGCTGCATCGTAGTAGCTGTCCGCCAATGCGCTGCTCGAGGAAGCGTAAACCGTAACGCGTTTGATTCCATCTGGTGCAGTCTGGCTGGTCATGTCGTATTTCTGATATCCGGCATCGGTCGTCCGCGTATTGTAATATGAAGCGCTAACCAAGGAGTCTTCAATTGAACCAGAACCGGAATTCTTTTGGCGGTGTGCCTCTCAGCGATACACCGGCATCAATGGGCATTATCGTCATTTGCGCTGTTATCTTCTTCACCCAATTTCAACCGCCCGGACTGGCCTTGTGGCCTTGGTATAGCGGTTACTTCTCCCCCTGGCAATTAATCAGTTATGGGTTCCTGCACGGCAATTTCAATCACCTGTTTTTCAATATGTTCGCTGTCTGGATGTTTGGCACACCACTGGAGCGTTCCTGGGGAACCCAGCGATTTATCACTTACTATGGCGCGTGTGTTGCCGGCGCCGCTGTGATCCAGCTGCTGGTGCAGTTGTTTGAAGGCGGCATCTATCCGACCATTGGTGCATCAGGCGGGGTGTTTGGCCTGCTGCTCGCCTATGGTGTGATGTGGCCCAATAACAAAATTTTCCTGCTGTTTCTGCCGGTACCCATTTCCGCAAAATGGTTTGTTCTCATATACGGCGGGATTGAACTGGTACTGGGGCTATCCCGTGCCATGCCCGGCATCGCTCACTTCGCCCACCTGGGCGGAATGATATTCGGCGCGGCCCTGCTGTATAAATGGGGTTGGCGTCCGGGAATGACCTGGAGACGCTAGGCGCCCCAATCAGTCCTCGAGCACAAAGGTCACTTTCAGGATCACGCGAAATTCCTGGACATGACCCTGGGAGTCGCAGGAGACTTTCTGTCCCTCGACCCATGCCCCCTTGACGTTTTTCAGCGTCTGGCTGGCCCGCTTCAGCCCCTTCCGGGTCGCGTCCTCAAAAGATTCTTTGGATGATGCAATGATTTCTGTAACTCGTGCTACGGACATGGCGAAAACTCCTGTCTGTGAATGTGTGATGCCTTTCTCTGATCATAGGATGACTTTCAATTTTAATCAAAGCTGTGGGCGTTGAATGGGTCACCCACGTAGAAATAAACCGCGTTATCGCCACTGTCGCTATGACCCACTGCGAAGTAAACCGGTCCAACCGGTGTATCAGCGCCAATGTAAATACTTGCCGAATATCTCAGGTCATCCAGGGCGATATCGTCCCTGAAATTCCAGACATTGCCAGCTTCGAGGCTCGCACCTGCGTAGGCTGGCAGCAGGTCCAGGCTGTTGATGCGTCGCCGATATACCACGTTCGCCAGCCCGAGGTGCCGGCCGGATAACTGGTCCGGCGCCAGCCCGGAAAGACGGCCCAGGCCACCCAAGCGGTACCAGCGTTCGAAGGGTGCCTTGTCATCAAAGCTGTAGCCCAGTGCGTAGCTGAAAATAATTGTGTTCTTTTCCAGGGAAAAAGCCAGATTGCCGTTGGCGGCTGCCTGCTGGTAATCAAATGGTGCACCCAGTTCATCAGAGGCATAGCGATAGACCAGCCGGTGCAGAGAGCCGGAAGTTGGAAACCACAGGTTATCCAGGCCGTCGTGAAGATATTCGAGATCGATCTCGCCAATCCTGAGTCGGTCATCCAGCGGAAAGCCCGGGTCCCCGGTTACGACTTTAGCTTCGCCGCGCGCAAACTCGTAGTTCAACGAAAGCCGGTCCGTTGTAGTCAGGTTGCGGCCGATACCAAAACCCGCACCCCAACCCGCGAGTTGCAGCTCGGCAATATTAGTATCCTCCAGCCACAGGTTGAAATTTTGCCGCCGCCAGTAAACACGGGGCTCGACAAACCACTTGGCCTTGAGATCAATGGGCTGGTAAAAATCAAAACTGACCTGGTCCTGCCTGCCCAGCGAGCCAATCACCCGCAGCTCACCACCCAGGCTATTGAGCGCGTTACGCGTATACGCTGCACCCAGTTTAAAATCCGAAAACTCGGAAAAATCACTCGAAAGCTCCAGGCCAAATTGCAGGTAATTAGGCCCCCAGCTGCGAGGAATGGCATGGACTACGACGCCCCGCTCACCTTTCTCGTTCACGGCAAGGTCGTAAGTCACGGATTCAAACACGTCCAGGCTGTAAATCCTGTCCACGCTCTCGTCGAGCGCATCCAGGTCTATGGGGTCGCCCAGTTCGACATCCAGTCGTGAACGAATCAGCTCGTCATTCAGCACGGAGCCGTTATCGATTTCAATGTACTGAACGATAAAGTCTGACTGGTTCATACGCTGGGAGGGAACAGCTGGACTTTCCAATGAATGTGAAAGCCCACTCAGCTGCGTCCGGGCAGCCTTCGCTGCCTCGTAGCCGATCGGGATGATTTGGTCCGCTCCTTCAAAATTGGTGGAGCTGAACCCGCCCAGGTCTGGAACCAGCAGAATATCCTGGTCACCAAGCAATGCGATCTGGGCTTCCGTGGCCCTTCGCGTCAGGAAACTGGTGAGCTGTTCCGTGACGCTCAGAATAGAAGTCAACTGCTCCTCGGTCAGCAGTGGCGTGGAAATGTCTACCGCGATTACGATATCAGCGCCCATCTCCCGCACGATGTTGACGGGCAGGTTATTGGCCATGCCGCCATCCACCAGCAATCTGCCATCTATCTTTACCGGTGCGAACACACCGGGCACGGACATGCTGGCCCGCAGGGAATTGGCCAGACTGCCCGATGAGAGCACCACAGCCTCTCCCGTCACCAGGTCGGTAGCAATCGCCCTGAAGGGGAGCGGCAAATCATCAAAATCATTGATGCCCACCACCGGCAGTAACATCTGATGAAAAACCTGGTCCAGATGTTGCCCCTCGATCACCCCGAGCGGTAATTGCAGGCTGCCCTTGTTGAATCCGATCCGGTAAGGAATCAGGAACTGGCGTTCGAGATCCTTTTTCCGCATGGTCCGGTCGCGACGGGCCGGTTTATCCGTCAACGCTTTTTTCCAGTCTGTTTCAATCAGGAGTTTTTCAATCTCATCCGCTGAATAGCCGGACGCATAAAGCCCTCCGATAATAGCTCCCATGCTGGTGCCGGCAACAAAGTCGATCGGTACGTTCATTTCTTCGAGCGCTTTCAGAACCCCGACATGGGCTCCGCCCCGTGCACCACCACCGCTGAGAACCAGGCCAATTTTCGGTCGTCCCTCCTGTTCCTTCGCCAGGACCGGAACCGGAGTGAAGCAAAGGAAAATCATCAATAGAGCAACGAACCTGGAAAACATCATCTGGACTACCGGCAAGTAAGCTGAGCCTGTGATTATAATGTAGACCCCTGATTGCCGGCCATGGAATGCCCAGAACCTGATCAGGGACATGAAAAGGTTTTAAAACTACCGCTAGAATATGGCCATCTCAAACACCGGAAAGGTTAAAAAATGAGCAATTTATACCCCGTACCCGAATCATTTAAGGAACGCGCGTATATCGATGCAAACGAGTATGAGCGCGTTTACAAGTCATCCGTAGATAACAACGAGGCATTCTGGGCCGAAACCGCCAAGCGGCTGGACTGGTTTACATTCCCTAACAAAATCAAGGACGTGTCATTCGACAAGGCAGATCTGCATATCCGCTGGTTTGAGGACGGTGTTCTGAACGCGTGTTACAACTGCGTCGACCGGCACCTGGATACGCGTGGTGACCAGACCGCCATTATCTGGGAAGGAGATGATCCGGCGCGCGACGCTCACATCAGCTACAAAGAATTGCACGAGCGTGTTGGCAAAATGGCCAATGTTCTGAAAAAACGCGGCGTCAGCAAAGGTGACCGGGTCACTATTTACATGCCGATGATTCCCGAAGCCGCCGTTGCCATGCTCGCTTGTGCCCGAATCGGCGCGGTGCACTCCATTGTTTTTGGAGGTTTTTCACCGGATGCGCTGGCAGGCCGCATAATCGATTGCGATTCAAACACGGTGATTACAGCTGACCAGGGTTTGCGCGGTGGCCGCATTGTGCCGCTGAAAGCCAATGTCGATGCTGCCTGCAAAATCGACGGCGTAACGGATTGCCTTAAATCCGTCATCGTCGTGCGCAACACCGGTGGCGATGTCAATTGGTTAGAAGGGCGAGACTACTGGTACGAGGATGAGGCAGCAACTGTGGATGCAGTCTGCCCGGCAGAGGAAATGAAGGCCGAGGACCCCCTGTTCATACTCTATACTTCCGGTTCGACCGGCAAGCCCAAGGGTGTTCTGCATACCACCGGCGGCTACATGGTATACGCTTCCTATACCCATGAAGTGGTGTTCGATTATCACGACGGCGATATTTACTGGTGCACCGCCGATGTTGGCTGGGTGACCGGCCACAGCTATATCGTTTATGGGCCCCTGGCCAACGGCGCCACGACCATGATGTTCGAAGGCGTACCAAATTACCCGAACTCCAGCAGGTTCTGGCAAGTCTGCGACAAGCATGATGTAAACATCTGTTACACGGCCCCAACCGCCATTCGCGCCCTGATGCGTGAAGGTGAAGAACCGGTCAAGGCCACCTCCCGCAAGTCCCTGCGGCTTTTAGGCTCGGTGGGAGAGCCGATCAATCCCGAAGCCTGGGATTGGTACTACCACGTCGTGGGTGACGGCCGTTGCCCCATCGTAGATACCTGGTGGCAAACGGAAACCGGCGGCATCCTGATCAGCCCGCTACCTGGCGCCACTGATCTGAAACCCGGCTCCGCTACCAAGCCCCTCCCGGGCGTCATGCCTGCACTCTACGATGAAAAAGGTAACCCCATGCCAACCGAGGGAGCCACCGAAGGCTTGCTGGTCATAACTGACAGCTGGCCTGGACAGATGCGGACGGTGTACGGCGATCACCAGCGGTTCGTCGATACGTATTTCTCCACGATCCCCGGCACCTATTTCACCGGTGATGGCGCGCGCCGCGACGAGGACGGCTATTACTGGATTACCGGTCGCGTAGATGATGTCCTCAACGTCTCCGGACATCGCCTGGGTACCGCTGAAATCGAGAGCGCCCTGGTGGCACACGAGGCAGTTGCCGAAGCTGCGGTCGTGGGTTATCCCCACGACATCAAAGGTGAGGGTATTTACGCCTACATTACGCTGGTCAAGGGTGAGGAGCCGACCGAAGAGTTGCGGGCCGAGCTGCGCAAATGGGTTCGCAAGGAAATCGGTCCCATTGCCACACCGGACCTTCTGCAGTGGGCTCCAGGGCTGCCAAAAACCCGGTCTGGCAAAATCATGCGTCGCATCCTGCGTAAAATTGCCGCGAACGACTACGGTAACCTGGGTGACACATCCACGCTTGCAGAACCTGAAGTCGTCCAGCAGCTGGTTGACCACCGGATGAATCGCTAGACCGGGAGCGGTCTGGCAGCCGGGAAGCGCGCCTTCTCTGACACCTGTATAATTTATTGGCCGCCCCATCCGGGGCGGCTTCGAAGGACAGGAGACAGGCATGGGTATTTTCGATTCAATCAAGAATGCTTTCGGTTCCAGGGACGAAAGCGAAAGTGACGTCACCACCAGCCCCAGCCAGCTTTTGAGGAATGCGGGTCTTGACCCCAGTGGATTGCATTTTGGATTTGGAACGGCCTCGATCACCGTTTCCGGCGAAATTGCCCACGAGAACGACCGGCAGAAAATCCTCGATATCCTGGCCACCGCACCCGGGATCAACACGGTTCAGGACAATATGACCGTGGCCACTCCTGAAACTGATGCGGTCACGACGGCGCCGGAGGTCTCGGAACGGGATGAGCCTGCCATAGAGACCGGAGCCGCCGCGGAAAGCGCTACCTACACCGTGCAATCGGGCGACACCTTGTGGAAAATTTCTGAGCAGCACTATGGCGAAGGTTCGAAGTACATGAAAATCTTCGAGGCCAATACCGGTTTACTCGATAATCCGGACCAGATATTTCCCGGCCAGGAACTGGTGATACCCAAATTGGACGATTGATCGAGGCTTCACGCATAACGAGCAAAATCTATCAGAGCCGGCCGTGTTCCAGCGGTCGTTCGCGGTGCATCAACAACCATTCGGCGCCTTCATCGAGCGCCGCCTGGCCAAGCGCTTTCAGCACCTGGCGCTGAAACTGGAGATCGCCCGATTCATCGAGCAGCTTCCTGGCCTTGCCGAACACGCGACTCATGAAACCGTATTGCTTGATCAGCTCTTTTTCCGCTTTCTTGTGGGCATATGCGTCCCAGATACCGGCAACCAACGGCAGAACACCCATCAACACCAGCAGGATGCGGCGTTGTTCCTCGTCGCCTTCGTTGCCCAGCAAATACAACAGGATGGCGATCGTAATGCCAGCCCAAAGACACAGGTTGCCCAGCATCTGGGTTCTGCGAAAACGGGATGTATTGTGTACTTGCTTGCGGGAGTAATAGGAAAGTTGTCCACGGCCTTTTCCGGGGCCACCGATCCATTCAGCGATGACCCAGGGTACCCAGCCCGGATCGGGTGACTGGCCGCGCGCGCGGCTCATGCTGGCCTGGCGCATGACATGCCGGATCCAGCCCAGGTCCACGTCCTGAGTTTGCAGGAAGTTGTCATAGGCAAACCCTGCGGACCCGGTATCGACCACACCGGACAGATTCCAGTAAAACTGTACCCGCAGACCTTCAGCCAGGGCCCGGTAATCCAGGTATTTACGGTGCCATTCGCGGCTCCCACCGATAATGTGAATGGCCACGCCGCCGAAAAACAAACCCAGGAACGTCAGCACCATGTAACCCGGACCGTCAAATTCCGAATATACGAGGAAAACCAGGCCCATCATGACTGCCAGCAGATGGATCGCCCGCAGGCTGCTGTTTACGCGTTGCTGATAATGAATGGCGAGGCCGTCCGCGGCCCTGAACAAGTGGTTGGTTTGTTCCGCACCGGTAGGCAGTGGCAGATCGGGCTTACCGTTGAGCAGGCTGGAGCTTCGGTTCCGAACGATTGATTGCTTGTCTTTCCAGTCCCGGGTAAAGCGCTCCATGCGCTGCAGTTGCAGGCGGTAAGCCTCCGGCATATCGACAGTGCGCTTACCGTTCTCGCGACTGCTGAACCAGGCGGATTCCAGCGGCGACAGACCGCCAATTGGTCGCCCATCCGGCCTATCGCGGGAACAGACGATATGGAAAACGAGGTCATTTTCATTGTCTGCCAGCAACCTGGCCGGTGACAGGTCGCCCTGGTAACCTTCCATCAGGCCGGTCGTATGATAAAGCACTACGTGGGCGGTTCCGCCCAGCGCGTCGGACAATCTGCCATCCCACAAGGCCAGCAGCACCTGGCAATGATTGGAGATAAACACGCCCAATTGCGCGTACTGGCTGTCCCGGTCCATCTGCACCTTGCCGGCCATGTTCGGTAATTCAATGACCTGCTGCGCCCGGCCCAGCATCAAGCGGAATTCTTCGAGGGATTCAGCCGCTTCAAAATCAGACTCATATTCCGATTGTTGCATGGGCAAAACGGCAATTATGGGAATGCCGCGTTCCAAAGCGACCGATGCAACCAGGCGATCCGCACCTTCCGCCAGAGCGCTGAGCAACTCGAGCTCAAGATCGGGAAAATGTTTTTCCAGCTCATCAAAAAAAGCCTGCACTCGTCGCTCGAGCGCAGGCCATTCCTGTTCTACCAGATCACGGTGACCTGTAACACCGATGCTGAGTTGCATAAACGATGAACCGGCTTAGTTGCCCCCCCTGTTCCGGATTTCAGGATCCAGGTGGATGGGGCTCCGACCCGAGTCTGTGCAATGTTTTGCCTCGACCATGTAGTAGACGGTACCTGGCGTGCGGTTGTAATTCTTGATCTTGAGTTGATCATCTCTCTGATTGTTACCGCAGCTGTTCATGTCAACTTTACCCGTACCCGAATTAGCACAAAACTCGCCTGCAGTGCCGCTGTCCAAAGGCGCAGGCCAGTTTTTCTCCTCTTCCATGACATAGAACCCGCTGAGACCCCATAACGGCCCCCCCGGCTGGCAGGCCCGCAGGAGCTTGAACATCATGTGCGGCTGCGAACCACTTTCAACTTCGATGCAATCGATCGGTCCACCTGCACACTGGGCATTGTTGTTGACGACATACAAACTTGGCGGGTTAACACTTTCATCGACTTCGAGTGTGACATTGACTGCCCACGCTGAAGTACTTAACAC
Organism: Lysobacterales bacterium; assembly: GCA_029859645.1. Taxonomy (GTDB): domain Bacteria; phylum Pseudomonadota; class Gammaproteobacteria; order Xanthomonadales; family SZUA-36; genus JAHEFT01. The sequence continues at coordinate 10,036 of JAOUCS010000019.1, read as the reverse complement.
GAGGCTGGACAGCAGCAAAAAGCCCAGACCTGTTATTTTTTTTCCACTTGTCATCTTAAGTTCTCCGATTATCAAACGTCCTAATAGTCACATAAAGCATGCTTTTTACAAAATGCTACGAACTCCGGTTCAAAAAAACCTTTCCCCAGTAAGTAAGAAGTATAGTTCTTTGCCAGGGTTTTGTTACCGCGCATGATTTCCAGCCTGGCCGCCAGGCTTGCATCGTCACAGCTGGTCGCTTCTTCCGGATCAACGAGGTAATCCTGCAGCAGGTTTGCAGCCTCCTCGCCTGGCAGCTTGCCATGCCGAAACCAGTATTCGATCCAGACCTTGGCCAGCATGTTCCTGGCTGACCGGTAATCAGGCTGTTCTTTGACCAGCGCAGCCAGGCGATCCATAGATTCCGTCAAATACCATTCAGCTTCCTGGGGTTTATTCAATTCCGACGCGACCAGCGATACATCGTAAAAGAAAAGCGCGTACTCGATATTCATACCAAATTCAGGCAGCGAAGCAGAACTCTCGATGCGCTCCATCTCCTGTGTGAATGCGATCATTTCCTGCCAGATATCTTCCGGGGATTCTTCCCAAACCCGTATTTTCAATATCCGGAGATCGCGCATCATGGCCCGCAGTCTAAACACCGGGTTCTGATTATCTGCTTCGTAAGCTTCGAGCAGCAGGTCACGCGAATAGCGCAGATTGTCCAACGCCTGGTCTGTAATCGGAATTCGCCTTTGCACCGCTGCCAGGCCAGACAGGGAGAAAGCGAGTTCCAGCATCAAATCGGTATTCTGCGGTGATCGTTGGTAAAATTCCCTGGCAATATCGACATTCTGCTGTCTGAAATCGATGGCTTTACCAAGGTCGCAACTTTCCATCCATGCATCGGCCATGAATGCCAACTTGGCTGCCAGTCCTTCACGGTAGGAATCATTGCCCGGATCCAACACCAGGGCCACCTGGTTGTATTGCAGCGCTGACTGTGTCAGCCGCAAAGCCCTGTCCGAATCCGGATTGGTACGTGCACGCTCCACCGCTCCCAGGTTGGTTAGTGTATAGGCCAGTTCCATCACCATGGCAGCGTCATTGGGATAAGCATCCACCAGTCGGCGGGAAATGACTCCGTAGCGGGTAAACCGTTCCTCCGCCTCATCCAATTTTCCCATGTCTAAATAAACGTATCCCACCCAGAACTCGGCCTGCCCTAATTCAAACAGAGCCTGGCGGGTGCTGCCCTCGCGCTGGTGTAACTCGACAAAAGCCGCGCGGGACTGGCTGAAGTGCCCCAGCGCCTCTTTCAATTGACCGCGATCGTGATCATCCAGGCCCTCTTCTCGCAACGCCATGCCTTTTTCGATCAGCTGTGTATTGTCCATTTGATCGAACCCAAGCGACCGAACATAAGCCTGGTGTTCAGCATCTTCGCGGTCGAGTACCTCAAGGCCGACGATAGGATCCAGCCGCTTCAGGTTGCCGAGCATGTAACTCAACAGCTCCTCGGTGTTCGTGCGTTGCAGGCGCGCCGCTTTCTGGGAACTCAAGGTGGTAAATACGAGTGTGGCCGTCAATACGATCATCGCAAGCGCGGAAACACCGGCAATAGTCCGGTTTCGCCGGCTACGCTGCATATTTCGCCGGCGCAGTTCATCAAGACGGATACCGAGGATGCCTGAAACAATTTTGAGCTTGGCGAGAAGTTTCCCATCCGCCCACTTGCGTGCGTCTGCCGCCAGGGGTTCGCACGGGCTGCCGTCAGCATTGACCAAAAGCGCTGAAGGAAAACATTGCTGATCCGGGTCTTGCGGCTGGGGGTCACCGTCAACAATCAGTGCAAATATCCGGTCTTCGCGACCCTGTCTCCTGAATAAGCGGATTTCTTCGTTGACCCACTTCGAGCGGGCGGCGGCCGGCGAGCAGATCACGATCAGCGCTTCGGAGGACTCCAGTTCTTTTCCGACCTTTGAGGTCAGGTCAGAAGCGGACGGCAGATCTTCGCGATCGCGGAATATGGGCGTCAGGCGCTGCGGCACCGGGCCAAACTCACCCTTGCTGCCCACCAGTCTTTTGGGCACACGATAACCTTCCAGCGACCGCTGAAGCCAGGCGCTCCAATCGCGATCAGAATGACTGTAGCTGATAAACGCCTTGTATCGCATAGTCCCCACGCGGTAAGGATAACTTAAAAAAGTTTATACTGACGCCCTTGATCATGAGAGCTGATCCTACATGACGGCCTGCAAAGTTTTTCGCTCAGAAAAAAAGTCAGAAACTTATCTGTACCTGGCAGAAACGCTGTCTTTCGACGATTTGCCGGAAGAACTGCGATACCAGTTTGGCGAGGCAACCTTCGTTTTGCGCCTTGAACTGTCCGCAGACAGGAAGCTGGCCCGGGTCGATGTCGTCAAGGTGCTCGAAAGCCTCGGGGAATCCGGATATTACCTTCAGTTGCCGCCAAAACTTCCGGTGGAAGAAGAAATAACCCGCCACCTATTGTGAACCGGTCGCCACGTTGACCGATTCGACGCCGACCGCCCTGGCGGCGTCGAGTACAGTGACCAGGGCTTCAGTATCCGCTGCCGGGTGCGCTGCAACAATAAGCGGCGAGGTGGGCTTTTCCGCTTTCTCACGCTCCAGGTTGGCCTCGACAGCCCCGGCTTCGAGAATCCGTCCCTTCACACTGATCAGGCCGGAGCTGTCGATCCTGACCACTATGGGGCCCTTATCGTGCTTGATTTCCTTGGGCGGCGCATTGGACGGACGGGACACTTCAAGGCCTGTCTCTTTCACGAAAGAAGTCGTTACGATGAAAAAAATGAGCATGATGAATACGATATCCAACATCGGTGTGATGTTGATCTCGGCTTCATCATCGATGCGATGCCTTCTCTTCATCGATCATTCTACAGTGACGGACTTGGCCAGGTTCCTGGGTTGATCCACATCAGTCCCGCGAAGGACCGCCACGTGGTAGGCCAGTAATTGCAGGGGCACGGTAATCACGACCGGAGCCAGCAATGCACCGCCCGTTTCCAGCTTGATCACTCTTCCGTGGCGTGTTTTCAGACTGGAGACCGCTTCGGCATCGGCAATGACGAACATTTCCCCGCCCCTGGCACGGACTTCCTCGATATTACTGATCAGCTTCTCCAGCAGCCGGTTGTTGGGAGCTACTGCGACCACCGGCATGTCATGGTCGACCAGCGCCAGCGGGCCATGCTTCAATTCTCCCGCCGGGTAGGCCTCTGCATGAATGTAGGAAATTTCCTTCAATTTCAGCGCGCCTTCCATGGCGATCGGGTAATGGCTGCCACGACCCAGGAACAGGGCATGGTGTTTTTCCACGAACTGCTCCGCCAGCTCCTCGATCTCTGCGTCAAGGCCAAGTGCCTTTGTAACCAGTCCGGGCAACTGGTGTAAGTCCTCCGCCCAGGCCTCGATCTGGCTGTCCTTTGCATGACCGGCCAGGCGGGCCAGTTCCAGCACCAGTAGTTGCAAAGCAACCAGCTGGGTCGTGAATGCCTTGGTCGCCGCGACTCCGATTTCGGGTCCGGCTCGCGTCATCAGTACGAGATCGGCTTCCCTGACGATCGAAGATTCCGGCACATTGCAGATCACCATTGCAGCCAGGTAACCGCTGTTCCTGGCATGGCGTAACGCGGCCAGTGTGTCCGCGGTCTCGCCCGATTGCGAGATTGCGACGAACAGTGTCTGCGCCGGAACCACCGGGTGCCGGTAGCGGTACTCGCTGGCCACTTCCACGGTGCACGGAATACCGGCCAGTTCTTCCAGTTGGTACCGGGCGACCAGGCCGGCATGGTAGCTGGTGCCGCAGGCGACGATATGGACCTGCCTGACCTGCTCCAGTACGGCATCGGCCCCCACTCCGAATATGTTGGGCAGCACGCGGTTCGTTCCGATCCTGCCCTCGAGGGTTTCGGCAATGGCCTGTGGTTGCTCAAAAATCTCCTTTTGCATGTAGTGCCGGTAACGTCCGCGCTGGACGGCATCAGCCGCCAGGTCCGCTTCCTTGACCGGCCGGTCCACCAACTCGTCCGCGCGATTTCTGATCTGGTAGCGGTCCGTATCCAGGCGCACCACATCGCCTTCTTCCAGGTAGACAAAGCGGTTGGTCACGGTCAGAAGCGGGTGCACATCCGAAGCCAGGTAGTGCTCGTCGAAGCCGATACCCAGCACCAGTGGGCTGCCGGACCTGGCGCCGATGATTACACCCGGCTCGGAAGCGCTGGTTACCGCTATCGCGAACGCGCCCCGGACCTTTTTTACCATTTCGCGAACTGCAGCAAACAGGTCAAAGCCTTCACGCATCGAGCGATGCACAAGGTGGACCATTACTTCGGTATCTGTATCTGAGCTGAAACGGTAACCGCTGGACTTTAATTCGTCGCGCAGCTCTTCGTGATTTTCGATAATCCCGTTGTGCACCAGCGCGACCGTATCATCGGAGAGGTGCGGATGTGCATTGGTGGTATTGGGCACCCCGTGCGTGGCCCAGCGTGTATGAGCGATACCACAGACGCCATTCAGGGGTGTCTCCTCCAGCAGGGCCTGCAGGTCGTTCACCTTGCCCTGGGTTCTCAGCCGCAGCAGGCTGCCGTCCTGCTGGACCGCGATCCCGGCCGAGTCATATCCCCGGTATTCAAGTGCACGCAGGCCGGATATCAGAATCTCACTGACCTGGCGATGGGTTGACGCAGCAACGATGCCACACATGATTCAACTGTCCTTTTTCTTTTGGGGCCGATTCCAGCCTTCAATACTGGTTTGCCTGGCGCGGCTGACGGTCAGTGCGCCTTCCGGCGCGTTTTTCGTAACCGTCGAACCCGCACCGATGGTGGCGCCGCGGCCTACTGTGACCGGCGCTACCAGCTGCGTATCCGAGCCGATGAATACATCGTCTTCGATGATGGTCTGGTGCTTGTTCGCACCGTCATAATTACAGGTGATCGTGCCGGCGCCTATGTTCACGTTTCTGCCGACCTGTGAATCACCCAGGTAAGTCAGGTGGCTCGCTTTACTACCCTCATCGAGCCGGGCGTTCTTGGTTTCCACGAAATTACCCACCTTGCAGCCCGCGGCCAGTACCGTGCCGGGCCGCAGCCGGGCAAACGGGCCAATGTCGCAGGCGCCGGTTGTGGTCACCCCTTCAAGCACACTATACGGGTGGACAGCTGTCCCGGCGGCGAGGTCGCAATCCGTCAGCACCGCGCCTGCTCCAATCCTGACTCCATCACCCAGGCGATTCCCACCCTGCAGGATGACGTTGACGTCGATACAGACGTCCGAGCCGGCAGAAACTACGCCGCGGACGTCGAGGCGGTCAGGATCAACAAGCTGCACACCCGCTTCCATCAACTGAATGGCCATGCGTTGTTGATAGCGTTTTTCCAGGGCAGCCAGCTGGGTGCGGTCATTGGCGCCCTGCAAGTCATGAAAATCGGGCGCCAGCACCGCCTGGACTTCACCACTTTCAGACCTGGCCATCGAAAAAATGTCCGGCAGGTAGTATTCCTGCTTGGCATTATTGCAATCAAGGCGATCCAGCCAGGCGCGCAGCCGGGCCGCGTCCGCCATGATGATCCCGGTATTCACTTCCCGGATGGCATGCTGCTCGGGCGCCGCGTCATGGTGTTCGATGACACCGATGATATTACCGCCGGGATCGCGAAGAATCCGTCCGTAACCTGTGGGGTCGTCGAGTTCCATGGTCAGCATGGCCAGCGGAGGTTCGGTTTCGGTGATCATCTGTTGTAACAACGCAGCCGGAATCAGGGGATGGTCGCCCAGCAGAACCAGCACTGCAGCACCGTCCGGTATGCCCGGCATTGCCTGCATCACCGCGTGCCCGGTACCTCTGCGCTCTTGCTGGTGTACCCAGTTCACAGGGTAGCCGGAACAGGCTGCCTGGACCCGGTCAGAGCCGTTGCCAACCACCACGTGAACCTGCTCAGGCTGCAGTGATAGTGCGGTATCCAGCAAGTGCGCCAGCATTGGTCGGCCGCCAACCGTTTGTAGCATTTTCGGCCGGAGGGATTTCATTCGGGTGCCTTCGCCGGCAGCGAGTATGACTATGTGAAGGGGGTTGATCATCGGTTTGCAGTTTTTTCCGGGTTTACCGCCCGACAGTATAGCTCGATAGACCAACCCGCTCTATTTATCGCGGCAGTCCGGTTAAACTATGGCAACCATGGCAAGACATATCCAACACATAATGAAAATGAAGGCGATCGCAATACTGTTGACGGGTTTGTTGATCTGCACGGCCGCGCTGGCCCGGGACCGGAGTCCTCCCGCCACCCAGGATGGCCTGCAGCTCGTGCCGGATACCCGCCTCGGGCTGGTGTACATGGACCCGGAAGCCGACCTGGCTGTGTATGACAAGCTGTTATTGATAGAGGCGCAGGTCGCCTTCAAGAAAAACTGGCAACGCGATACCAATCAGGCCCGGCCATTCCACGTTACCGCCTCTGACATGACTCGCATCAAGGCCGACGTGGCCGGGCTGTTCCGGGAGATTTTTACCCGGGAACTGGAGTCTGCCGGATTTATGCTGGTGACGGAGCAAGCCCCGGACACGCTGATCATTCGCCCTGCCATTGTCGACCTGAACATCAGCTCGCCCGATACTCCACGCGGTGGCACCACGCGGAACATCACCGAATCGGCAGGTGACATGACACTTTATCTCGAATTACGGGACTCGATTACGGGCGACCTGCTGGTCAAGGCGTTGGATTTCCAGTTTGATCGCAGCAACATAACGCCTTTCATGATGGACCGGACCCGCAATACCAACGCGGCAAAACGGCTGCTGACGAACTGGGCACAGGTGCTGGTCGAAGGCCTGCAGGAAACCGGCGTGAAGGCTTCGAACACTCCATGAACATCAGGACCCTGCTGTTTCTCACGCTGGCGCCACTGTGCGCCTTTGCATCCGAGACCCCCGAATGGAACACCAACGAGGGGCAACTCATACTGCAGGGTGTACCAGACATTCCGCAGGCTCTGGTCGACCGGCTGAATCAATACCAGAACGTCCGCTCGGCCTCTTTTGTTGACTGGACCCGGGACGGCAAGAATATGTATATCCGGACCCGCTTCAGTGACATCAGCCAGATTCACAAGGTACATGCGGCAGGCGGCACCCGCTTGCAGCTGACCTGGTTCCAGGAGCCGATGGGCGAGATTGGACGACGGCAGAAAAGCGAGGAGCTCGCCATCACCATGGACGACGGTGGCGGTGAACAAGACCAGATTTTCCTGTTCGACCCGGAAACAGCCAGCACCCGGCTGATCACGGATGGGGAATCGCGCAACCGCCAGTTCCGCTGGAGCCCCGATGGTAAACGACTGGCTTTCCAGTCCACCCGGCGCAACGGACGTCACTTGGACCTGTGGATGATGGACCCGGCCCGGCCGGAAAGCGGTTCGCTGCTGATGGAAGCGCCCGAGGGCACCTGGTACGGGCCTGCAGATTTCAGCAAAAATGGCAGGCACTTGCTGGTTCAGCAGTTCCTGACCGTGGATGATTCGCGGATTCATGTGCTGGACCTGAACAGCATGGAGTCACGACTGCTGGCGGGTGATATCGAGTTTCCTTCCGGCAATCGCGCCATTTCGTTCGACCGTAAGGGCGAAGGATTTTTTTTCATTACCAATGATCGCGGTCATGCCGCAGAACTGGCCTGGCAACCCCTGTCGTCGGAATCGGAACGAGTTTATATCACGGCGCGAATTCCCTGGGACGTCACGGATTTCGCATTAAGCGAAGACGGCAAACGCGGTGCGTTCGTGACCAACGAAGAGGGAGTAAGCCGGCTTTACCTGCTCAACACCAAATCCGGCAAGTACACGCGGGTCAATAACATTCCGCTGGGCATCATTTCCGGGCTGAAATTCAATCCCGACAACCGCCGCATCGCGATGAGTCTGAGTACGGCTCAATCCCCCAGCGACGTGTACGTGCTCAACCTCGGCCGGGGTTCAAAAGGCCTCAAAACGCTGGAGCGCTGGACTTTCAGCGAAGTAGGCGGCCTCGATACGCGGGCCTTCATCCAACCTGAATTGTTTCACTACCCGACCTTTGACATGAATGGTGACCGGCAGCGCACCGTGCCGGCTTTCATCTACCGGCCGAAATCCAAACAACCGGTGCCTGTGATTATTTATGTTCATGGTGGTCCTGAAAGCCAGTATCGGCCGGCTTTCAGCAGCGTTTTCCAGATGTGGGCCGCCGAGTTGGGCGCGGCTATCATTGCACCGAATATCCGCGGCTCGACCGGCTATGACAGCGAATACCTTTCACTGGATAACGGCAGCCTGCGGGAAAACGCAATCAGGGATATTGGCGCCCTGCTGGACTGGATTACCACTCAGCCTGATCTGGACCAGGACCGTGTCGCCATCTACGGGGCGAGCTACGGTGGCTATGTCGTGCTGGCATCTGCGGTGATGTATAGCGACCGGCTCAGAGCCGGAGTTGACGTGGTAGGCATCAGTAATTTCGTCACCTTCCTGGAAAACACGGAAGAATACCGGCAGGATTTGCGCCGTCACGAGTACGGCGATGAAAGAATTCCGGAAGTTCGCGCCATGCTGGAACAGATCAGCCCGCTCAATAACGTCGACCGTATCGAAATCCCACTGCTGGTCGTGCAGGGCCGCAATGACCCAAGGGTACCCGCCGGGCAGTCAGAGAAAATGGTGCGAGCCCTGCGAAGTCGCGGCCGGCCCGTCTGGTACATCGAGGCGTTGAACGAAGGCCACGGCTATAGCCGGAAAGAGAACCGGGATGTCTACGAACAGGCAGCCATCCTGTTTCTGCAAAAATACCTCCTGGAATAAGGGCGCAGCACGCTATCCGGAATCGGAATCGGAGACTTGTTGTGGTGTACTGAGGTGAACATCGCGCTGAGGAAAAGGTATGCGAATGCCCGCCTCGGCGAACCGGCTTTCTATTTCAACCAACAGGTTGTGCCTGGCCAATCCCCTTTGCTCCGGATACTTGATCCAGCCCAGCAACTCAAAATCAAGCGAGCTCTCGCCGAATGCGCGCATCCTGACCCGGGGCACCGGGTGATCCAGGATCAGCGGGTCGTCCTTTGCAACTTGCTCAAGCAATTCGACGACTGCCGCGGGACGGGTCCCGTAGGCGACACCGATTGGAATACGGATTCTGTGCTCAACCGCCGGTCCACCGCTCTCGTTGGTGATCTTTGCCATCCCCATGACTGCATTGGGGATCGAAATCTCAACGTCGTCACGGGTCAGCAGTCGAGTGGAACGCATCCCCAACTCGGTAACGACCCCCCGCTCCCCGGTATCCAGCACGACATAATCGCCGAGTTTGTACGGCGCATCGGCAATGATTGAAACTCCGGAAATCAGGTTTGCCAGGGTATCCCGGGCGGCAAAACCCACGGCGATACCGATCACACCTGCCGAGGCGAGCCAAGCCGTGCCGTCGATATTCCACAAGGCCATGAAGAGCCAGATCAGAACGCCGATCAACAAGACCTTGACGCTCATTTCAAACAATGGCCGCGTGCGCGGCTGCATCAGCCCGGTGCCTTTGCTCTTGCCGGCAAACGTCGAAATTAAAAGCGCAATAGCTTTGAACCAGGCCCTGCCCCAGAGAAACAGCAGCAAGGTAAACAGCAAGCGGGTCAGGAACCAGTCGACCGATTCACCGAATACGAACGCCTTTTCGGCTGCAACAAGAGCGAGAATTACCATTGTCTGAACCACCGGAGCCGTGAGGTAATCAATCAGCTTGTCATCCAGTGTTGTCTGGGTCCGGGTCACCGCATGGCTGAGAGAGCTGCGAATCAGCCACTGCAATCCCTTGCCCGCGCCGTAACCCAGGACGAACATCACCGCGACCAGTAATACGGGATAGTCCTGCATGAAATGCCAGGCAGGAGCGACAGCGTCTGGCAGATATCCCTCCAGATCGATGTGCAGGTCCAGGAAATCGTCCAGCGAAGCACCTTCGTCGGGTGCGTTTTCAGGCGTA
>JAOUCS010000186.1 GCA_029859645.1 Lysobacterales bacterium | reverse complement strand
TGGGGATACCGTCCATAGCCGGACGGATGAACGGTAGCAAATTCCACCCCAGGTGGCCGCCCCGATGGTTACCGTCACTATCGGGGGACAGTGAAGGTTGGGGGGGACAACCAACCGGGGCGACCGAAAAAAATTTTATCACAATATCCGACATTTGCGAGAAGTTTTTGAAAATGTAAGTCAAGATATCGCCGCTCAGGCGTCAGCTGGCAGAGAACCGAGAGGCGTTGGGTACAGGCCGGTTTCAGGGACCTTCGGCTGTCGGGAACAACGCGCAACGGCACTCCACGACCGCTTCTTCGCTTGCAGCGAAACCGCAATCGCTCCGTTGCCTGCGCTGAAAAGCGCACAGGGACGTCTCGAGCGTGTCCCTGAAACCGGCCTGTATCCAGCGCCTCGTCACGGATTATCGTCACAGAGCCCATCTCCCTCTGGTCCCTCCACTTCACCATTACCGCAACAATAGCGATTTGACGGTTTACCCGTGGTTACGCCCTCGCAATCGCCGGGGCAGCTTCTGCAGTCCTCGGACGGGTCGCAGATGCCGTTGCCGCAGGTACTCGCACAGAGCGGATCACCTGTGCAGTCACCGTCGTCGCAGTCAATGAGACCGTCGCAGTCTTCATCCATGCCATCATCGCAGCTGAGTTCAGAATCGGGTGGATCCCAGCAATCTACTGAGCAATTACAGCTGTCCTCCTCCTGACCACATTCGGAGTTGCCACAGTTGTCCATACCCGGATTCGGCGTAATTTCGCGAATCGGAGAGGCCGGCAGGCCATCCGAATTGACCAGGTTGTTTGCTGCCGGGTCACTGCTGTAGGCATAGCGGGCAGAGACCGGGCTTGATGTCATCGGCATCGGGCGCGATACGATTACCGTATCGGTGTCGGTGTCGGAAATGACCGCATCGGCCGCATACCAATTGCCATTGGCATCTGCGATTTCCCATTCGGCCAACGCGAGCCCGTCGCCGGAATCAAGCCCATTGGCAACGTGATCGAACACCACGTGAATTGAATCACCTTCGACGAACGATGCGGCTGCATTGTGAACGGGCGAGCGAGCCGGCACGTCCACGCCATACTCGAGCTTGAGCGCCAGGTTGGCCAAGCGCTGCCCAAAAGGATCTTTGCACGCCGGGTGAACATCGCGCCCCTCCTGGTCGATGGTCACAATCATCTCGACCTTCTGATCGGACAGCATGGCCTGCAGTTCCGCGTCTCGCACGATGTGAATCGACTTGAGCCCCATTTTCGGCATCTGGACCACGTAAAACGGAAAATCCCCCTGCCCCCAATCGCTGCGCCATTCGTTGACCAGGCATGGCAACTGCCAGTAATAATTCTGGGCATCGTTCGCGCTGCGTGAATCCCACTCACCCTGGTACCACGTTGCGCCCTTTATGGCGTAGGGCTGCAGCGGCGCGACCTGGCCCGTATACAGGCTGCCGGAGCCCGCGCAGGTAGCCCAGCGCTCAATGGCCGTGCCGCTCACGGCAGAGCTGATCAGCCCAACCGGCACACCGGGCTGAAGGCTCATCAGCTGACGGCCGAAATAATAATGCACTGCCGACATCGAAGCGGCTGAATCTGCGTCGCTGACCTCCCAGGAAGTGTTGGCCACGCTGCCCCCGCTGGCCGTCACATTGAAGAAACGCATTCCGGGATAATTGGCCGCATCATCGATAGCTGCGATGGCGTAGCAGTCATCACTCAGCGGTCTTTGCATGTTGGACTGACCGCTACCCAGCCAGACCTCGCCCACCAGTACGTCGTCAATAATAATGACGTTGTTGCCCGCAATCGTCATTGCTTGCCCTGTCCCGTTCGCCTCCATCGGGCCGAGCGTAACCATCCAGTCACCGCTGCCGTTCGCCACCGTTGAGTAGTCTTTCCCGGCAAAGCTGACCGTCACTTCCTCACCTGCCGCCGCACTGCCCCATACCGGGACGCTGACGCCCCTTTGCAGCACCGCGTGGTCGCTGAACATCGCCGGCACCGAGACATCCGCCCGGGCCGGCGCCGGCAAAACAGCAAAAAGGAAAAAGAGAACGGGGATGGCCCATCGCTTGTTCATCTCGACCTCCATCTACAACAGAAATAAGGGGCCCTACTTCAATTATAGTGCGTGGTCAGGATTCGGCTGGCAAAGGACTGAGAGGTGTTGGGTACAGACCGGTTTCCGGGACCTTCGGCTGTCGGGAACAGCCGAAGAGCGCACACGGACGTCTTGAGCGTGTCCCTGAAACCGGTCTGTACCCGGCGCCTCGTCGCCCCTATGCCAGCCTAGAGCAGCCCCTTAAGCGTCGCCGTAGTGATATTCGCCCCACAAATCACGATCGCCACTTGCTTGCCCCGAAACTGTTCCGCGTTATTCATAAAGGCCCCAAGGGCCACGCCCGCGGCCCCCTCGATAATCTTGTGATGCTTCTCCGCCATCCAGCGGATCGCGTCAGCAATCTGCGTTTCGGATTGCAACAGGTAGTCGTCGACCAGTTCCAGGCACAGGTCGAAAGTGATGGCGCCGGGTTCACAACCGCCGGCGGAGCCGTCTGACAGGGTCTCGGGCGGGTCATCGAGCATGACGATTTCGCCCTTTTTTGCGCTCAGGTACATTTCGGGTGCGTTTTCCGGCAGGCAGCCGATAACGCGGGTTTGCGGGCGATGAGCCTTGATCCATGCCGCCACGCCGGACATCATGCCGCCACCGCCAATGGTGGCGAGAACCACGTCGACGTCAGGCAGGTCTTGGAGAATTTCCTTGCCGATGGTGCCCTGCCCGGCAATGATCATCGGGTCATTGTATGGCGATACCCAGACCATGCCTTTTTCTGCGGCCTGCTGCTTGGCATGCAGTTCGGTTTCCACGCAACTGTTGCCGTAGTAAGCCAACTCGACGTCGTAGTGCTGCAGCGCTTCTACTTTGGAGGGTTCAGCGTTTTCGGGCAGGTAGACCAGGCCGCGATCGCCCGACAGGGTCAGCGCCCGCGCAAAGCCCTGCGCGTGGTTGCCGGTGGACGCGGTGACCAGGCCGGCGCTTTTCTCTTGCCCTGACATCGACAGCACCTTGTTCAGCGCGCCGCGGGCCTTGAACGAGCCCGTGTACTGCTCGCTTTCCAGTTTCAGGCGCACCTCGCCACCATTGAGTTCATCCAGGTAGACCGAATGAAACAGCGGCGTGCGTAAAACGTGCGGCCCGATGCGCCGGGCGGCGTTCTCGATTTCTGCCACCAGCTGCAGTTCTTCGACCCGTTTCAAGGGCTGTGATTGGCTCATCAATGTCTCGCAAACGCTGTGCTATGATTTTGGCTCTTTCGCCTGGGCATCATAGCGTTTTCCGGATCAGAAATGCTCGATACGATACTTAAATCCATCATCGCCCTGCTGCCGGTAATCGTGCTGGTGATCGTATTGTACCGGCTGGACAGCCACCGCCTGCTGGGCACGAATTTTATGCTGCGTATCTTTTTCGCCGGCGCCCTCAGTGCGCTGGCCTGTTACTGGATCAACGGCTTCGTGCTGGAAAACATCGCGCTGGATTTCAGCCGCTACACGCGCTTCGTCGCGCCCATGGTGGAAGAACTGGTGAAAGCCAGCATCATCATTTTCCTGTTTCGGACCCACCGCATCGGCTTCCTGATCGACGCCGGAATCCTCGGCTTCACGGTGGGCGCGGGTTTCTCGTTCATCGAAAACATTTACTACCTGCATTTCGCTTCCGACGCCCATTACGGAGTCTGGGCGGTTCGCGGCTTCGGCACCGCGATCATGCACGGCGGCGCCACTGCCCTGTTCGCCATCATCGCGCAAACGATGACCGAACGGCACCGGCAGATGAATCCGCTGCTGTACGTTCCGGGCCTGATCGTGGCGTTCCTGCTGCACGCTATTTTCAACCATTTTCCGGTCTCGCCAATCCTGTCGACCGTGGTCACCCTGCTGATCCTGCCGGCCGTCCTGTTCCTGCTGTTCGAGAAGGACGAACGCACCATCCACGACTTCCTGGAAATGGACTTCGCTTCGCACAAACGGCTGCTCAGGCAGATCAGGCACGGCGAGTTCTCGGGCTGCGAGGCAGGCCGGTTCCTGCGCGACATGAAGGAGCGGCTGTCCGCCCCGATCGCCCAGGAGATGATCGACTACTTCTGCCTGCACACGGAACTGGTGCTGAATGCAGAGAGCATCCTGCTGGCGCGCGAGCAGGACATAGAGATAGAAGTCGGCGAGGAGATCCGGCAACGGCTGCTGGAAATGCACCGTCTCGAGAAGCACATCGGCCGGGCCGGCCTGCGGGCACTGCGGCCGCACCTGGAGTTTTCGGCCAAGGATATGTGGGAGATTCATCGGCTGGAGGATGAGTCGCAGGAGAATCATCACTCCGATTTGTACAGGGGCTGAGTTTTTTCCTTCGAACACGCAGCGGGTCGGGTAAGTTTATTTTCCAAACCTGCTTGTCCGGCCCCGGGTACACCCGGGGCTTCCCTTGCAAATGAGACAGCCTGATCGCGACCGCGCCGAAGGGACATCCCTGTCCCATCGGCTCTCGATTTTCTTCCTGAAAATCGCCGCGGGCCGTCTCATTCACTCGGCTGACAAAAGGGCTGGAAATTAAACTTACCCGACCCTCTGCTGGCCTTGGGAGTATGCCGAGGCCCGCTGCTTGGCTAAGGGGGGTGTACTGGGCCCTGGGCAGTCGGTTAACTTCTGTCAGTAACTGGGTGAGAAAGGCACTTGTTTGCTGGCTTTGCCTGTCTTGGATTCGAGGCTTTCGCTTCCCAGTGTGATTTTTCCGGTGGCGCCCAGCGACAGCCTGGC
>JAOUCS010000185.1 GCA_029859645.1 Lysobacterales bacterium | reverse complement strand
CCGCTCTATCGAAGCCTGTGCGCTGCGGGGTGGTGTGTCGCGACCATCGAGAAAGCCATGGACGGCGATCGAAGGCGCCCCCCGCCGAGCCGCCATTTCAACCGTCGCGACGAAATGATCATCGTGGCTGTGCACGCCGCCCGGCGACAGCAGCCCCATGATGTGGACGGTGCTCTCCTCGCGGATGGCGGCATCAATGGCTGAACATAACGCGGTATTTTCTGTAAAACTGCCGTCGCTGATGGCCTTGGTGATACGGCTGAAGTCCTGGTAAACAATCCTGCCCGCGCCGATGTTCATGTGGCCCACTTCAGAATTTCCCATCTGTCCGTCAGGCAAACCAACGGATTCGCCGGATGTCTCGATCAATGTGTGTGGGTCCTGGCGCCACATTTGATCCCAGCACGGGGTATCCGCGATCGAGATGGCGTTGTTCTCCTTTTTGTCGCTGTGACCCCATCCATCGAGGATCATCAGGAGGAGAGGTCCATGTTTGTTTTGTTCCTTCATTTTCAATCGATACCCACTTGCATTTTGCTTGCGTTGACTCCAGATGAGACAGGCCCACAGGCGGAAGAACAGCTTGAGATGACGCGCCTGTTCAACCGGCAGCTGTGGGACGGCATTATTATTTCACAAAAGAGATTACAGAATGGAGCAGGTATTAGAATTCGCGGGCAATAATTTGCTTCTGGTGGGCGGTTTTGTGGCAGTGCTCGGTTTACTGGTCTGGACTGAAGTCATGCGCAAGGTCCAGGGCCTGGTCGAATTGACCCCGGCACAGGCAGTGGCGTGGATCAATGATCCATCAACGGTGGTTGTGGACATATCGCCGGTGGCGGACTTCAACAAGGGCCACATCGTCAATGCCCGGAACCTGCAGGCTTCCCGGCTGGCCAAGCCCGATGCAGAGATCGAGAAATTGAAGGATAAAAAGCTGCTGGTGGTATGCCGGTCGGGCCAGACTGCGGTCAGCGCGGCGGCCAATCTGCGAAAAATGGGTGCGGCCGAAGTGGCTGTGCTGAAAGGTGGCATGGCGCAATGGCAGGGTGATCAGTTCCCCGTAACCACGAAATAGTGAGATAATTCCCCTTTTACCGCATCCCGTCCAGGGAAGCGGTCCAACTTAAACAGAGTGATAAAACGATGGCAGAAGAACAGAACCCGACTCCGGTCATGACACCGGAAGAGAATGCAACGGCACAGTTTCAGATTCAGAAGATATACACCAAGGATGTCTCATTCGAGTTGCCCAATGCGCCGCAGGTATTCCAGGAGCAGGGCCAGGCCGATGTGAAAATGAGCCTCGCTCAACGCGTGGAAGACCTGGGAGAGGGTGTTCACGAAGTCGTGCTTACAGTAACGGTAACCGCAACTGTCGATGAAAAAACAGCCTACCTGGCCGAGGTGGCCCAGGCCGGAATATTCATGATGTCCGGATTCAACGAGCAGGCGTCGCACGCGGTCATCAATACCATGTGCCCCAATACGCTGTTTCCCTATGCCCGGCAGCTGATTTCGACGCTGGTAGGCGAAGGTGGTTTCCCGCCGCTGGTGCTGCAGCCGGTGAATTTTGACCAGTTGTATGCCCAGCGTATGCAGCAAATGATGGAAGAACAGAATAGCGGCGCAGCTTCACCCGGCAACGGCGAGGCAGGTGCTACCGAGTTTCCGACAAACGATTGAGCGACCGGACGGTGTTCGCCGTACTTGGCGCGGGTTCCTGGGGAACGGCGCTGGCCATGCAGCTGATGCGATCGGGCTCCGGGGTCATCCTCTGGGACTGGGATCGCGAACACATCGAGGCGATAGGCGCAGCCCGCTGCAATGAGCGGTTCCTGCCGGATCATCCGTTACCGGAAGGTATGCTGGTGGAGCCAGACCTCGAGACCGCTGTTCGCGCAGCTGATGAAATTCTCATCGTCGTTCCATCACATGCCTTTGCCGGTGTCCTGCAACAGATTTCTCCCTGGTTGAAGCCGGGGCAGGGGATATGCTGGGCCTGCAAAGGCCTGGAACCCGGGACTGGCCGGTTTCTGCACGAACCGGCGCAGGCCCTGTTTGGTGACGAGCGTCCACTGGCGGTGGTTACCGGGCCGTCTTTTGCGAAAGAGGTTGCCGCTAACCTGCCAACAGCCGTGACGGTTGCAGGAACGCAGCCTGAATACTGCAAAAAGATTGCCGGTGCCCTGCATGGAGGCAATTTCAGGGCCTATACCAGCGACGATATCGTGGGTGCTGAGCTGGGCGGTTCGGTCAAGAACGTGCTCGCTATCGCCACCGGCATTTGCGACGGGATGGGCCTGGGAGACAACGCCAGGGCTGCGCTGGTGACGCGGGGGCTGGCCGAGATGATGCGGCTGGGCCGCGCGCTGGGTGCGCGTGACCAGACTTTGACAGGGCTTACCGGAATGGGTGACCTGGTGCTGACCTGCACAGGCGATCTTTCCCGCAACCGTCGGCTGGGGCTGGCACTGGGTGCGGGTCAATCCATCGAACAGGCGCTGGACGATATCGGACAGGTCGTCGAGGGAGTGAAAACGGCCGAGGAGGTCTGGAGGCTGGCGGGTCGATACAACGTTGAAATGCCCATCGCCGAGCAAGTATTTGGAATACTGCATGAAGGCCGTGACCCCGAGGCCTGTGTCAGAAATCTGCTGTCACGTGAACAGAAGAAGGAAACGGTCTGATCAAGGCGGTTTAACTCAAGCCCGGAAAACCGAGTCGGCGTGACGCTTCGTACAGGCCGACCGCGACGGTATTCGACAGATTCAGGCTACGGCTTTGTTGCTGCATCGGCAGGCGCAGAATACGGTCCTGTCCGATCCATGCAAGCACTTCAGCAGGAAGTCCACGGGTTTCAGGCCCGAACAACAGCCCGTCGCCATCCCGGTAGTCGGCGTCGTGATACAGCCGGACTCCCCTGGTGGAATAAGCCCACAGCCGCTGTATGCCCGACTGCTCCCCGAAAGCTTCCCAGTTGACGTAGGTCTTCACCATGGTTAGTTCGTCGTAGTCCAATCCAGCTCTCCTCAGGCGGGCATCATCGAGCACGAAACCGAGGGGGCCGACCAGGTGCAGCGCAGCCCCGGCATTGGCACAAAGGCGGATGATATTTCCGGTGTTCGGAGGTATCTCCGGTTGGTACAAAACGACGTGCAGCATAGGGCCTCCTGGCCGGGAAACGTTGCTATTTGAGCAGGCCAGGGTGATTGAATCGAGTATTTGCGACGAAGCGAAATCCCCTGTTTTGGCGCATTTCAGCCGCTTTCGGGTGCAGCAGTAGCAGCTTCATCTTTGTTGAATGTCATTTAAGTCTCTGAAATTTCGATTAAATCTGTCATCTGGTTCAAATCATGTCCGGCTTCATTTTGATTTGACAGGGCCATTTCAGGGGCGTATCTTTTACCACCGCGGGCACAATATCTTGTGTCTTAAAAAAAAATAGAGCACAATAAGTTGTGCCCATAACGTAACAAAACCAACTAATTACACGGAAAAATTAATGAGCAGCGTGCAGGTTGAGGCCATTGGCACTGATTCTAAAGACATTCCTTTCCAGGCGGCCTCGCTGGATATCTGGGATAAAAAGTACCGGCTTAAGTCAAAAACCGGCGAAATCATCGACAACGATATAGACGATACCTACAAGCGCGTCGCGCGTGCCCTCGCAGACGTCGAAGACGATAAGCAAAAGCGGGAACAGTGGTACAAGTCTTTTCTATGGGCCTTGCGTCGGGGCGCCATACCGGCAGGAAGAATTACTTCCAATGCCGGTGCCCAGCAGCACAAACCTGCGACATCGACCATCAACTGTACGGTCTCGGGAACCATCCGGGATTCAATGGACGGCATCCTCGACAAGGTACACGAGGCAGGGCTGACGCTGAAGGCCGGTTGTGGAATCGGTTACGAGTTTTCGACCCTGCGGCCAAAAGGCGCCTATGTATCCGGCGCAGGAGCCTATACCTCAGGCCCGCTGAGCTTCATGGATATCTACGACAAGATGTGTTTCACCGTCTCGTCCGCGGGCGGCCGGCGTGGTGCACAGATGGCGACGTTCGAAGTCGGACATCCAGACGCCATGGATTTTATTCGCGCCAAGCGGGAAGACGGCCGGCTGCGACAGTTTAATTGTTCCCTGCTGATCACCGACGAGTTCATGCGTGCGGTTGAAGAAAACGGTAACTGGGCCCTCGCGTTTCCAATCAACGACCATGAAGCGGATGGCATAGACCTGGATAATCCGGAGCAGGTCATCTGGCGTGAATGGCCGGACAAACGTGGCTACATCACGCGGGAAGATGGCCTGGTGGCATGCCGTATCTACAAGACCGTACCCGCCCGTCGCATGTGGGACATGATCATGTCATCCACTTATGACTTTGCCGAGCCGGGGTTCATCATGATCGACCGGATCAACGAGATGAACAATAACTGGTTTTGCGAAAATATCCGGGCTACCAACCCCTGTGGCGAACAGCCCCTGCCACCCTATGGAGCCTGCCTGCTCGGGTCAGTGAACCTGACCCGGTTTGTGGCTAACTCTTTTACCGATGAAGCCGCTTTTGACTGGGAAAGCTATCGCGAAGTCGTTCGGATTTTTACCCGCATGCTGGATAACGTGGTGGAAATAAACGGCCTTCCGCTGGGCAAACAGCGGGATGAAATTGCCCGCAAACGGCGTCACGGCATGGGTTTTCTTGGCCTCGGTTCGACGCTGACCATGATGGGCATGAAATACGGTGATGAAAATTCGTTGGAATTCACCGAGAAGGTCGCCCGGGAAATGGCCCTGGCCGGTTGGGAGGAAGCACTGGAGCTGTCCCGTGAAAAAGGCCCCG
>JAOUCS010000076.1 GCA_029859645.1 Lysobacterales bacterium | reverse complement strand
TGAAAGCTGTGCCAGTGCGCGATTATGGTCCAGGCGGGTCATTGCGGTGAAATTACGTGGATTGAGATCCGGAGCAGCTGACTGGGCGATCAGGGCGTTGGTGTTGGCCGGGTTGCCGACCACCAGCACCTTGATGTCACGGCTGGCGACCTTGTTCATCGCCGCACCCTGTGGGCCGAATATAGCGCCGTTAGCGGACAGCAAATCAGCGCGCTCCATGCCCGGACCCCGTGGCCGTGCACCCACCAGCAAGGCATAATCCGTGTCCTGAAAGGCCACTTCGGCGTCATCAGTTGCGACGATATCCGTCAACAGGGGAAACGCCGCGTCGCGCAGTTCCATGACAACGCCTTCAAGTGCGCCCAGCGCGGGCGTAATTTCAAGCAACTGCAACACGACCGGCTGGTCGGGACCAAGCATATCGCCGGCTGCAATTCTGAAGCAAAGTTGGTAGCCTATCTGACCAGCAGCGCCGGTTATGGCGACTCGAACGGGACGTTTCATGTTTTACTCCTTCGGATCATTCAAATCTGTACTATTCTAGCCGATTATGAGCACAAACCGCCTGTTTCAATCGTTAATGTTCTGCTTTTCACGCAGTAATAATTGGGAGCAACGTCTTGATCAGAATTTCAGCCTTGATTTTCATGGTTGCCTGGAGCGTTTTCGCCTTGGCAGCTGACCGCATCACCGGCAAACCGTTCGCCACCCGCTCGGAAGTCATGGCGCCCACCGCGATGGCCGCTACCAGCCACCCGCTGGCTACACAGATTGCGCTCGACATCATGAAGAACGGCGGGAATGCCATCGACGCGGCCATTGCCGCCAACGCTGCACTGGGACTGATGGAACCAACCGGCAATGGCATCGGCGGCGACCTCTATGCGATCGTGTGGGACGCGAAGTCTGAAAAACTATACGGACTGAATGGCTCCGGCCGCTCACCGCGTTCGCTGACACGGGAGTGGTTCGAGCAGAACAGCATCGACAAGATACCTCCTTACGGCCCCTTACCTGTCTCCGTCCCGGGCGCCGTTGACGGCTGGTTCATGCTGCATGATCGCTTCGGCAAGCTGCCGATGACACGTATCCTGCAGCCGGCCATCGATTACGCCAGGAACGGCCACCCGGTGCACGAAACCATCGCTTACTACTGGGGTTTATCAATCGAAAACAGGGCGCCCTACCCCGGTTTTATCGAACAGATGACCATTGATGGCCGGGCCCCGAACGCCGGGGAGCTCTGGAAAAACCCGAACCTGGCTAACACGCTGGAAACTATTGCAAAAGAAGGCCGTGACGCCTTTTACAAGGGCGGCATTGCAAAGGTTATCGGTGACTACATGCAGGCCAATGGCGGCTTCCTTTCGTATGAGGACATGGCGGCACATTCCGGCAGCTGGGTAGAACCGGTGTCCGTGAATTACCGCGGCTACGATGTCTGGGAACTTCCTCCCAACGGCCAGGGCATCGCCGCCCTGCAAATCCTGGGCATCATGGAGCAGTTCGATGTCGCCTCCATGGGCTTTGGTTCAGCGGATTACATCCACCTGTTCCTGGAAGCCAAGAAACTGGCGTTCGAAGACCGGGCCCGATTCTATGCAGACCCGGATTACATGGATGTATCGGTGGTAAAGCTGGTCTCTGAAGACTATGCCGCCACCCGGGCCGGCCTGATTGACATGGCCCGCGCGGCCAGAACATTCCCTCACGGAGATCCGGAAGTATTGCGCGAAGGTGACACCATTTACCTGACGACTGCCGACAGCGACGGCAACATGGTCTCGCTGATTCAAAGCAATTACCGCGGCATGGGTTCCGGGATGACACCCCCGGGCCTGGGGTTCGTTCTGCAGGACCGCGGCGAGCTGTTCGACCTGCAAGCCGGCCACCCCAATTCTTTCGAACCGGGCAAACTGCCGTTCCACACCATCATCCCGGCTTTTGTGACCAAAGACGGCAAACCTTTGATCAGTTTCGGACTGATGGGCGGCGGCATGCAGCCGCAGGGCCATGCCCAGGTCGTGGTCAACCTGGTCGATTTCAAGATGGGCCTGCAGGAGGCAGGCGACGCGCCCCGTATCCACCATAGCGGAAGCAGTGAGCCTACCGGTGAGTCGATGACCGACGGCGGCACCGCCAACCTGGAAACGGGCATTGACTACGCGGTCATCCGCGAGCTGATGAAGCGGGGTCACAACATCGAATATGCGCACGGCCCCTATGGCGGCTACCAGGCCATCATGAAGCACCCCGAATACGGTGTTTACATCGGTGCATCGGAATCCCGCAAGGATGGGCAGGCCGCCGGGTACTGATCGATTGAAAATCATCGTAGACCAGAACATCCGCGGCGCGGGGACTACTTTCGGGAATCACGGTGACCTTGAATTCATGGATGGACGAAGCATTTCGGCTTCGGACGTGGAAGACGCGGAAATCTTGATCATCCGGACCGCGACGCGGGTAGACCGCGACTTGCTGGGAAATAGCCGGGTTCGCTTTGTAGGGACTACCAGCATTGGCACCGATCACCTGGACATAGAATGGCTTGACCAAAACGGCATCGCCTGGAGCAACGCCCCCGGCTGCAACGCCGATTCCGCAGCCCAATATACCCTGGCAATGATCTGGCTGGCCTGCCAGCGCCTCGGGCGCCCCCTGCAACAGCAGCGAGTGGGTATTGTCGGACGCGGCAATGTCGGCTCCCGCCTGCAGCGGCTGCTGCGAGTGCTGGACGTGGACACGCTGGCCAATGATCCTCCATTGGAAGACCAGGGCGAAGCCGGACTGGTTTCCCTGCAAGACGCGCTCGGCTGCGATATCGTCAGCCTGCATGTCCCGCTGGAAGACGAAGGGCCTTATCCGACCTACCGCATGATCGGCGCCGACCAGTTGGCACAGATGACGGACCATGCTCTGCTGGTCAATGCCGCCCGCGGTGACGTGATCGACGGCAACGCCCTGCTGGCAGAATTGCTCAGCCGCAGGCTGCATGCCGCGCTGGACGTATGGCCCGGAGAACCTTTCTTCAGCAGTGATCTGCTATCGAGAACCCTGGTGGCAACGCCGCACGTGGCCGGCTACAGCGAAGATGGCAAGCGCAACGGGACGCGGATCGTATACCATGCTTTTTGCGACTGGGCCGGAATCAATCCGCACACAGCGCCAGGCAGCAAGACATCTGTCACCGACCTGCAACAGCCGGAACTCATGCTCGCAACCGGCGAAGACCCGCTGACCACCGCACTCGAAGCGGCCTGTTTTGTGCCCCTGCATGATGAGGCCATGGGCCGTCTCATTCCCTTGTCGCCCGAACAGCGCGCAGCTGAATTTGATCGCCTGCGCAGGGAGTACCCTGCACGCAGGGATTTCCAGGCCTGGACGGTGCATGGCGCAGACGCCTCCGGGGCTGCTGTTCTGGGCCGGCTCGGCTTTTCTGTCAGGTAAATGAGTGTTTGATTTTACAGGGGAAACCCTGTAACGTGCGCGCGCCTGTCGGAAAGGACCGTACCGTGATTGAAAACCTCAGAAACATCGCCATCATCGCCCACGTGGACCATGGCAAGACCACCCTGGTTGACCAGCTGCTGCAGCAGTCCGGAACCCTGGGGGAGCGCGCCGCCACGCCGGAACGTGTGATGGACTCCAATGAACTGGAAAAAGAACGGGGCATCACGATTCTGTCCAAGAATACCGCCATTACCTGGAACGACGGCGAGACAACATACAATATCAATATCGTCGATACTCCAGGACATGCTGATTTTGGCGGTGAGGTTGAACGCATCCTGAGCATGGTCGATTCCGTCCTGTTACTGGTCGATGCAGTCGACGGGCCGATGCCGCAGACGCGCTTCGTCACGCAAAAGGCTTTCGAAATGGGCTTCAAACCGATCGTGGTCATCAACAAGATCGACCGGGACGGCGCCCGCCCGCATTGGGTACTGGACCAGACCTTCGAGTTGTTCGACCAGCTCGGAGCCAGTGACGAGCAGCTTGATTTCCCGGTGGTCTATGCATCTGCCCTTCAGGGTTATGCCGGCATGGAAGAAGACGTCCGTGACGGTGATATGCGCCCGCTGTTCGAGACGATCGTAAAGGAAGTTGCTCCCCCACCTGTCAACATCGACGGCCCCTTCCAGATGCGGATCAGCTCGCTGGATTACAGCGCCTATGTCGGCGTGATCGGCATCGGCCGTGTCGAGCGTGGCAGCATTAAGGCCAACCAGCAGATCTGCGTGGTCGACCCTGACGGCCGTCAGCGCAATGCCAAGGTGTTGCAGGTTCTGGGGTTCCATGGACTGAACCGGATTGAAGTCGCAGCCGCCCAGGCCGGTGACATCATTGCTATCACAGGCGTTGAAAACCTGCAGATTTCCGATACGCTCTGTGACCGCAGTGCTCCGGAAGCCCTGCCCGCGTTGACGGTAGACGAGCCCACCATCAGTATGACTTTCCGGGTCAACAACTCACCCTTCGCCGGTCGCGACGGCAAATACCTGACCAGCAGACAACTGCGCGAGCGGCTGCAGCGCGAGGCGAGCCATAACGTGGCCCTGAAAGTGGAAGACACGGAAAACCCTGAGCGCTTCAAAATATCCGGCCGCGGCGAACTGCACCTTTCCATTCTGATCGAAACCATGCGCCGTGAAGGCTACGAGTTGGCCATTTCGAGGCCGGAAGTGATCATCCACGAAACCGACCACGGTAAGGAAGAACCGTATGAGCAACTCGTGGTCGACCTGGTCAGCGACTACCAGGGCTCTGTCATGGAACGCCTCGGGGAGCGCCGGGGTGAACTGCAGAACATGCAGCTGGACGGCAAAGGGCGCGTGCGGCTGGACTACCAGATACCGGCTCGCGGCCTGATCGGATTCCAGTCTGAATTCAGGACATTGACCGCAGGAACCGGCCTGATGTTCCATGTATTCGACCACTATGGACCCCACCAACCCGGCGACATTTCACGCCGCAACAACGGCGTGCTGATCTCCAACGGTACCGGTAAGGCGCTGGCTTATGCCCTGTTCAACCTGCAGGACCGCGGCAGGATGATTATCGAGCCGGGTGTTGACGTCTACGAGGGCCAGATCATTGGGGTCCATAGCCGCGCCAACGACCTGACTGTGAATCCTTTGAAAGGCAAGCAACTGACAAACGTGCGCACCGTGCTGAAAGACGACGCCGTGCAGTTGGCCTCACCGATGAAATTGACGCTGGAACAGGCCCTGGAGTTTATCGAAGACGATGAACTGGTGGAAGTGACCCCGAAAGCGATCAGAATTCGCAAGACCCACCTGCTGGAACATGAGCGCAAGCGGGCCGGCCGCCAAAAGGCAGAAGATTGACGGCCAGTTTCCTCCGGCACAATTCAATGTGCTAACTTGACCGTTTCCTGAAAGGAAACACATCGCAGTGACAGAACAAAATCCGACTCGCGCATTACCCGGTAAATTTGTTCTGGCTGTAACTATTGGCGGCGTCATTGGCCTGGGAATACTGCGCGGCCCTGGCTATATCGCCGAGTTCGTTCCGGATCCGCTTTTTTATCTTGCGCTGTGGCTGCTTGGTGGACTGTTCGTTTTGCTGAGCACCGCTGTCGTTGCCGAATTGATTGGCATGACGCCGCGCTCCGGCGGCACTTATGCGCTCATTCGACGGGCTTTTGGTCCGTATCCCGGCTTCGTTATCGGCTGGGTTGACTGGCTGAGCTTCGTGGCGGATATCGCCCTGAAGGCCGTAGTCATCATGGAGTTCGTGGCGATTCTTTTTCCTGAAGCAGCCCACTGGCATATGGAGATGGCAATCGTGGTGACCACGGCATTCGCGGCACTTCAGCTTCGCGGCATTGCTCTGAGCGCCTTCATTCAACAGTCTGCGACAACAGCCATCGCATTGGTCATCATCGTTCTGGCGCTGTTGTTATTTTTTGTATCCCCGTCCGACACCAACGGCGGGCGGTCGAGTCTCACCAACACCACCCCGGGCGATTGGAGCCTGGTGATTGCGACCATCATATTCACATACGATGGTTGGCTGTTCGCTTCTTATTTCAGCGGCGAAATCAAGGGGGGCGCCGGTGCTGTAGCGCGGTCCTGCATCAAGGGGGTCATCATCGTGATCGCCCTGTACATGTTGATCAATACCGCGTTGGTCAATAGCGTGGGGCTGGCAGCCCTCGCGGGCAGTGAGCTTGCGCTGGCGCAGGCGCTTGAACTTGTCATTTCTCCAACGGCTGGCAGCATTGTGGTGGTAGCAGCAATCCTGATACTGCTGAGCCATCAGAACCTGGCGTACATGGGTGGGCCGCGAATTCTCCAGGCGCTGGCCGTGGATGGTTTTGCCACCAAGCGTGCACAGCAGGTTGGGAAAGGCGGGAACCCGGTGTTCGCGGTGTTGATCACATGGATTCTCTCCGTCGGCCTGATCTGCCTGGGCGGATTCGAATTCCTGTTGCTGCTTTCCGTCTTTTTTTATATACCTCTTTACCTGGCGGTTATCGTTGGCGTCATCATATTGCGCAAACGTGAACCTGGCAGCGACCGCCCGTATCGTGCGTGGGGTCATCCCTACAGTACGTTTTTCTGCCTGGCCGGATGGACCGTGATCACCCTGTTCCAGGCGTATGCTGAGAGAGAAACTGCACTATATGCTTTGGCGATGGTAGCCTTGTCCTGGCCCGTGTATTGGTATCTTTCCCGAAAGTGAGGTTTCGAACGATGCGATTTCTCAAAGCCGTGGCTCTTCTTCCGCTCTTTATCATTTCGGCTCCCATCGCCCTTGCGGCAACCGTCGATGACGCCAAACCCAATATCGTCCTGGTGCTGATGGACAATTTCGGTTATGGCGAAATCGGCGTTTATGGCGGAGGTGTAATGCGCGGAGCCGCAACCCCCAGGATCGACAGCATTGCAGCCGAAGGTTTCCAACTCACAAATTTCAACGTCGAAGCAGAGTGCACGCCTTCCCGCTCGGCTTTGATGACCGGCCGTTACGGAATTCGCACCCGGCAGCGGCCAGGCGGTCCGCCAAGGGGCGTTTGGTACGGGATCACAAAATGGGAAATCACCCTGGCCGAGATGTTGTCCGACTCTGGCTACGCGACGGCTATTTTCGGCAAGTGGCACCTGGGGGATACCGAGGGCCGTTATCCCACGGACCAGGGCTTCGATGAATGGATTGGAATCCCCAGGTCATCAGACCGGGCCTTCTGGCCGGACAGCAACAGCTTTACACCCGGCAGTCATCCAGATGCCGTTTTTACGCACGTGATGTCGTCGAAGCGGGGAGAAAAGCCCAAACAACTGGAAGTTTATGATCGAAAAAAGCGCACCACGATCGATCGCGACATCACCGACCAGGCCATTGATTTCATCAAGCGCAAAGCCAAATCCGGGCAGCCGTTTTTTACCTTTCTCTCCTACACGCAAACCCATGAACCGGTCGATCCCCACCCGGACTATTACGGCAAGACCGGCAACGGCAGTTTTGCGGACGTGCTGGCGCAGACCGATGCCTACGTGGGTGAACTCCTCGATACGATCGACCGGCTCGGATTGAAGGAAAACACCATCTTCATCTTCACCTCCGACAACGGCCGTGAAGGTGTGCCCAGGTCATTCGGATTTACCGGCCCCTGGCGAGGAGGCATGTTTTCACCCTATGAAGGTTCGCTGCGGGTTCCGTTCCTGGTCCGCTGGCCCGGGAAAATCCCCCCGAGACAGGTATCCAATGAAATTGTCCACCAGATCGATCTGTTTCCAACGCTGGCCAAAATCGTTGGCGCGGGGATTCCGGATGATCGAACCATGGACGGGGTCGACCAGTCCCAATTCCTGATGGGAAAGTCGGAAAAATCCGCCCGTGAGTCCGTCATCATTTACATCGGTAATGAGCTGTTCGGCGTGAAATGGCGTAACTGGAAACTGCTTTTGAAGGAAATGGACAAAGACAGCTATGCGATCAGGACCATGGCTTATCCATCCGTCTACAACCTGTTGGTGGATCCTAAAGAGGAAGTACCTGAACTCAATTACCTGAACGATACCTGGGTGGATTTCCCCCTGTACCAGGTGCTGGAAGATCACCAGGCCTCGATAGCACAGGACCCCGGATCTCCGGATCCATGATGGGCTGCGCGCCGGGGTTTGCCCCGGAAGCGGTAATGTGCCTGGGCGCCCGGTATTTTAGAGGGTTTCTCCCATTGGAAATTATCGAAACTGGAGCTCACGCCCCAGCCAGGCCTCCATGCGCTGTTTCTCCCGGTTATTGATCCGGGAATCCGGCAGGATGACGTAACTGTCGGGAATTTCAGGACCGGTAACCATCGACACCGTCAGCAGGCGCCCGTCACGTACCAGCGTCAGATCCACCTGTTCGTCCTGTTCCAGTTTCAAAAATCGAGCCAGGTAGTTATCCGGCGCAACCCGAAAGCCATTGATGGCCAGCAGTTCATCGCCGGGTAAAACACCGGCCGCTGCCGCAGGGTAACCCCGCACAACGTATTCCGCGAACAATGAAGCAGCGGATTCCTGCCATTTGACGCCAATACCTGCTGATTCGTCCTCGCCATTGTCGTTCAATGGCGTACGTTGCAGATTCAGGCCGAACCAGGCGAGCGACTCATCAATGTGAGGGTCCGTGGTTGTCTGCAGCATTTCCTCCACCGTCTTGCGCACGGCGGGTCCAGCGACCGACTCCACCTGCTGCTCGAAAGCGCCCGGTGGATAGCCGGAAAGGCCCGATTCCCGAGGACCATATTGCGAGTACATCGCTCTCATCACCGTGTCCAGGCTATCCCGGCCATTGGTAGCCCGGCGGATCTCCATGTCGGTGACGAATCCGATAAGGCCGCCTTTGACGTAATAGGAAACCGTACTGTTGACCTTGTTGGGATCCTCTTTGTAATGCTTGATCCAGGTGTCGAAGGACGCCAGTTCCGCCGATCTGACGGTGCGGCCCGGCGTGGTTTCATACTTGCGCATCTCCTCGGCCAGGAGTTCGAAATAATCGCCAACATCGATCAAACCCGCACGAAACAGCAGCAGGTTGTCGTAATAACTGGTCAAGCCCTCGGCCAGCCAAAGTTCGCGTGTATGCACTTCGCCGGAGTAATCGTAATCGACCAGCGCCTGCGGCCGCATTCGACGGACATTCCAGGAATGGAAAAATTCGTGTGACACCAGCCCCAGCCACTTGATGTAGTCCGTTTTCCCGCGCATCTGCCAGGGGCTGCACATCATCACCGTACTGTGGTCATGCTCCAGGCCGCCGAACTTATCCATGTACAGGTTCAGGAACAGGTAGCGCCGGTCGAACGGGTTCACGCCCCAGAAGTCCTGCTGGGCCCGTACGATCTCAGCCACGTCGTCGGCTGCTTTTTTACCATCCCAGAGAGGGTTTTCCCGCAGCATGACCAGCGAGTAAGGGTGGCGGTTCACATCAAAATCGTAAACGACTGGATTGCCTGCGAGTATCGGACTGTCGACCAGTTCATCGTAATTCACCGCTATGAACTCACCGTCAGTCCCTGTTTTCTCCAGCGAAGTCTGGATTGAACCCCAGCCCTCAGGCAATTGAATCCGGACAATTTGCGGCAGGCCGCTGGTCTGTTCGCTGTAGAGGAAAATCCCCGCCCCGTTCAGCAAGCCAAATTCCGCTTCGACCCAGCTTTCAGAGACGTTCCTGCGCCCGGCCCAGACGTCATATTCGACCGTAACGCGCCTGGCGCCGCCGGATTCGACCTGCCAGTGATGGGTAGACAGTTTTCTGATATTCAACGGCTTGCCGCCGGCGTCACTGGCCCTCAGCTTTTCCAGGTTGGTGGCAAAATCACGAATCAGGTAGGAACCGGGAGTCCACGAAGGAAGATACAGGTGCAGTGAATCTCCCTGCGCCTGGAAAACGGAACGGACCTGCACATATTGATTATTCCTGTCAGGAAAACCCAGTTCATGAGTGACAGACGCTGCATCAGCGGCGGGATCACCCGCCTGGGCAGGCACGACGGCAGGCCATTGGCAGGCCAGCAGGACAAGCGAGATCAACCAGCGTTTGAGCATGCCTTACCTCAACCCGCCTGGCGATGTTTCCTCACGATCAGCATCGCTATTTCCAGTGACTGCTCATAGTTGAGGCGGGGATCGACGGTCGATTTGTAATCCCGTTTGAGGTCTTCATCCGACAGATCACGCGCTCCTCCCGTGCACTCGGTGACGTTCTCACCGGTCAGTTCCAGGTGAACGCCACCCAACCGGGAATCGTTGTCCCGATGGATCTCGAATGCCAGGTCCATTTCACCCATGATTTTGCGGAACCGGCGGGTCTTGATGCCGTCACCAGTGGATTCGGTGTTGCCATGCATCGGATCGGCTATCCACAACACCGGGCTGCCGGTGTCCTGCACCGCTTTGATCAACGGTGGTAAATGCTGCTCGATCTTTGCTTCACCCATGCGGTGAATCAACACGATGCGCCCGGCCTCACGTCCCGGATTGAGTTTTTCCAACAGCGCGGCCAGCCAATCCTTGTCCATGCCCGGACCCACCTTGATCCCCAGAGGATTCCTGATACCTCGAAAATACTCGACATGCGCGCCGTCGAGATCCGCAGTCCGCATACCGATCCATGGGAAATGGGTCCCCAGGTTGAACCAACCCCACTGCCGCGGCACCTGGCGGGTTTGCGCCTGCTCATAGTGCAGGTGCAACGCTTCGTGCGAGGTGAAAAAATCCACCCGCTTGAGGCTGCCGACGTCGCGCCCGGTGATGGTTTCCATGAAGCGCAGCGACTGTCCCAGGCTTTCTGTAAGTTTATGGAATTCATCGGCAAGGGGGGAATGTTCCAGCCAACCGAGATCCCAGTATTCGGTGTGGTGCACATCCGCAAATCCGCCGTCAGCCAGCGAACGGACGAAATTCATCGTCATCGCCGAATACGCATGCGCCTTGAGTAAACGGTCGGGATCAGGAATTCGCGATGCTTCGGTGAATTCGAACGCGTTGACCAGGTCACCGCGGTAACTGGGCAGCGTGACACCGTCACGGGTTTCCAGGTCGGAAGACCGTGGCTTGGCGTACTGGCCGGCAAACCGGCCGATCCGAACCACCGGCATCTGCAGGCCATGCACCAGCGCCAGGCTCATCTGCAACAACACCTTCAGCCGGTTGGTGATCAGCGGCGAACAGACCTCCTCGAAACTTTCCGCGCAATCGCCGCCCTGCAGCACGAAGCGTTTGCCAGCCTGGGCTTCAGCGATCTGCTCGCGTAGCGACAGGATTTCCCAGGAGGTGACCAGCGGTGGCAGATCCGCCAGTTTCCGCAGCGCGCTATTGAGCGCCTCCGGATCCGGATAATTTGCCTGTTGAAGCGCTGGGAAATTCTGCCAGGACGCCGGCTTCCAGTCTGCTGCGAGATTGACTTCCTGCACCGGAACTGTAGACCCGGAACTTGCTGCACTATTCATTTGCGTCAAACCTTAGTTTTGTTAGCCGCTGCCACGACCCAGATAGTACCGATAGTGATGCCTGCATACCAGACGAATGTCCAGGCGGGCATGCTCAGGGCCAGGAAAGTCCACATGACCTCGGCACACTCGCCGGAACCCTGGAAAACTTCCGCCAGAACCCGCGAGAAGGGCATGGTGTCGAGCATGTAGTTCAGGCCCATGCCGCAATCGGGCACCAGTTCAGGCGGCAGGTTCTGTAACCAGAGGTGTCTGCCGGCAATACCCATGCCCGCGAGACCCGCCAGTGAAACCAGGCCGGCATAAACGAAGCGGCCGACTCGTGCCGGATTGTGTAGCGCCGCGACCAGGGCAATCGCCCCGATGCACATGAACGCGATGCGCTGAAAAACACAAAGCGGACACGGATCGACAAAGTCCATGTGCTGCTTGTACAGCGCGAAGCCCATTAATCCTGCGCATGCCAGGGCGACCAGTAAAAACCAGGCCCTGGGTTTGAAAATTACTGCCACATTCCGATCCTCTTAGTTTCTCATTCGCTCAATGAAAAGCTTCAGCCTCAGATAATAAAGACCCGGCTGATCAAGCCGGGTTCCTTTATAATAAAAAGTCCTTCAGTTCACGGACTCCAAGGCACGATAATGAGTGTAAATCCGCAAAATTACAAGGCTGCAGGCCGCTCCCCCATTCATGCCCCCACCGGATCTTCCATCAGCTGTGTCGGGTGGCACCAGGAGGCAGCGATGCGCATGCTGATGAACAACCTTGATCCGAATGTGGCGGAAAAACCGGATGAACTGATTGTCTATGGCGGCACCGGCAAGGCCGCACGCAACTGGGAATGCTATGACCGTATCATTCAAACCCTGACGAGACTGAAAAACGACGAAACGCTGTTGATCCAGAGCGGCAAGCCGGTGGGGGTTTTTCGAACTCATGACGAAGCGCCCCGCGTGCTGATTGCAAATTCGAACCTGGTGCCGCGCTGGGGCAACTGGGATGTATTCAGGGACCTGGAGGACAAGGGCCTGACGATGTATGGACAGATGACCGCCGGGTCGTGGATCTACATCGGTTCACAGGGCATCGTGCAGGGGACTTACGAAACGTTCGCTGAATGTGCGAATCAGCATTTTGGTGGCAGCATGGCAGGCAGGCTGGTGGTGACCGCCGGCCTGGGCGGTATGGGCGGCGCCCAACCCCTTGCGGTCACCATGAACGATGGCCTGTGCCTGGCCGTGGAGGTTGATCCCTGGCGTATTCAGCGGCGGGTAGACACCGGCTACTGCGATGTCATGTCCGACAACCTGGATGAAGCGCTGGAACTTCTTGACCGGGCGCAGGGCGGCTACTCGGTGGGCCTGCTGGGTAATATCGCTGAGGTTCTTCCCGAGATTGAACGGCGGGGCATCGTGCCCGACGTCATCACTGATCAGACGTCCGCACATGATCTCAGGTTTGGCTACATCCCTGCCGGCTATTCACTCGAAGCGGCTGACAACCTGCGCGAGTCTGATCCGGAAAAATACGATAACGAAGTACTCGATTCCATGGTCGTGCACGTGCAGGCCATCCTCGATCTGAAGAACAAGGGTTCGATCTGCTTTGACTATGGCAACAACCTGCGGGGACAGGTCGCTGACCACCGGAACATGCCGCAGGCTTTCGACTACCCGGGATTCGTACCGGCCTATATCCGCCCACTGTTCTGCAAGGGCGCCGGTCCCTTCAGATGGGCTGCGCTGAGCGGTGATCCTGCCGACATCAAGGCAACGGATGATGCCATCCTGGAGCTGTTCCCACACAAGGAAGCCCTGCACCGCTGGATCCACAAGGCACAGGAAAAGGTTCAGTTCCAGGGACTGCCTTCGCGAATATGCTGGCTGGAGTACGGTGAACGCGCGGAGGCTGGCCTTAAATTCAACTGGCTGGTCAAAAACGGAAAAGTGAGCGCTCCGCTGGTGATTGGTCGAGACCACCTGGATACCGGCTCGGTCGCTTCACCCAACCGCGAGACCGAGTCCATGCTGGACGGTTCGGATGCCATTGCCGATTGGCCCTTGTTGAACGCCATGCTGAATACGGCCTGCGGGGCCAGCTGGGTATCGATCCATCATGGCGGAGGTGTTGGCATCGGCTATTCGCTGCATGCCGGCATGGTGTGCGTTGCGGATGGCACGGAAACAGCAGACCGCAGACTGGAGCGGGTCCTGACGGCTGACCCGGGAACCGGTGTTATGAGGCACGCTGACGCCGGTTACGACATCGCCGTGGAAACCGCCGCGGAAAGAGGCGTCGACCTGCCCATGGTCAACGGCTGATGACATGATCCGGGTAAAGACACTGTATGCCGACCTGGCCTCCAGCATGGCAACCCTGCGGGCTGGCCATGACGCCGTTGACCGTAGCCGGGAGCATGTCGTCGCTGCCCTCGGCGACGGGTTGGCGCACTACGGAATCAACACAGGCTTTGGCGTTCTCGCCAACAAGCGGATTGACAAAGAGCAACTGGCGGAACTGCAGCAAAACATCCTGCTGAGCCATGCCTGCGGAGTCGGTGATCCGGTTCCGGCCAATATCACGCGCCTGATGCTGCAATTGAAAATCCATGCACTGGGACTGGGCCAGTCCGGTATCTCGCGGTCCACGTTCAGGCAGTTGCTGGCCTTCGATGAGTCGGACCTGACCCCCTGGGTGCCCAGCCGCGGCAGTGTAGGCGCTTCCGGCGACCTGGCTCCGTTGGCGCATATGTGCCTGCCGTTGATTGGCCGCGGCGAAGTCTGGAACGAAACAGAGAGCGGCAAGATGGCTGCCGCAACCGCGATGGATCTGCGGGGCATCGAGGCGGTGCAACTGAAGGAAAAAGATGGCCTCGCGCTGATCAATGGCACCCAGCTGATGACCGCGTACGGCGCTTATGTGCTCGAGCGTGCCCTGGTGTTGCAAAAAGAAGCTGACATACTCGCTACGATGAGCCTGGAAGCGCTCCAGGGCAGCG
Source organism: Lysobacterales bacterium (assembly GCA_029859645.1). Taxonomy (GTDB): domain Bacteria; phylum Pseudomonadota; class Gammaproteobacteria; order Xanthomonadales; family SZUA-36; genus JAHEFT01. Next base: position 1,621 of record JAOUCS010000076.1, on the reverse strand, counting down.
CTGTCCCGTTTGACCCCCGCATTCACAACATACGCCCCCATCCGGGGCAAATCACGGTAGCAGGCAACGTACGGAAACTGTTGGCCGAAAGTGAAATCATGGATTCACACCGTGATTGCGGCCGCGTACAGGATCCTTACTGCCTGCGCTGCGTACCCCAGGTGCATGGCGCCAGCCGCGATGCACTGGCGTTCGCGGTCAGTTCCATTGAAACAGAACTTAATTCTGTAACCGACAATCCGCTCGTGTTTGATAATGGCGACATCATCTCCGGTGGTAACTTTCATGGCCAGCCATTGGCGCTGGCGATGGATTTTGCCGCGATCGCGCTGGCGGAACTGGCCAGCATTTCTGAGCGGCGGACCTACCTCCTGCTGGAAGGGCATGACGGCTTGCCCAAGCTCCTGATGAAAGACACCGGGGTCAATTCCGGCTTCATGATGCCCCAGTACACAGCGGCGGCCCTGGTTTCGGAAAACAAGATTCTTTGCCACCCCGCCAGTGTTGACTCCATTCCCACCAGCATGGGCCAGGAAGATCATGTCAGCATGGGATCGATCAGCGCACTGAAACTGCTGTCGGTGCTGCGTAACGTTGAACGGGTGCTTGCGGTCGAGTTCCTGACTGCTGCCCAGGCACTGGATTTCCGCGCCCCGCTGAAACCCGGCCGGGGCGTGTTGATCGCCCACGAGTTGCTGCGCAGCCAGATTTCGCATGCACAAAAAGATTACGAGGTGCGCAACGACCTGGACCTGTGCGCCAAAATTCTGCGGCGCGGTGAACTGGCCATGGGTGTTGAAGCCGGCATCGGATCACTGGCCTGATGCCGGTTCTGCTCAATATTTCGCAGCTTGCCAGCTGTCCCCCGGGCCATTCACAGCAAGACGCCGGCCTGATCAATAACGCTGCTGTTGCCTGGCGTGGCGACACGATCTGCTGGGTGGGACCGGAACCTGAGCTGCCGGCGGAATATGCGAATGAGCCGACCATCGACGGCGGCAACCGCCTGGTCATTCCCGGCCTGGTTGATTGCCATACCCACCTTTGCTTCGGGGGCTGGCGTGGCGATGAGTTCCAGTGGCGCATCGAAGGCGCCAGCTACCAGGACATCGCGGCTGGCGGAGGGGGTATTGCCAGTACCGTGGCGGCTACCCGTTCCACCAGCGCAGCCGAGCTGGAAAACAAAGCGGCAAAGGTACTCGACGCCATGCTGGCGTTGGGTGTGACAACCGTGGAGTGCAAGAGCGGCTACGGCCTCGATTACGACAACGAACTGAAACAGCTGGAGGTTTACCGGGAACTGGACCGGACCCATCCGGTAGACCTGGTAGCCACTTTTCTTGGAGCACATATCGTACCCCCCGAATACCGGGAAAAACGGGACGACTACATCCGCCTGCTGTGCAACGAACTCATCCCCACGATCGCGGAACAGCGGCTGGCCCGGTTCTGCGACGTCTTTGTCGAAACAGGCGCCTATACCGTTGAAGAGGCACGAAGGATACTGCAAACGGCGATAACACACGGGCTGCAGGCAAAAGTGCATGCAGACCAGCTTGCCGACGGCGGAGGTGCCCTGCTGGCCGCTGAACTGGGGGCCGTTTCCGCCGAACACCTGGAG
>JAOUCS010000004.1 GCA_029859645.1 Lysobacterales bacterium | reverse complement strand
CGTCGAATCCCTTCAGCACATCGACCTCTGCCCGGGTGCTGAGCCTGACATCGACGCCGCGCAATTCGAGTTGCCTGCCGTAGTACCTGAGTGACTCGTAGAACTCCTCTTTACCCGGAATGCGTTTGGCCATGTTGAATTGCCCCCCAATGCGAGGTGCAGAATCGAATAATGTCACCCGGTGACCACGTTCAGCGGCAACGCAAGAGAAAGCCAGCCCGGCCGGCCCGGCCCCTACAACCGCCAGGTTTTTCGGCTTTTGCGTGGGTACGTAATTCAGTTCGGTTTCCCTGCAGGCCCTGGGGTTCAGCAAGCAGGAAGCAGTCTGGCGGCTGAACGTATGGTCCAGGCACGCCTGGTTGCAGGCGATGCAGATATTGATCTCGTCCGCCCGGCCTGCTGCCGCTTTCACCACGAACTCGGAATCGGCCAGCAACGGTCGAGCCATCGAAACCATGTCGGCATCGCCTTCCGCCAGCACTTTCTCAGCTACTTCAGGCGTATTGATCCGGTTGGTCGTGACCAGCGGTATGCCAACCTGTCCCTTGAGTTTCCGCGTCACCCAGGAAAAACCAGCCCTGGGCACCATCGTGGCTATGGTGGGAATGCGGGCTTCGTGCCAGCCGATTCCGGTATTGATGATCGTCGCACCGGCTGCCTCGATTGCTTTTGCCTGAGCCACGATTTCTTCCCAGCTATTGCCGTCGGGAACCAGATCCAGCATGGACAGCCGGTAAATGATAATGAACTCGGGACCGACAGCTTGCCTGATGCGTTTAACAATTTCGACTGCAATCCGGTAACGCCCAGCCGCTGTCCCCCCCCATTCATCTTCACGGCGATTGACTCGTGGCGTCGTGAATTCATTGATGAAATACCCTTCAGACCCCATCACCTCCACACCGTCGTAACCTGCTTTTTGAGCCAGTCTTGCAGCCCGGACAAATCCGCGAATCTCGCGCTTGATGCCGTAGCGGGAGAGCGCGCGGGGTTTGAAGGGGCTGATGGGTGACTGAATCGCGCTGGGAGCGACGGACAATGGATGATAACCATAGCGGCCGGCGTGCAGAATCTGCATGCAAATCCGCCCATCTTCGGCGTGAACCGCGTCGGTGACCAGCCGATGATGCCTGACCTGCCAGGGAAATATCATCGAAGAAGCAAACGGCGCCAGCCAGCCGGAAATCGTGGGCGCCATGCCGCCGGTGACTATCAGACCTACGCCGCCGGCGGCTCGTTCTGCAAAGTAAGCGGCCAACCGGGGATAGTCCTTGGCCCGGTCTTCCAGGCCCGTGTGCATGGATCCCATCAACACGCGATTTTTCAACGTGACGAATCCAAGGTCCAGCGGAGAAAGCAATTCAGGATACGGTTGCGCCATTTCGGTCAATCCAGGTTAGAGAGTGTTTGTACCAGGGCCTGTACTATCGCCCTGACCCGGGCCATAGGTTCTCGCAATGTTTCGGCGATGTCATCCTCTGAGATCAAGTGATCGACAACTCCGGCGCCCCAGTTGGAGACCACCGCCAGACCCGCGTAATCCAGGCCCAGTTCGCGCGCCAGGCCAGCCTCCGGCAGCGAGGTCATCCCGGCCATGTCACAGCCATCCCGGCGGGCTTTTTTCACTTCCGCGGCGCTTTCCAGCCGGGGCCCCTGGAAAACACCGATGCAACCGCCATCAACGACTGGCTGGCCTATGCCTTCCGCGCTGCTTAACAAGGCAGCGCGCAAGGGACCTTTGTAGGGGTATGAAAAATCAACATGCACCAGCGGCGCATTTTCCGAATCGCTGTAGGTATGTTGCCGTCCCCAACTGTAGTCAATCAGTTGATCCGGCGCAGCCAGTACTCCGGGCGAATAGGCTTCGGTGATGCCTCCCACCGCAGAAACAGCGAGCACCTGCGTGGCACCAGCCTGTTTTAGCGCCCACATATTGGCGCGATAATTGACACAATGCGGCGGAAAACGATGAGGACTGCCATGACGCGGAAGAAAAAGCAGTCTGATCGGATCGTTACTGATGATCCTGATCGGCGCAGAAGGGGGGCCGTAAGGAGTATCGATCTCCAGCGCCTCCGCGTGATCGTCCAATTCCGTAAGGCCGGTTCCACCTACCAGCGCAAGCGCCCCATCTGTCGCCATCAAAGTTCCTCCAGCGCATGGATTTGATCAAGGTGCCGCCAGTGTTCATAAGCATCCATACCACACCCAAAAATGTACTTGTCCTCCACCTCCATGCCGATGAATTCGGGTGCTTTATCAGTGGTTTTGCGATCATGCACCTTCCGTACCAATACAGCGCTTTTGACGCTGCGGGCGCCCCGGGACACGCAGTATTTCTCAATCATTTCGAGGGTCAGGCCGATATCGTAGATGTCATCAATGATCAACACGTCATGCCCCTCCAGGTTCAGCCTTGGTGGCACGCGGAATTCGATCTCTCCGCCTTCTGTCTGACCTGCATAACGGGTGGCATGCACAAAATCCATCACCACCGGCATGTTCAGTCTCTCCGCCAGCCAGGCCGCCGGCATGACCGCACCGGTCATGACGATCAGCAGTGTGATTTCCCGGTCACCGTAGTGATCATTGACAGCAACCGCCATGCGATCGATCGCGGCCATCACTTGCTGGCGGTCTGCAAGCACGGTTGAATGCTTCAATAAATTCCTCGGATCGGGTTCAGTCATTTTTGTTCTCTCGTTGATTCAGGCCGCGAAAAGTTGCTGACGCTTTCCAGGTCCAGGGTCCGCGTCGGAAATGCGATTGCGGCGTCGTGCCGGTTTACGATCTCGCTGATCTTCAGCAAAACATCCTGCTTTATTTCATGAAATTTCTGCCAGTTCACCGTGTGGGTCATGCAGTAAATGAAAAAATCCACCGAGGATTCGCCGAATGCATTCAAATGCACCATCAGGGTCTGATCGCCGTCAATTTCAGGATGCTCCAGCAGCATTTCTCTCACCTCGTCGGTGATTACCTTGATCTGATCCAGATCCCGGTACCGCAGCCCTATCGTTTCATTGATGCGGCGGTGCGTCATGCGCGACGGATTTTCCACCGATGCTGTCGTGAATACGGCATTGGGAACATAGACCGGACGTTTATCGAACTTGCGAATGGTTGTCTGGCGCCATCCTATGTTTTCAACCACGCCCTCGATACCTTTCTCTTTCAACAATATCCAGTCACCGATACCGAAGGGTCGATCGATGAACACGGTGACCCCGCCAAAAAAATTTGCGATCAGATCTTTTGCCGCCAGTCCGATCGCCAGGCCTCCGATACCGCCAGCGGCCATCAGGCCGGCAACGTTGAATCCCAGCGTGTCAAGCGCCACCAGGGACGCAGTGACCACGATGGTGATCCTGACCACGCGCCCAAGGGCGGCGACCGTGGTCTGGTCCACTTCGCGTTGTTCTCTCCTGGCGTTTTCAACAATACTGCTTTCTATGTTCCGGACGAAAGCATAGAGCATCCAGGTGATCGCGTAGAGAATCCCTATTTCGCGGATTTTTGCGATCAGGTCCGGTTGCAGCAGGCTGCCCTCCTCGCGAATCGGGATGACCTGGATAGCCAGCGTGATGCCAATCAACCACACCAGCATGGTGACTGGCCGCACTGCCGCATCGAAAATCGCATCGTCCCAGAGATTCTCTGATTTTGAAACGACATCCGCCAGTCGCTTCATCATTCGCCTTTGCACAAAGTCAATCAGCATCGCGACCAGCACGATCGTGAATACCGCAATCACCCAGGAACGAAGCCCCAGGGTTACTGACAAAGTTTCAGCGAAGCCGGATAACCATTCCATAGATCAGGTCCAGCCTTGCCCTTCCAGCGCTTCCAGGCTCAGGCTCCACCTGCGCCACTCCTTGACGCCTTCACGATCGACACTGGCCAACTCCTCTTTGCTGACGGTCGGGTTTCCATACAGGCGGGAAACCGGCAATCCTCCGCAGGCGGGTAATTCATTCAGTTTACCCAACAGTTCGTTGACATCTTCAGGCTGGCAAACGAGCGCGAGATCGCAACCTGCCTCGAGACAAAGCCGTGTCCTTTGCTGCAATCCTCCGACCGATTTTGCAGCATGCATTCCCAGGTCGTCGGAAAAGATGACGCCATGATAAGCCAACTCGTCCCGTAGAATTTCCTGCAGCCACCGGCGAGAATAGCCGGCCGGCAATTCATCGATGTCCGGGTAGACAACGTGTGCAATCATCAGGCTATCCAGGTCCGGCGCCAGTTCGATGAATGGTCGCATGTCCGCTACCTGGATTTCTTCCAGCGAGCGGGGGTCACAAACATCGTCGATATGCGAATCTGCTACCACGGAACCATGACCCGGGAAATGCTTGCCATTGGTTTTCATACCGGAATCGTGCATGCCTGCAATGTAAGCCCGGCCCAGCCTGACTACTTCATCAGGATCAGGCGACAGCGCGCGGTCACCGATCACCGAACTGCCCCGGTCGAGGTCCAGCACCGGTGCAAAACTCAGATCGATACCACAAGCCAGCATTTCGGTTGCCATCACGCGCCCGTGCCGATAGGCCATGTCTAACGACTTTTGTGGGTCCGAGCGTGCCATCAAACCGAGCACGCCAAGCGGCGGCAACCGCGTAAAACCTCCTTCCTGCAGGCGCTGCACCCGCCCGCCTTCCTGATCAATACAGACCAGCAGACGAGGATCACGAATACTCCGAATTTCAGTCACCAGCGATTCCAGCTGCCCCCTGCTGGCAAAATTGCGGGTAAAAAGCACCACGCCACCCACTGCCGGATGCTGCAATTGTTCACGGCATTGCGCGTCCAGGGTGAGACCTGGGAGACCGATCAGAAGAGGACCTGTTGCCATCCCCATATCCTAAGCTTTTCGTTCGAAAAGCGCGATGGATTCCACGTGCCCTGTATGAGGAAACATGTCCATCACTCCGGCACCGAGCAAGCGAAACCCATGATCATGCACCAGGATCCCGGCATCCCTTGCCAGGCTCGCAGGGTGACAGGAAACATAGACGATGCGGCTGGCACCGCTGGCTGCGATGTGAGGCAGAATGAATTCCGCACCCGAGCGAGGCGGATCGACCAGCACTTTGTCGTAGCCTCCTTTCAGCCAGGGCGCCGCGCCTGGCTCCTCGTTCAGATCCGCCGCAAAAAAGGACACATTGGCGAGCCCGTTTCTGACGGCGTTTTCTGCTGCCAGCCTGACCAGTTCCGCGCCCCCTTCAACACCGGTGACTTCGCCACCCTGACGGGCGATGGGAAGCGTAAAATTACCCAGACCGCAAAACAGGTCGAGTATGCGATCACCCTGTTCCGGCTGGAGCAATTCCACCGCACGGTGAATCATTTTCCGGTTCATCCCGGTGTTTACCTGAATGAAATCTGACGGACCGAACTTCAGCTTAATGCCGAATTCCGGCACGCTGAAGTCAAGATTGATATGGTCCGGCTCAAGGCAGTGGATACTCGCGGGGCCAGAGGGTTGAAGCAATACCGCGATTCCGGTATCCCGGGCGAAAGCAGTCAGCCGGGCACAATCAGCTTCGCTCAAAGGTTCCAGGTGACGGAAAATCAGCGCGCATTGATCGTCTCCGCAGGCGACCTCGATCTGTGGAATGGATTGCCGCGCATCCATGGAGCAGATCAACTCCGACAAGGGAACGAGCTGGGAAGCAATCCGCTCATCCAGTATGAAACAGGTCTGCATATCAGCCACAAAGCGCCCGTAGCGTTCCCTGAACCCTACCAGCACGCGTTCCTTTTTGTGGACATAACGCACAGACAGGCGCGCTTTGCGCCGATAGCCCCAGAGCGGACCGGTCAGTGGGTCCCAGACCTCTTCCGGCTTGATTTTGCCAATTCTTTCCAGGTTCTGAAGCAGCGTGTTCTGCTTCGCCTCGATTTGCTTTTGCGGATCCAGGTGCTGCAGGGAGCAGCCACCACACTGACCGAAGTGCGGGCACCGCGGTTCGATCCGATCGGGTGAAGGCTCGATCACCTCCAGCGTTTCCCCTTCGTCGTAGCGTCTTTTTCTGTCGGTCATCTTGACACTGACGCGCTCACCGGTCAGGGCCCCATGCACAAATACCTTTTTCTCTTCATGAGTGGTCACTCCGCGACCATCGTGGCTCAGGTCTTCAATCCGCGCCTCGAAAGGTTCCGTAGGCAGTTTCCGTCTTCGTCTGCGACTCATAAGCTCCACTCAAAAAAAACGACCGGGCCTGCGCCCGGTCGCACGATCATGTTACGGGTCTATTTCTGGCGCCAGGAACCGCCGGAATCCTGGTAGTACCACCCTTTACGCGCATTCCTGACCCATTCCGCAGCGAAAGTCTTCTGGATATCCTTTTCCCACTCCGGGTGTCCGTTGGCCACGGCAATCTCACGGTAAACGGCCTTGCGATCCCTGTTTTCATCGGCCACGATGCTTTCAATGTTCCGCCGCTCGCTCAGCGCCACTGCGGAACGATCCCGAATGGTCACCAGCCCGTCTGAACTGAAACCGATAGCCCCCGCATCGAACAGGGAATCCAGGTGTTGTCTTTGTCGCTGCGCCATGCGCGTTTTGATGGAATTGATTTGCGGTGTGTTGATGTCAATTTCCGCCTGCTGGGCCTGCGCATCGGCAACCAGGAAATTCAGCACACCCGCCGCAGCGATATACATCACGTTCAGCGGCGGCTGCAACGGATTGATCAAAGAACTTTCATCATTGGTTTCACCGAGCACGTCACCCACGAACTTTTCTGCCGCACGTTCTGCGGCTGCGGCCGGAAAGTAAACGTTGATGGTGACGCATGCCGCAAGGGTCAATAACGTACCGAGCAAAAGAATCGATTTCAGCTTGTTCATCAGTTGATCCTGTGTTGGCAACCTGCACGGTCATTCTATCAGACAGCGGGAGGTGGTTATCTATCCCTCGATTCAATCACCGACCCGGATACCTTCACCTTCGGAAGCCGCGGCCAGATGTGCCAGTAACTGGGGCCAGTCGACGGTCCGGTTGAAAGCCCGGATGGTAATTTTTGGCACGCCCGCACCCTCCATGATCAATACACTGACGTCGTCTTCGCTGACGCCTCGTACCTCGCAAACATTGTTTTGCATCACGCAGCCAAACCCGAGCCTCTTGTACGAAAAATTATTGAACAGTTTCATCAGGGGGCTGGTCAGGGCCGTGGTGGTGCTGCCGCCTCCCAGTGTGGTCAGGTGATTGACCGCCTGGCGTGAAATCCCCTTGGAACCACGCTGTCGTTCCGGTGTTCCGAACCAGGCATCAAAAGCGACAGGCCGCCATTCGAGCATACGCAAGTCCCGGACATAACCGTCCGCGCGTCCTGAAATCTGGCCGAAGGAAAAAGTGCTGGTCAGCAACTCCAGGTCCAGGTTCCTGGCCTCCACGTTGGCCGCCAGGCTGGGCAACACACCAAAAGGCCGCTCGATTCTGAGATCATCCAAGGTAATCAATCCATCAAATACGTTCACACTGATCTGCCCTTCCAGGTCGAGAACGCCGTCTTCAAGCCGCACGCCGGGTATCTGGCCGCTGATCTTGCCGGAAAACGCAGGCCAACCCAATGCCGTTGTTAGCTGCTGCATTTCCAGCTCCTGGAGATCAAGACGCAAGCGGATGTCAGGTTCATCTTCCGGATCAGCAGCTTTGCCGGGCAGCTGTACTTTCAATTCATGAAGCTTCAGCTTGCCGCCCATCACGTCCAGTTGCACCGGGCTGACAATTGCGAATGCCCCCGGCTCGGAATCCAGTGCCGCCTCGCCGGCCCCCAGGTTGATCTTGCCGACCAGCAAACCCCGCCAGGAAAGGCTGGAGTCAAAACTGTGATCACCCGGCCGCATGTGGGCATCCAGCCCGGTCATGGCGAAGCGATTTCTCTCGCTGTCAACAATACTCAGATCCGAGATTTCGAGATCACCCGACTCAAACGCACCTTCAGACCACTGCCCACTCCAGCTCACTTCGCCCGTCACCTCCAGGCCATTCAGCGTCCAGCTCGCCAGGACCGGCTCGACATAACGCCGGTAAGCTTCGGGAAATGACAGGTCCAGGCGGTTCACTTCCATGTCGGCAATGTCCAGGCCATTTTTCAAATCCAGGACCAGCCCGCCTTCAAGAATTACGGAAACATTGTCCGTCACTTGTAGCTCACGGACGACAAATTGCTCCAATCCGGCGTGTGCCTGGAACGAAAACTCCAACCCACCATCGGAAAAATCACGGTAAAAGTCATCGATCAACAGCTGTCCCTGCCGCACCGCACCGGCAACCCGGGGCCGGTCCCAGTCCGATCCGCTCAGATCGACCTCGGCTCTGACCGTCAGGGCCTCACCTGCAAACCGTCCTTCCGGAGAATCGAAACCCAGGTTGCGCACCTCGAACCGCACACTCACATCAGCCGGACCCGATTTCCCGAAGCGGGCGTCAAGCTCAGCATCGAGGTAACCGCTTCGCAGCCACGAATACTGTGGCGGAAGAAAGTCAATCTCCGCGAACTTGTCCAGGGGCTGCCGCCTGAATGACACCCTCGCTGAAAAATCCTCCGGGCCCGAGACCAGGTCCAGATCAGCTTCGAACATTCCGGACTCGAGGGTACTTTGGACCCGAAAGCCATCATCGCTCGTTTCAATGTCTCCGAGCATGCCTGCGACCACGAGATCCTCAAAAACAACTCCGGCTGCCGATGATTCAGCCCGGGCTGCACGGATCGTGAATCGCCCGTCCGCGTCCATCTGAGCCGCTACCTGTTGCAGATCAATGCTGTCGGCCAGCACCTGGTCTGCGCTCACGCGCAGTTCCGGGTATCCTGCGAACACGATTGAGCCCGGCAGCAACAGGCACAGGATAATCAAGCACGGCAGAAAGCTTGCAGGCCAGGCAGATTCGGCTATTATTTTATCTGGGGGGTTCAATGCGGGTAACGGCATAAGACCATGATGCCGAATCAGGGGGCAAGATGGCAAAATATTCAGTCAATGACCCGCCCCAGGTGCTCGTCGTCGACGACCATGAAATCAGCAGTCTGCACTCCGTCTCCACGCTCGACACAAACGGCATCGCTGTGCGGCGGGCCGCTAGTGGTAAAGAAGCCCTGGATTCAGTAGCGGACTGGTTGCCTGACCTGGTATTGATGGATTTGTGTTTACCGGATATGGATGGACTAGAGGTGATACGCCGCTTACAGCAGTGCTTGCCTGGCGGAGCGGCAGCGCCGGTGTTCGTCATCATCAGCGGCACAAATCCTGAACGGCGAAGACATGAGCTGGAAGCATTGGGCATTTCTCAGGCCTTAGTCAAACCCATTACGTCGCAGCGGCTGCTGAACATCGTTACCGCCGCCACCAGAAGGACGGTTGTCAAGGGATCAGCGGTGACACCTGAAACAAGAATCACCCCTTTGTTCAAGGCTGAGCTGGAAAAACGGCTTCCCGAAATGGAACGTCACCTGATCGCCCTCGACTACCACAAGGCTGCAGAGCTGGTACACCAACTGCTTGCATCCTGCGCCATGACCGGCCAACAGAGACTGCAAAGGAAATTCATCCACCTTAACCGCCAACTGGCGCAACAGGCTGGTCCCGGCGCCCTGGCGAGGGCCTATTTCAGCGCCAGGCAGGAAGCGCTCGAATTCCTGCATGGCAATGACTGACCATGATCAAGCCAATAGAATTTGGGTTTTCATTTCCCGGATAGCAACAGCCAGTCCAACGAATATGGCACGCGCAATGATCGAATGGCCAATATTGAGCTCAGTCATGTAGGGCAACCGGGCCACTTCTAAAACGTTTTCCAGGTGCAGCCCATGACCTGCATTGATCTGTAAACCCAACTCGTGGCCCTGTTGGCAGGCGGCTTCCAGGCGATGCAATTCCCGCACGCGCATCTCGCCCGTAACGTCGGCGTAGGTACCCGTATGTAACTCGATCACCGGTGCGCCTGCATCCGCTGCTGCCTGCAGCTGTGCCGGTTCAGGATCGATGAACAATGAAGTCCTGATACCGGCAGCGGAGAGTTCCGCAACGGCGGCTGCGACGCCACTGCGATTCGAAACCACGTCCAATCCACCTTCAGTCGTCAATTCCTCTCGTTTCTCGGGAACCAGGCAAACATCTGTCGGACTGCGGGCGATGGCGATTGCAAGCATTTCGGGCGTGACCGCCATTTCCAGGTTTATCCGGGTTTGGGTGTTCTCGCACAACCGTCGAACGTCCTCATCCTGGATGTGCCTGCGGTCTTCCCTCAGGTGGACCGTAATCGAATCGGCACCTGAACGCTCGGCCAGCTCGGCAGCCTCGATGACGGACGGATAGCTCGTGCCCCGGGCTTCCCGTACCGTAGCGACATGATCAATGTTTACACCCAGAAGAACCGCCATAACCGTTACCTTGTCATTATCAATAAAAAAGTGCCTGGGAGTTCAATGGCTTGCCGCCCAGGTGATACCGGATCAGTTTTCGCATCAATGCCTTGAGCTCTCTGAAGTGCTGATCCTTGATCTCTCCGGATTTTAGCGCTAATAGCGCTGCTCCGGAAACCAGTTCCTTCACTTCGCTCTCACGGTAATCCATCCGTCTTGGACCCGTTTCCGGGTCATACAGATACCAGCCGCTTTCGTCTATGGCATTGGATGAAGCAGACTCATGATCGAGTTGGAGCCCAAACCCGGCCGAAGTCAGCAACTCCGCCTCGAACATACGCAGAGCCGGTTGCGAAAGTTCGCCCGCTGAAAGCCGGGATACAAGCCCCTGGTAGCATTCGAACAGCCCAGCATGCGGGTCCTGGCGTTGCAGAAACCGGGTGATCAATTCATTGGCGTAAAGGCCACAAAAGAGTGCTTCACCTTCCAGCGCCGGCGGCGAGGCCACCTGGTCCGCACCAGTAAGGGTTCCCAGTTCTCCTTTTTGATTCCAACTCAACAACAAAGGTCGAAACGGCTGCAACAGACCTTTCCAGCGCGAGCGGGAGCCGCGGGCGCCACGGGCAACCAGCCCCACCCGCCCGTATGAGCGGCTCAACACTTCCAGCAACAGGCTGGTCTCACGGAACGGCCTTGCATGCAACACGTAGGAAGGTTCTAGTTGAACGCGCATCAAACCCGGTTATGAATCGTCAAATCCGAACTGCTTCAGAGCACGTTCATTATCGGACCAGTCTCGACTGACCTTGACCCAGAGACGCAAAAAAATCTTTTCTTCAAATAATTCCTGCAAGGCCTGGCGAGCGCGGCTGCCGACAAATTTCAACACATCACCACCTTTGCCAATAACGATCTGTTTCTGGCCTTTGCGCTCGACCCACACGATGGCGCCGATACGAAGCAAACCCGGTTCCCGTTTGAACTCCTCCACCTCGACCGTCAGTGCATAAGGCAATTCCTGATGCAGCCGAAGCATAAGCTGTTCCCTGATCAGTTCGGCGGCCAGAAACCGCTCACTGCGATCGGTGAACTGATCCTCATCGTAATAGGGGCGTGAAAACGGTAGCGCCCGCAACACTCTCTCTTCGAGACGTGCAACCCCGTTACCCGATTTCGCCGCGATCAGAAACACCTCTTCAAATCGATCGGTTTTGACTTCCTTTTCAAGAAATTGCAACAGTTTTGGCTTGTCAGGAACCAGGTCGATCTTGTTAACGACCAGCAACACCGGCACCCCCACTGATTTCAGGGAGCGTGCAACATGTTCATCCTGTTTGGTCCAGCGGCCTGCTTCGATCAGAAAGAGAACCAGGTCTACCTCCTTTAAGGAAGCGTGCGCAATCCGGTTCATATAGCGGTTCAAGGCCCGCTTGGCAGCCAGGTGGATCCCGGGAGTATCAATGTAAATGATCTGTCCCTGGGCGGTTGTCTTGATTCCGGCGATCCGCTGTCGGGTGGTTTGAGGCTTTGCCGTTACAATGCTGACTTTTTGACCCAGCATATAATTCATCAGCGTCGATTTGCCGACGTTGGGGCGACCAACCAGGGCGACGTAGCCGCAGTGAAAATCCGGGTTCATGAGCCCTGACCCTCCTGCAAAATCTGTAACAACCTGGCGGCCGCGGCCTGCTCTGCTTTGCGCCTGCCGTTGCCACTGGCTTCGACCGTGGTGCCGTCATCGCTCAACTCACAACAAACATAAAAGGTTTTTGCATGATCGGCACCGGCCTCACTCTTCAGGGTATAAACCGGAAGCGGTCTGGCCCGCGCCTGCAACCATTCCTGCAGCCGGGTCTTTGCATCCTTGAGTTCCTCACAGGAAGGCAGCTTATCAATCAAGGGGTCAAACAATTCAGTGATGACCCTTTGACACTGCGCATATCCGCCATCCAGATAAATGGCTCCCAACAATGCCTCAAGTGTATCTGCCAGGATGGATGCGCGCCGGAAACCACCGGACTTCAATTCCCCCTCCCCGAGCCGGATGTGTTTTCCCAGGCCCAGACCCAGCGCCAGGTCCGCCAGCGTGACCCCTCTGACCAGCCTAGCCCGCATCCGGCTGAGATCGCCTTCCCTTGCATCCGGCCGTAACTCGAACAGCCTGCCGGTAATGACCAGGCTGAGCACGCTGTCACCGAGAAATTCGAGCCGCTCGTTGTTCACGGAGCCGGCACTCTTGTGGGTGAGCGCCTCCAGCAGCAATTGAGAGTCAGTGAACCGGTAATCAACACCGGCCACGGTATTTTTCATTTCAGTTGCTCAGAACAACAGACCGGTCGAATTTACCGACAACATCGATGTTTCCGAGGAATTCGGTTCGGATTTCGTACTTGACCCTCAGGAGCACGCCGTCCGATCTCTTGGAGATGCGCATGTGCTTACTCTCAATGTTATTGCTGGCGTAGCTGGCCCAAAGGCTCCGCAGGACCTTGTCCTTGATCTGCTTTGGCGTAAGCTTTGATGCACCAGGGTCATCTGCAAGCTGGTCCATGGCATTGCCCAATGCGTGGTATTCAAGGTACATCGGAACAACCCGCATACCGGCATAGGCGAAAAACAGCACTACAGCCAAAACAATCAGGAACCCGAGCAGCGTCAAGCCACTTTGTTTGCGAATTTTCATTTCAAATCACCTTCATCCTTGTGGGGTGGTCCGGAATACTATAACGCTTCCAGAGGCTTAAAGAGAAATGTTACACGAAATTATTGAATTCCGTCACCTATTCGCGACAGGTCGCCACAACCCTTTGTGTAATCGAAATTGAGCCAGATTCCGACCGCCCGCCCCATCAGGTTCTCATCCGGAACGAAGCCCCATTCGCGGCTGTCATTGCTGCGGTCCCGGTTGTCTCCCATGACGAAGTAATGTCCCTCCGGCACTTCCCACTGTCCGTCCCGATCACCACTGCTTTCGTGGATCAGGATATCGTGACTTACACTACCCAGGGACTCGGTCAACCTGATGGCATCCGGCCGGGGAGTGCTGCACTTGACCTCACTGCTGCTGAAACGGCCCTGCAGCTCATTGGGAGCGGGTTCGCCGTTGACATAAAGCTTCTTGTCCCGGTAAGCAATCGTGTCACCCGGCAATCCAACCAGTCGTTTGATGAAATTGACCTTGGGGTCGACCGGGTAACGAAAGACAACCACATCACCGCGTTCAGGCTCACCTATCGGTACTATCTTGTGATGCGTGACCGGCAGCCTGAGACCATAGGCAAACTTGTTCACAACGATAAAATCTCCCACCAGTAGCGTCGGAATCATCGAGCCAGAAGGGATTTTGAACGGCTCGAACAGGAACGACCGAAACAGCAGGACAATCAGAAGCACCGGAAACAGGGAGCGCGAATATTCGATAATGACCGGGTCGCGTGGCCGCTCGATGCTTTGTTGCACTGCCCGGTCCATTCTGCCTCTCCTGAGAAACAGGCTGTCCAACATCCAAATCAACCCTGACAAGCCGGTCAATACCACCAATAGCAATGAAAAATCCGGTTTCATCGGCTCATCTTACCTCTTGTTATCCTGTTGCAGTACCGCAAGAAACGCCTCTTGTGGAATTTCCACGCGGCCTACCTGCTTCATTCGTTTTTTGCCGGCCTTCTGCTTTTCGAGCAGTTTGCGTTTACGGGTTGCATCCCCGCCGTAACACTTGGCTGTGACATTCTTTCTCAGGGCCTTCACCGTTGTACGGGCGATCACCTGGGAACCGATCGTGGACTGAATGGCCACATCGAACATCTGCCGGGGTATCAGTTCTTTCATTTTGACTGCCAGTTCCCGTCCACGCCGCTGCGACTGCTCGCGATGAACGATCAGCGACAATGCGTCTACCCGTTCGCCATTGATCAAAACATCGACCCGGACAAAAGGTCCTGCCTGAAAGTGGATGAAATGATAATCGAAGGATGCATAGCCTCTGCTGACTGACTTCAGGCGATCAAAGAAATCCAGTACAACCTCTGACAAGGGCAACTCGTAGCGGATGGATACCTGGCCACCAATGTATTGCATGGCCTTTTGGCTGCCCCGCTTTTCTTCGCACAAGCCGATTACAGCGCCGACATAGTCCTGCGGCACCAGGATGTTCGCCTCGATGATCGGTTCACGAATCTCCGCCACCTTGTTGGCTTCCGGTAATTTCGCGGGATTTTCGAGGCTGATGATGTCACCGTTGTTTAATTCAACTTCGTAGATCACGGTGGGGGCCGTCGTAATCAGGTCGACATTGTATTCACGTTCGAGGCGTTCCTGCACGATATCCATATGCAACAGGCCCAGGAAACCGCACCTGAAGCCAAAACCCAGTGCCTCGGACGTTTCCGGCTCGAACTGCAGGGCTGCATCGTTCAGCTGCAAGCGATCCAGCGCCTCTCGCAGGTCTGGGTAATCCTCAGCATCTGTTGGGAACAGGCCTGCAAAAACGCGCGGCTGCATGGTTTCAAATCCCGGCAATGGCTGTTCCGCGCCGTCCTTAGCGAGCGTAATGGTGTCACCAACAGGCGCTCCATGGACTTCCTTGATACCGGCAACCAGGAAACCTACCTCACCGGCGGAAATCTGGGCCCGGATTTCGCGTTTGGGCGTAAAAACCCCCACTTGTTCAACCTGGTGCTGATTGCCCGAGGACATGATCTTGATTTTCTGTCCTTTGCCGATTGAGCCGTCCACCACACGCACCAGCGAAACAATACCGAGGTAATTGTCAAACCATGAATCTACGATCAACGCCTTGAAAGGCGCATTGGAATCCCCCGTCGGGCACGGAATTCCATGCACCATCGCTTCCAGAACCTCGACGATGCCTTCTCCGGTTTTGGCGCTGACACTGAGCGCGTCGGCGGCCTCGATGCCGATGATATCTTCGATTTCCTGCTTCACCCGCTCCGGTTCCGCGGAGGGGAGATCAATCTTGTTCAGAATGGGAATGACTTCAAGCCCCAGCTCGACAGCGGTATAGCAATTGGCAACGCTTTGGGCTTCCACACCCTGGGCCGCATCGACCACCAGCAAGGCGCCTTCGCAGGCCGCCAGTGAACGAGATACCTCGTAAGAAAAATCCACATGCCCCGGCGTGTCGATAAAATTAAGCTTGTAAACTTCTCCATCGAGGGCTTTGTAATCCAGCGTTACGCTCTGCGCTTTGATCGTTATTCCACGCTCGCGCTCCAGTTCCATGGAATCCAGTACCTGGTTTTCCATTTCGCGATCCGTAAGCGCACCACACATCTGGATAAAGCGATCCGCCAGGGTCGATTTACCATGGTCGACATGCGCAATGATGGAAAAGTTTCGGATGTGGTTCTGGTCCATTCCCCGGCCGCCTGCTTAGCTTCGGACAATAATCAAAGGGCCATCCGCTTCAAGTGAAACGAATGGCCCGGTTTCGCAATCCCTGATTATAACTTACTTGCTGACCTTTAATCTTCAACTGCAGGTGAATAGGCGATATATCGCGTGATGCCCTCGCGCATCACGCGCAAAGCGACAGCCTTGCCTTCAGGCAAGTCATCCGCGATGCTGTTGAATCCATCCACATCTTCGACCGGCTTGTTGTTGATCGTCAGTATCACGTCGCCGTTCCTGAGCCCGGCACGGAAGGCCGCGTCACTCTCGATACGAGACACGATGACCCCTCCCTCGGGATTACCCAGGGCTCTGCGGCGACCCTCATTGATCGGCTCGACCAAAACGCCCAGCGGGTTAGTGGGACCACCCTCGGCGTTCGAGGCACGCAGGTTTCCTTCTTCGTCCGGCTCCAGCGCATCGAGCGTGACCACGAAAGTTTTCTCTTCGCCACTTCGGCTAACCAGCACTTCAGCCTTGGAACCCGGCGGGTTCATACCGACCAGGGGAGGCAGGTCACCGGATGACTCGATCGGCTCGTCGTTAAAAGCCAGGATTACATCACCGGGCTCTATGCCGGCTCGTTCGGCGGCACTGCCCTCAGTGACATCATTGACCAGCGCGCCTACCGGCTTCTCCAATCCGAACGCCTCGGCCATTTCGCGGTTGACGGCTCCAACCTGAACTCCAAGCAACCCACGTGACACCTTGCCGCTCTCACGCAGTTGTTTCACTGCGCTGTTGGCCGTCTCGATCGGGATGGAGAACGACAATCCGATATAGCCTCCGCCCGAACTGAGAATCCAGGAATTGATGCCCACGACTTCGCCGTCCATGTTCAACAAGGGACCGCCAGAATTGCCCCGGTTAATCGCTACGTCTGACTGGATAAAAGGCACATACTGTTGCTGGTTTGTGCTGCGGCCCTTGGCAGACACGATTCCGGCCGTTACCGACTGGTCAAAATTGAATGGCGAGCCGATCGCAACGACCCATTCGCCGGGACGAAGACCCTTGCTGTCTCCCAGTTTCAGGGTAGGCAGATTTTTGCCATCAATTTTGAGGAGTGCGATATCACTGAGTGGATCGGAACCGATCAGCTCGGCCTCAAACTCACGGCGGTCAGCCATCCTGACAATGATCTGGTCCGCGCCATCCACCACGTGATGATTGGTGATGATGTAGCCATCCGACTCAAAAATGAACCCTGAACCGGCACCGCGACGATCCGGCCGACCATTACCCGGGCCACCCGGATTTCCCGGCACATCGAAAAAACGCCTGAAAAACTCGGGAATTTCCTCCTGTCCCTGCCCGCCATCCATTCCATCTGGACGGCCAGCGGCTCTTTCACCGAAGTGCGTGACCTGGATATTGACGACTGCAGGACCTGTTTCTTCCACCAGTTCCGTAAAATCGGGCAACCCGGAAACGCGGGCAAAGCCGGTTTCGGTTAGAAGAACCAGGATGGGTATGAACAGAGTAAAGATCAGTTTTCTGGGCACAACAAATTCCTCGTGTAAGTATTCCAGATTGTAATGGTTTAAATAATTCGCAACAGATGGACAATATCGGGACGGTGAAATTCAATCGCAAGCTTCCGGTTCCGGAATGAAACGAGAGCGCCACTGCCCACCCCTCCCAGCAGAGCTGCCAAATCCAACCATGACGGGCCCGGTTGATACAAGCTGGCCAGGTAATAGGCCAGGGCTGCGCCAGCCAATCCGACCAACAACGGCAAAAGGTACAACCTTACAACCAACCGAAGATAGACGTTTTCTGCGATCCCGACGATAACAGCCTGGCCAGCCGCCGCGTCAATGTCATTCTCAAGCTCCAGTACGACCGGCTTACGCCGTAACATTCGCCCGAACAGGCCAGCACCGCATCCCTTGCCGGAATCGCAGCGGGAACAGCCGTCCATGCCGCCCAGCAGCACCCGGGCGTGCCCGCTGTGGATTGCAACGATCTTGCCCTGCTGTTCAATCATGCTGCGGCTTAAAGCTTCAGGGCGCTGCGGTTTTAACGCCGTCACCGATCATTTTTATCGTCACGGCCGGCACATCGCCCACCACGGTGATCAGCAAGTCTCCGGCAGACCGCGTGAAAGCGTGGGTCGTTCCGATTTTCCTGACTTCCGAGGTTGGCTCCGTTTCCGACGGGTTGCTTTCGATATACACTGAAACCGCTGCCAGACCATCGCTGTAAACCATGTGCTCATAAATCCCCTCATCCTGCCTGTCATAGGCACGATGAACGGTAAGCTCAAAACCCGGCGGCAAGTCGGCTGGCTGCCACCTGGGTTTGGATTTCAGATTTTGCCTGCCGGATGGAAGTTCGGATTCCACCGTCTTGAATTTCTTTAATCGGGAAGCAGGTTTGAGTTCACCTTTATCCACCTCCGAACCCAGCCGCACATCGGTGAACATCAGCTTGGCCAACACGTCCCGGTCATGGTCTATTAGCTCCCACTTCAACAATAGTCCGGAATGCTGCTCCAGCCACAGCGAGTAGCCATAACGAAACTCATCCCTGGGCAGCACCTTCAGGTTTTGTGCCTGGTGCCCGGCAATACGGCCGGATCCGCCGCGTTTCATCGAATATGAACGCTCGGTCTGATCATGTTGGTCAATCGGCAACTCCGGAAAAAAAGATCGATTGAAACCGCTGTCCTCGAAAACCGATTCGTCGCCCGCAAGAACCCAGCGCATTCCGTCCGAATCCCGGATCACTTCTCGAGGCGGCCCTGAAACGGCCACCAGGTGCTCACGTACACCGGCTTCGTCCGAAACATGAGTGATTCTCATGGTATCGACAACATCACCCTGAACATAGACGAAGGTGCCCTGGTAGCTCATCTGGCTCATCGCCGCAGTCATGCGTTCGAGCATTTGCCTGGGCGTATCATGAGGACCGGCACTCGCTTGAGCGGCCAGGAAAACCTGCATGGCCACCAGCATCAGTGTGGCGGCGCGAAACCTCATTTTGAACCGGATTCTTCGTCCTCGGCGGAATCTGGCTCGGCGTCACGATTGATTCTTTCGCTCCCGTCTGAGAGCTTCGAGCCGGTAATTACGATCGGGACATACGTTACGAAACCCTTACCACCGGTCGCTCCGCTTGCCTGATAGTGGCGCAAGAGGTACTTATCTATATTGCGATCATTATTGCTTCGCCCACCTGAAAAACTCACCTGGCTGGATGCCGGTGCAGGGGTAAGACTCTGCGGGCTGGTGAACTGCTGCACTGGGCTGCCCGCCGCAACATCGCCGCTGGACAATGAAGCCCCGGGCCCGACGGGGCCGACCGAGGTGATAGCCATCAGCGCAACCGATGCCGCAATGGCCAGTCCGCTGGCAGGCTTCAGCCATCGCGTCGAGATACCCTTTCGGTGTGGCTCGGGCTGTTCGTTTTCAATGGCCTTGCTGATTCGGGCACAAAGATCATCCCCGGCCACGGCGCCATCCTGGTGACGCAGGCAATCCCTGACCAGGTGATAACGCGTCCAGGTTGCGCGCAATTCACTGTCACTACCCAGTCGCCTGACCAGAAAACGGCTGGTGTCCGCGGTAATTTCTCCATCCACCAGGGCCGACAGATGTTCTCGGGTTTCTTTACTCATGTTCATTCCAACAATTGATCTCAGTTCTCTTCAACCAGGGGTTTCAGTTTCTCATCGATGGCTTCGCGCGCACGGAAAATCCGTGAACGAACTGTCCCGATCGGGCAATCCATCGTCAATGCAATGTCTTCATAGCTCATGCCTTCCATTTCACGCAGCATGATAGCCGTGCGCAAATCATCCGGCAGTTCTGCAATAGTATCGAACACGGTGCGCTTGATTTCTTCGCGCATCATCTCGTTTTCCGGAGTGCCCTGCTCCTTGAGCCGGCTCTCCATGTCGTATTGTTCAGCGTCGGCCGCGTCGATGTCGCTCGCGGGAGGTCGCCTTTTGCGAGCCACCAACCAGTTCTTGGCGGTATTGATCGCAATGCGGTAGAGCCACGTGTAAAAAGCGCTGTCGCCACGAAAGCGGTCGATCGCCCGGTAAGCTTTGATAAACGCCTCCTGGGCAACGTCCTGTGCTTCAGACTGATCAGAGACATAACGGGCTACAAGGCTCACGATGCGGTGCTGGTATTTCTGGATCAGCAGGTCAAAGGCACGCTTGTCACCTTTTTGCACTTGCTCTACCAGCAATTGATCGACCTGTGCTTCGCTCATTCGCGAATGCTCCGAATTAACCTGATCAGGCCGCCGAACCTGCGGCCCGGGAGTGGCGTCCCGGTCACACACGGTTTGAGCGGCTTGTAATTTATATACTACGGCCGTCATACGTGTCGGCTCCCTGTATTGAGCATATCATGAGCGTTGTTGCTACTGTGCGATATGACACGGCCCTGAGGGGGGAGTTCCCCAGAATGTTCATTTTTTTTGACCTGGATAAACGGGTGCACGAAGCGGAGTCGAATGCGATAATACTCCGATCGGTTTTTCAAATTTTTTGCAACTCATTCAACAAGGTCCCTGATCATCATGGAATTTCTCAAAACTCTAGGCATTAACGACTTCAATCCCGGCGCATATTTTGGCGAAGGCCAATGGTCGACCACGCAGGACCAGGGGATCATCGAATCCTTCGACCCGGGTACCGGCGAACTGATCGGAAGCATCTACGGATCATCTGCAGCAGACTATGAACGGGTCATGACGATGGCCGAAAAAGTCTTCGAGCAGTGGCGTAAAGTGCCTGCCCCTCAGCGCGGTGAAGCAGTTCGCCTGTGCACGGAAGCCCTGCGCAGAAATAAGGACGCCCTGGGCAGCCTTGTCAGCCTCGAAATGGGCAAGATCAAGGCCGAAGGTGATGGCGAAGTCCAGGAAATGATCGATATCGGCGATTTCGCGCTGGGCCAGTCCCGCATGCTCTACGGCCTGACGATGCATTCGGAGAGACCCCAGCACCGCATGTACGAACAATGGCAGCCACTGGGCATAGTAGGTGTCATCACATCGTTCAATTTCCCGGTCGCTGTCTGGGCCTGGAATGCCTTACTCTCGGCGATCTGTGGAAACGTGACCGTCTGGAAGCCCTCCTCCAAGTGCCCCCTGTGTTGCGTAGCGGTGCAAAATATCTGTAACCAGGCATTGGAAGAAGGCGGCTTTCCACCGATTTTTCTGAGTTTCATGGCCAGTGGCCATGACCTTGCCAACCGTTTTGTCGATGATGAACGCGTGCGGCTGGTTTCCTTTACCGGTTCTACCTGGGTCGGCAGGAAAGTCGGCACGCGCGTGGCCGAGCGCTTCGGGCGCAGCCTGCTTGAACTCGGCGGCAACAACGCCATCATCCTGGATGAAACGGCTGACCTGAAAATGGCTATCCCCGGCATCGTTTTTGGCGCTGTTGGCACCGCCGGGCAGCGTTGCACCACCACCCGGCGCCTGTTTGTTCATCAATCGATTCTCGAAAAAGTCACCGGCCTGCTGGTCGATGCCTACCAGCAGGTACGTATTGGTGAGGCTCTGGACTGCAACACGCTGATGGGGCCGCTGGTGGATGAATCCGCGGTGCGGGATTTCGAAGGGGCCATTGCAGCGGTTGGTAAAGCAGGTGGAACAATCCTCACGGGCGGCTCGAGAATCGACCGGCCGGGTTCCTTTGTGGAACCGACCATCGTGATGGCTGAGAATGACTGGGACATAGTACAGACAGAGACTTTTGTACCCATTCTCTACGTCATTCCGTTCACCGGGATCGAGGACGCTATCCGGATGAACAACGCAGTGCCGCAAGGCCTGTCGTCCGCCATTTTTACCACCGACGTCCGCAATTCTGAACTGTTCCTGTCCGCTGCCGGCTCCGATTGCGGCATCGCCAATGTCAATATCGGCACCTCCGGCGCCGAGATCGGTGGCGCTTTTGGTGGCGAGAAGGAAACGGGCGGCGGCCGCGAGTCCGGCTCGGACGCCTGGAAGGTTTACATGCGTCGGCAGACCAACACCATCAACTGGGGTAAGGAATTGCCGTTGGCCCAGGGTATCAAGTTCGATCTCTGACATGTTCTATGACCTGGCCCGGAAAGTCCTGTTCGCAACCGATCCGGAGGTCGCGCATGAGCTGAGCATGGAGGGCCTGCTGATGGCGCATCGCCTGGGCGCCACCCGGCTGCTGTGCAAGGCTCGCAGCCAGCCGCTCTTCTGCATGGGTCTGGAGTTCCCCAACCCGGTGGGCGTCGCTCCCGGGCTGGACAAAAACGGAGATTACTTCGAGGCGCTGGGAGGGCTGGGCTTCGGTTTTGTCGAGATCGGCACCGTGACGCCCAGGCCGCAGCCGGGCAATCCCAAGCCTCGGGTTTTCCGCCTGACGGAAGCACAGGCGATGATTAACCGGCTCGGTTTCAACAACAAGGGGGTCGATCATCTCGTCCGCCAGGTAAAAAAGCGCCAGTTCAAGGGCGTACTCGGTATCAATATCGGCAAGAATTTCGATACGCCGAACGAAAATGCGGTGGATGATTACCTGCATTGTTTCGAGAAGGTCTACCCGCACGCCGATTACATCACCGTCAATATCTCCTCGCCCAACACGAAAAACCTGCGTGACCTGCAGGGTGAGGAGGAATTGAACAAGCTGCTGGGACGAATCAATGCCAAGCGCGAAGAGCTTGCAGATGCCTGTGGTCAACGAGTGCCCATAGCATTAAAAGTAGCCCCGGATCTTGAAGACGATGCTTTGCCTGCGATTGCTCAGACGGTAGACCATCACGGCTTCGACGCGGTGATCGCCACCAACACGACCATCAGCCGCGAGGCGGTGAAAGGCATGAAACACTCCGCAGAGGCCGGCGGATTGTCCGGCGCTCCGCTGAAAGCAAAGGCCGACCATGTGCTGGCGGCATTGCGCAAGTTGTTGCCCAAAGAAATCGCCATGATCGGCGTGGGCGGAATCACCACGGGCCAGGATGCGGTGGACAAGCTGGATCTCGGCGCCGACCTGGTCCAGTTTTATACAGGCATGGTCTATCGCGGCCCTGACCTGCTGAACGAGTGTCTGCAGGAAATCGCCAAACGCGGGCATCAATGAAAGTCACTGAACACCCTTCCCTGAAGGCTTTGAACAGTTTTGGGGTCGAATCCAGCGCCCGGCTGATGGTCACGCTGGAGCAGGAGGAGGACCTGCTGACCCTGCCACGGTTCAACCCGGACACGGACGTGTTGCTGGGCGGCGGCAGCAATGTACTGTTCGCCAGTGATGTACCCGGCACGATTTTGCTCAATCGGCTGCAAGGCCGGAGCATCGTCCGCCAGGACAGCAGCCATGCCTGGGTGGATGCCGGCGCCGGGGAAAACTGGAATGAGCTGGTTCACTGGACCCTGGAAAACGGCTTGTCCGGCCTGGAAAACCTCACCATGATTCCAGGACTTGCCGGCGCTGCGCCAATCCAGAATATCGGTGCGTACGGTGTCGAACTGGCCTCGGTGCTGGATAGCGTCACCGCCTGGGATATGGACCGTGCAATCTGGACCGTCTTTTCTGCCAAGGACTGTCAACCGGCCTATCGGGACAGCTATTTCAAAACGGTTGAACCGGACCGCTTTTTCATCACTTCAATCCGCCTGCGCCTGGACCGGAGGTTTCAGCCCCGTCTTGACTATGCGGGACTGGCAAAGGAACTGGACGCGATGGGAATTTCACAGCCCAACGCACTGGACGTTAGCCATGCCGTTACGCGATTGCGTAGGCGTAAACTGCCTGATCCGGCCAAGCTCGGAAATGCAGGAAGCTTCTTTAAAAACCCACTGCTTGGACATGCTGCCGCGTCTGCGCTGGCGAAACGTTATCCCGATTTACCGCAATGGCAAGCGACGGAGGGCTCCAGCAAATGCTCAGCGGCATGGATGATTGAGCATTGCGGCTTCAAAGGCTGCCGGGCCGGTGACGCCGGCGTTTCTGAAAAACACGCGCTGGTGATGGTCAATCACGGAAATGCCAGCGGTGCTGAAATCCTCGAACTGGCCCGGGAAATTCAATCGACCGTCAGGAATGAATTTGACATCGAACTGGAAACCGAACCTAAAATCATCGATTTCCGGGCCTGATCAGAAGGCGTTAATACCTGTCAACTCCCTGCCAACGACCAACTGATGAACGGTTTCGGTGCCTTCGTAAGTAATCACGCTTTCCAGGTTCAGCATGTGACGGATGGCATGATATTCCGTGGTGATGCCGCTACCGCCCAGGATGTCCCTGCAATCCCTGGCGATATCCAGCGCCATGCGCACATTATTCCACTTGGCGATACTGACCTGGGTTGGCTGCATGGTGCCCGCATCTTTCATCCTGCCCAATTGCAGTGAAAGCAACTGGGCCGACGTGATCCTGCGCGCCATGTCCGCCAGGCGCAACTGGATGGCCTGGTTGGCCGCCAGCGGACGACCGAACAGGACACGATCGGAGGTATAGTCAATTACTTCAGACAGGCAGGCGATGGCCGATCCGATCGGGCCCCAGGTGATGCCGTAACGTGCCTGCGTCAGACAGCCCAGTGGTCCCTTAAGCCCCACCACGTTCGGCAGGCGATTGGCTTCCGGCACCCGGACGTTATCGAAGTAAAGTTCAGAGGTCACCGAGGCGCGCAGCGACATTTTGGATTTGATCTCGCGAGCCTCAAAGCCAGACATACCCTTTTCCAGCACGAAACCCATGATGCCCTGTTCCGTTTTCGCCCAGACAATCGCGATATCGGCCAGGTTGCCATTGGTAATCCACATCTTGGAGCCGTTGACAATCCAGTCGTCTCCGTCCCTGCGTGCGTGCGTTTTCATATTGGCCGGATCGGACCCGCCATGAGACTCGGTTAGCCCGAAACAGCCAATAATCTCTCCGGCCGCCATGCCAGGCAGCCAGCGCTGTTTCTGTTCCTCGGAGCCGTAAGCGTAAATCGGATACATGCATAGGCTGGACTGGACCGAGACAAAACTCCTCAGCCCGGAATCGCAGCGCTCCATTTCCTGGCAGATCAGGCCATAGGAAACCGAGTTCAGGCCAGCGCAGCCATAACCCTCAATGCTGGACCCCAGCAGCCCCATTTCCGCGATTTCGGGCACCAGTTCCTGCGGAAACGTGGCCTCGTCGAAATGCTTCGCGATCACCGGCATGGCTCGTTCGTCGACAAAACGCGCGACGCTGTCTTTTATCATCAGCTCCTCTTCACTGAGCAGCGATGCAACGTCGTAAAGATCAAAAGGATTCAGCTTGGCCATCCGGCGCTCCAGAAAGTGGTTCGGTAAAGCGGCCTATTTTAACTCGTTGGCGACGCCGGCGGGAACATGTGCCGAGGCGACGTGAGCCCTGGCCGATTCGATATGAACCTGCTGGTCGTCGAAGAAGATGTCTGCCCCAAAAGTCTTGAGGAATTCGCCTTTCGACTTGCCGCCCAGAAAAAGGGCTTCGTCGATCCGGATTCCCCACTCCCTGAGCGTCAGCACTACCCGCTTATGGGCGGGCGCAGAACGCGCCGTCACCAGCGCGGTGCGGATCGGATTATCGTCTATCGGGTAGGCCGACTGGATCTTATGCAGTGCCTCCAATACCGGTTTGAAAGGCCCACCGGACAGGGGCTGGGCTGCGGCTTCGCGTTCGCTGTCTGAAAATGCATCCAGACCGCTTTCCTGGAAAATGCGTTCGGCCTCGTCGCCGAAAATCACGGCGTCACCATCGAAAGCAATGCGTAATTGGCCGACGCCCTCACCGCTGGATCTGCCCGGCAGGATGGTGGCGGCTGCGTAACCCCTTTCGAGCGCCTTGCGCACGTCACCGGCGTTGGTCGAAAGAAGCAGGTCGGCGCCGTAGGCTTCCATGTACTTGTAGGGGCTGTCACCGCCGGTAAACGCAGCCCGTTCGATGTTGAGCCCATAGTGCTCGATCGTATTGAAAATGCGCAGCCCCGTATCTGCACTGTTCCTTGACAGCAGAATGACTTCCACTCCCGGATGCTCTACCTCGTCCTCGTTCAGCGCCAGCAGCTTTTTCACCAGTGGAAATGCCACGCCGGGCTTGAGAAACCGGTCTTCGTGTTTCATCTGGTAATCGGCGTAAGCCTGTAGCCCTTCGGCTTCGAATATGGCGTGGCTCTGCCCCAGGTCGAACAGGGCCCGGGACGAGATTCCGATCACCAATAAATCTGGTTCTTTCATCTCGTGAATTGTACGCTATGAAATTGAAGAGGTGAAAAATGCATAAATCAATGCTGTGGCTTGGACTGCTCTTTCTATCCTCATCCGCAGCCCAGGAATCAGATGCGACCCAACTGGTGCGAAATGCCATGGATCACTGGCGCGGGCTCACCTCGCATTCCAACATGACCATGATCATTCACCGCCCGGACTGGGAAAGGACCATGACCATGGAATCCTGGAGCAAGGGCGACAAGCAGTCACTGGTGCGAGTGATCGAACCCAGGAAAGACGCCGGCAACGGGACCTTGCTGGACGACAACAACATGTGGACCTACACGCCCAAGATAAACCGCATCATCAAGGTGCCGTCGTCAATGATGTCGCAAAGCTGGATGGGCAGTGACTTCTCGAACAAGGACATTAGCAAATCCACTGACATCATTGACCAGTATGATCACGAATTGACGGCCACCGAGGAAAAGGACGGCCGCTTGCATTACACCATTACCTCGATTCCCCATGAGGATGCCGCAGTGGTCTGGGGCAGGGAGGTGCTGGTTGTTCGCGACGACTACGTGCTGATGGAACAACAGTTCTGGGACCAGGACGGTATCCTGGTGAAGACGCTCAAGACCCTTGAAGTGGAAGAAATGGGGGGACGCAGCGTGGCCAAAGTGATGCGGATGTCCAAAACCGACACGCCCGAAGAGTGGACTCAAATGACCGCCAACTCGATTGAATTCGATGTCGAACTGGCCAATAACGTGTTCACCCTGTCCAACCTGCGGAATCCGCGCCAATGACACTCGATCTTCGCATGGCGTGGCGCAACCTTTGGCGTCACAAGCGACGGACCTGGTTGACGGCCACCGCGATGATCTTCTCAAACGTACTGCTGATCTTCATGATCTCCCTGCAGTTGGGGTCCTACGACATGATGATCAACAACACGCTGCAGGCCTTCAGCGGTCATCTGCAGGTGCAACACGACGGCTACAACCATAACCCCAAGCTCAGAACCAGCATTCCCTCGGTGCTGGCGCTGGCTGAACAGGTAAGACAGGCCCTGCCCGGTGCCGGTGTGACGGCCCGGGCCGCGGCATTTGCGCTGGCCTCCAGCGAACTCCGTTCTGTCGGTATCCAGGTCATTGGCGTGCAACCCGATCATGAGCCCCGGGTCTCTACCCTGCCCGGCCTGGTTCAGGAAGGACGCTTCCTGCAGGACCCCGATGCGGCAGAAATCGTTATCGGTGGTGTGCTGGCCAGAAACCTGAAAGTCACAACGGGCGACGAACTGACCTTGCTGGGCAGCGGCCGGGACGGTTCATTTGCGGCTGGCGTGGTCACCGTCGTCGGCATCTTCAACAGCAGTTCAGTCGACATGGACCGCAGTTTGGCTGAAATACCACTGGGTTACTTCCAGGATACGTTTGCGATGGAAGGCCATGGCAACAGTATCGCCATCAGTACGGACAACCTTGAACAGATACCGGCGGCCTCCGGGCGTGTGAACAACATCATTGCGGGACAGGATGCTCTCGTATTGCTCGACTGGACCGCGCTGCATCCCGGATTGCAACAGGCGATCAAGGCGGATTTTTCCAGCGCCTGGTTCATGTACGGGGTGCTGATCATCCTGGTGGCATTCAGTGTATTGAATACGCAATTGATGTCGGTACTGGAACGAACCCGGGAATTTGGCGTGATCACCGCGCTGGGAATCAAACCCTCCAGACTGGCCTCATTGGTGATGCTCGAAACTGCACTGATGGCTGCGATCGGGCTCGCCATCGGTGTTCTTCTCGGTGCCCTGGTCGCTCTCTATTTCAATGCTGCCGGTTTTTCTTATCCGGGGATGGATGAGATGGCCGTACGATTCAATTTACCGGCAAGTATTTATCCCAGCGTATCAGTCATTTCGCTGTTATTGGGGCCGGCAGTCGTTTTCCTGTTCTGCCTGCTGGCCTCCATCTACCCTGCCCTTCGCCTGTTCAGGTTAAGGCCGGTCGAAGCCATGAGGGCCGTGTAGTGATGTCGTCCAGCCATCTGCCCTTCGGCGCAATGTCACGGCTGGCCTGGCGGAACCTGTGGCGGAACCACCGGCGTACTGCGATCATGCTACTGGCTATTGCAGTCGGCGTGTGGGCAATGATTTTCATGACCGCCCTGATGCGCGGCATGGTCGACCAGATGATCGAGGACGGTATCGATGCACTGCCCGGCCAGGTCCAGGTGCATCATCCGGCGTTTCGCGACGACCCGAGTATCGATCACCGGATACCGCAACCGGATGCCGGGAAAGCCCGGGGCCTGCAGAGTCCCGAAGTGTCCGGCTGGACCTCACGATTGCGCGTTCCGGCGATGATATCCAGCGAGCGCAACAACCGCGGCGTCACTCTGCTGGGCGTTGACCCGCAGGGTGAAATTGCACTGGGCTTCGATCCGCACAGCATCATCGAGGGCCGCTTCCTCGAATCGGTGGACGACAATGGCCTGGTAGTGGGCGCAAAGCTGCTCGAACGCCTGGAAACCCGGCTGGGCAAGCGCGTGGTGGTCATGAGCCAGGACCCGGAGAACAACATTGCAGATCGCGGATTCCGGATCGTGGGTGTCTACAAGGCCAAGCTGAGCAGCCTGGAGGAAGCCTTCATCTATGGTGGGCTGACCACCATCCAGGCGCTGTTGGAGGTGCCGGGGGAAGTCTCCGAAATAGCCGTCACCGGCCATGACTACCGTGACATAGACGCGGTGTACCGCCTTGTTTCCGGTGTTTATGGCGAAGGTTTCGAAACTTTGCCCTGGATGGAACTTGAGACCTACCTGGGGATGATGCTGAAGATGATGGACGGCTTCGTACTGGTCTGGATCATCGTGATTTTCCTGGCATTGAGTTTTGGCCTGGCTAACACGCTCATGATGGCGGTGTTCGAACGGATCCGCGAGATCGGCCTGATGCAGGCGCTGGGTATGAAACCTTCGGCCATTCTCTACCAGATCCTGCTCGAATCGCTGATGCTGCTAACCCTGGGGCTGTTGGCAGGCAATGTGCTGGCGGTCGCCAGCATCCTGCCCGTCCAGGACGGTATCGACGTGTCCGCAGTGGCCGAAGGCATGGAAATGATGGGGGCATCCAGCGTGCTTTACCCGGCATTGAAACTCAAGGATCTGTTGATGGCCAACACGGTGGTCATCGTGCTGGGCATCCTGACCAGCCTGCTGCCGGCCTGGCGTGCTTCCCAATACCGGCCTGTCGAGGCCATCGCAAAGATCTGAAGGAATTCTCATGGCTGAAATCAAGTGCGTTGAACTCTGCAAGGACTACCAGCAAGGCGATGCCGTGATCAAGGCCCTTGATCACGTCACGATCGACATCGAGCAAGGTTCCTTCCTGTGCCTTTCCGGCCCATCAGGATCCGGCAAGACAACCCTGCTGAACATGATCGGCGGCCTGGACGAACTGGACAGTGGACAAATCAGCATTGATGGCGAAAGGGTCGACTTGCTTGGAAAGGGCCCGCTGGCCGACCTGCGCCTGCATCACATCGGATTCGTATTCCAGGCTTACAACCTGATCCCGGTGCTGACCGCGCAGGAAAATGTCGAATTCGTCATGCAGGTCCAGGGCGTCCCGGCAAAGGAGCGCAAGAAAAAGGCATTGGACATTCTTCGCGAAGTAGGCCTGGAGGGCATGGAACATCGTCGGCCCGCCGAGTTGTCCGGCGGCCAGCAGCAACGGGTCGCCGTCGCCCGCGCCATTGTCAGCCAGCCCAAACTGGTGCTGGCTGATGAGCCCACCGCCAACCTCGACTCCGTGTCCGCCACCCACCTGATGGAGCTGTTCTGCGCATTGAATTCAACCCACGGCGTGACCTTCCTGATTGCAACCCACGACGAACGGGTCATGCGGTACGCCAAACGGTTGATCAAGATGCAGGACGGAAAGATCATTGAAGACCGGGAACAGGAGCCATCCTGAAATGTGCCGCATCCGGCGCAAACTCGGCGGGTTGATCTGCGCCAGTTTGCTGTTGCTGTTGTTCAGTCCTGCCATCGTTGCCAGCGAGACCGAATGGACATTTGGCGGGCACCTCAAGTACCAGGCCACTTTCATGCATTATCCCGATAACAGCATTTTCCGGGACCTGGTGGGTTCCGGTTCGCTGGACAACAGCCTGGAAACCCGCCTTAAACTGAGCGGCCGCCGGGACAACTGGGATTTCAAGGCGGACTACCAGTTTATCGGGATTTATTCCGACGCCCTCCAACTGGCCGATGAACTGCCGGGCTCCGCGCTGCCTATCAACCGCGTCATCAGCGATGACCGGCGCTGGTGGGACCTCACCTACTCATTTGGCAATGACAAAAAGGCGGCTTTCATCCACCGCCTGGACCGGCTGAACGTCGGGTACACGACCGAACACACGGCCTGGCGCTTCGGCCGCCAGGCCATCAGCTGGGGAAACGGGATGATTTTCACCCCGATGGATGTGTTCAACCCCTTTGACCCCGCGGCAGTGGACAAGGAATACAAGACCGGTGATGACATGCTGTATGGGCAGTACCTGTTTGACAGCGGCAATGACCTGCAGGGCGTCGCCATTGTCCGGCGCGACCCGTTGACCGGTAATGTGGAATCGGACCAGTCATCGCTCGCCTTTAAATACCATGGCTTCCTGGGGCAGAACGAAATCGACCTGCTGGCGGCCCAGCACTTTGACGACCAGATCCTCGGTGTCGGCGGCATCACCAACCTCGGCGGCGCTGTCTGGCGGGGGGACCTGACCTGGACCCATACCGACCGCGACAGAGTCATCTCTCTGGTGACCAGTCTGAGCTATTCCTGGGTATGGGGAGGCAAAAACGTGAGTGGCGTTCTGGAATACTATTACAGCGGTTTCGGGCAGAAGAATGGCGAGTATGCGCCTTCCGAACTGCTGCAGAACCCGGATTTGCTGAGACGACTGGAACGCGGTGAACTGTTCACGCTGTCGCGGAACTATGTTGCACTTTCCGCATCAATTGAAATGAATCCTCTGCTGATCCTGGTCCCGAATTTTTTCATCAACCTCGAAGATCCTTCAGCACTGGCGCAGTTGGTTGTACAGTACGATTGGAAACAGAACCTGCTGGTGCTGGGTGCGCTCAACCTGCCCGTCGGTCCCGACGGCAGCGAATACGGCGGCATTGAATCGCCCGTGGATGGCTTGTACTTTGCTACCGGTCCAAGTGTATTCGCGCAATTGGCGTGGTACTTCTGAGCAAGGAGATAAAAAACAAATGAACGAGTTGACCCCGATCCAGGCCCGCGTGCTGGGCTGCCTGATCGAAAAGAAGGAAACGACGCCGGAGCAATATCCGCTAACGCTCAATGCATTGAAAAACGCCTGCAATCAAAAAACAGCCCGGAATCCGGTGACGGCATATCATGAAGGCGACATCGGACACACCTTGAGAGAACTCGAATCGATGGGGATGGTGCGGGAAGCCTGGGGCGCTCGGGTTGCAAAGTACGAACACCAGGCAGGCAAGGTTATCGGTGTCCACAGCAAGGGCCTGGCTTTGCTTTGTCCATTGATGTTGCGCGGACCCCAGACGCTGAGTGAACTGAGAACCAACTCACATCGGCTATATGAATTCGACGACCTTGATGATGTTCAATACATGCTGGATCGTCTTGCCGAGCATGAACCTCCGCTGGTGACCACCTTACCGCGCCAGCCCGGGCAAAAAGAAGTGCGTTTTGCCCACCTGTTATGCGGTGAGCCTGATATCCCTGAACCGGCACCCCGGCAGGCTTCAGGCGCCGCAGGCGGCCCCCTGGCGGACAGGATCGAGACGCTGGAGGCCGAGGTCGCAGAACTCAGGCAGGAAATCGAAGTCTTGAAATCGCGCCTCGAAAGCTGATCAGGCGTAGCGTTGCAGGATTTGCCTGCATTGGCCGTAATAAGACATTCCAAACAGGTTCAGGTGATTCAGCAGGTGATATAGCTGGTACAGATGCAGCCGTTCTTCATGGCCCGGCGCCAATGGCCACGCCTCGTTGTAGGCTCGATAAAACCCCGCTTCGAAGCCACCGAACAAACGGGTCATCGCCAGGTCCGCTTCACGGTGCCCGAAGTAGACTGCCGGATCAATCAGGCAGGGCCTGCCCTGCTCGTCGGCCAGGTAATTACCGCCCCATAAATCGCCATGCAGGATACTGGGCAGCTCATCGGATGCGGCCAGCAACTCCATGATCTGTCGTTGTCCGGAGAGCAATAACTGCTGGAGTTCATGTCCATAGCCATTCCGGGCAGCGAGTTTCACCTGGTAAAGCAACCGGCGTTCAAAAAAGAAATCCGGCCAGCAATCACCATTGCCAACCCGGCTATTGAGCTGTTCGGTTGCGCCAATGAAATTGTCGCTGTAAAAACCGAAAAAAGAACCCTGATGCCGGTGCAAGCTGGCAAACTGCTCGCCGAATAACTCGGCAAATCCTGCGCACTTCGGAGCGGATTGAATCGCCTCGAGAACCAGCACTCCTTCTCCGACTGCCAGTACTGCAGGGACACGAATGGCGTCTGCTTCTGCCAGCGCAGCCAATCCCTCTGCTTCGCGTTCGAACATACCGGGTGAACCCTGTTTCGTTTTAACGAAAACGGTCAAACCATCGGCAAAAGTAGCGATTGAAGCTCGGGCGATACAGCCACCACCCACGGCTTTCATGGAAACCGGCGCACCCCGTCCCAGTTTGTTCAGCAGTTGCGGGACGGCTAAAGCTGACGCAGCAGGTTTCCGCATGAGTCTTCCAGGATGTCGATGACCGTGTGAAATCCCTTTTCGCCACCATAGTAGGGATCCGGGACCTCCGGCACTTCATGCACTTCGCAATAGTCACACATGCGAACCACGCGAGCCCGCGAGCCCGGGTTCAGCTGCTCCACATCGCGAAAATTGTCCTCGTCCATCGTGACGATCAGGTCGAAACGGTCGAAGTCGGAAATCTCGATTCGCCGCGCCCTGCCGTCCAGCGAGTACCCCCTGCTGCTGGCCGCAGCGCGCATTCTCGGATCAGCCCTGTCACCCTGGTGGTAACCGATGGTTCCGGCAGAGTCTATGTCGAATTCTTCGCTCCTGCCGGCTGCATCCACAAGGTGGCGAAATACCCCTTCAGCGGTCGGCGAACGGCAGATATTGCCCATGCATACAAATAAGATGGATTGAGTCATTCAGCGGTGCTCCTGGGGCCGATTACGACCCTCTGAATCTTCCAGGCCCAGACGCCGGTGCCATTCGGCCAGTGACTCGTCGGGATAAGCCGCGAAGGACTTGTCGTCCTTTGCAACCGGAAAGCAGACCCACGCAGGCTTCGAGGACAGCATCATATGGGTGTGCTGCGGTGGTACGGGCAGTTCCGTATCGATCGCCGAAGCGAAGGGATGTACCAACTCAGGCCAGCGAGGATCCCAGACCCACAAGGCGCTGCCGCAAAGACTGCAAAATCGCCGTTCCGCAGGGCTTTCATCGACAATTCCAGTCTCTTTATCCCTGGTGGTGGCGTGAAAAACGGATATCTTGTCTTCCCCTGAAACCTCGATTGTCGAGTAATTCGCCCCAAGGTTGATAGCGTATCCTCCTCCGCCAGCCGTTTTCCTGCAGATCGAACAATAACAAAGATTGAATGGGTAGGGATGCGGCGACTGGACACTAAAATGCACGGCTCCACAGTGACATGATCCATTGAGTTTCATTCTGGTTACTTTCCTTCATTCGACGAGTTGAATCCCGCCGATCGATGATAGCCTCACCGAACGCCCGGCGTTTTTGATGGCAACCCGTTAACAAGTGTCGGCTAATATTGCCCAAATGCCGGAACTCGCCTGTTTCCATCAGTGTGCGTCTGAATGTCCATCCTCTACAAAAACTGTTCATCCAGGATGCGTTGTTCCAGCGAGTGATCGGGGTCGAACATCATTTTCAACGTGACCTCCTTTTCTTCGTACACATCCACGCTGATCACGTTGCGAATCTCCTCGGCGTCGGCTGTCGCACTGACCGGACGCTTGTAGTTGTCCAGCACTTCGAAACGAATATGGACGCTGGACGGCAATACCGCACCACGCCAACGCCTGGGCCTGAACGGCGAAATCGGGGTCAGCGCCAACGCATCTGAACCCAACGGCAGGATTGGCCCCTGCACTGACAGGTTGTAAGCGGAACTTCCTGCTGCCGTGGACACCAGGACGCCATCGCAGACCAGTTCTTCGACTTTCACCGAACCATTGATCAGGATCCGGATATGGGCCGCCTGGTTCACTTGTCGTAACAGGGAGACCTCGTTGATTGCCAGCGCCCTTGATTCGTTACCTGCCTCAGTGACGGCGATCATGGACAAGGGATTCAATCCCACTACGTCGGCTTCATTCAACCGTTCGTGCAGCCCATCTTCCCTGAAGCGGTTCATCAGGAAGCCGACATTACCGAGCTTCATGCCATAGACCGGCAAATCGGCGGGCAGAAACCGGTGCAAGGTCCGCAACATGAATCCATCGCCTCCCAGCGCAACGATCACATCCGCATCATCCAGTTCGTACTGGCCGTAGGTGTCCTGCAGCGCAGACATGGCGGCGGCAGCCTCCTCGATCTGGGCGGCGACAAAGTGGATTTTTCTCGGGCCATTCACGGTTGCGACTCCCTTGCCAGTTGTTCAAGCGCCCGGACGGCGACTGAAACAGTTGGATAGTCCATCTCGTAATGGCTCTTCATGTCTTTCAACATATGGATCACGGGCTTCAGCTCCTGTTGTTGCCGGTCCATCCAGGCTTGTACCGGGTCCTTCTTGCGGCCGTCGGTTCGCAACACGCAATCAACCAGTTGGTTGTGCACTGTAAACAACTGGTCACGCAGGTTAGCCCTCGAAATCGCATGCCATTGGCCCACCACATGCAGAGATTCCACCTGGCTTCTCAGCCAGTTCAGCTCCAGCTCGTCGCCGAGCCCGAAAAACACCCTTGCTACCCGCTTGACGTCAGTCCGGCGCCGGGCTGCCGTCTCTACCACGTCAAGAGACGGGAACAGGCGTTCCAGCAGAACGGTATGATTCGCCAGTTTACGCGTGAAACCGCCTTCCACGAAAACATCTGCCCGGCGTTTCAGTTCCGCTTTCTCATCGGCTGTCAGTGTTTCTGCGATGGATTTCTCGAGAACCTTGAGACCGGGCGCAAGCCGTTTGATCATATGCTGGATATCCAGCCTCCTGCCCTCCAGATTCAGTAACCAGCGGGTCGCCTGGCGTAACAGACGCCACATGCAGATAAACGCCGAAATCTGCAGTTCACTGTCCACCTTGTTGTCCAGGGCTTCAATCTTCAGCCAGAATTCCCGGGCGTCGAATACTTCCCGTGCGATCGTGTAAGCCCTGGCCACTTCGCTCGGCGAGGCGCCGGTATCTTCGGTCATCCTCAGAGCAAACGAAGCACCCATTCGGTTGACCAGGCTGTTGGTAACCTGGGTCGCTATGATCTCGCGTTTCAGCCGGTGCTGCGGCATCAGCTTGCTGAACCGCTGCTGTAACAGCCGCGGAAAATATCGGATCAGTTCACCGGAAAGATAGCCATCCTCGGGAATGTCCGACGCCAGCAATTGCTGGTACAAGGTGATTTTGCTGTACGAAAGAAGTACCGCCAGTTCAGGCCTGGCCAGGCCTTCTCCCTGGTCCTTGCGCTCGCTCAGCTCTTCATCGTCCGGCAGGAATTCCAGCTCCCGGTCAAGCTGGCCCTGTTCTTCCAGCACCCTGATGAAATGCTGTTTTGCGCCCAGGCGCGGCCCGGAAAACCGGGCCATCATGGAAATGGCCTGGGTCTGTAGATAATTGCTGCGCAGCACCAGGTCCCCGACCTCGTCGGTCATCTCGGCCAATATTTGATTTCTCTCGTCCGGTTTCAGTTTGCCGGACCGCATTGCCTGGTTCAGCAGGATTTTGATATTAACCTCGTGGTCAGAGGTATCTACTCCTGCCGAGTTGTCGATAAAATCGGTGTTGATCCGACCGCCCGCCCGGGCATACTCGATTCGGCCAAGTTGTGTAACACCGAGATTTCCGCCCTCGCCCACTACTTTGCACTGCAGGTCTTTGCCATCCACCCGTAACACATTATTGATGAGATCTCCGACATCCGCATGTGATTCGGAGGACGATTTCACATAGGTGCCGATACCACCATTCCATAACAGGTCAACGGGCGCCTGCAGCAGCACCTTTATCAGGGCATTCGGCGTCATCTGTTGCTCCTCTATTCCGAGCCACTTTCGGATCTCCGGGCTCAGTGGAATGGTCTTGTCCAGCCGGGAGAAAATACCGCCGCCTTTTGAGATCAGCCCCGTTTTATAATCGGTCCAGCTGGAACGGGGCATGCGAAACAGACGCCGGCGCTCCCGAAAGCTGGAGGCCGCATCCGGATTGGGATCGAGAAAAATGTGCTGATGATTGAACGCGGCCTTGAGCAGGATATGTTTCGACAGCAGCATGCCATTACCAAAAACATCTCCGCTCATATCGCCAATTCCCACGACGCTGAATGCCTCGCGCTGAATATTGACGCCCATTTCCTGGAAATGCCGCTTGACGCCTTCCCAGGCGCCGCGAGCTGTAATGCCCATACCCTTGTGGTCGTAACCCACCGATCCGCCCGACGCGAACGCATCGCCGAGCCAGAAGCCGTGCTCAGCTGCAACCGCATTGGCGGTGTCTGAAAAAGTGGCCGTACCCTTGTCGGCGGCAACCACCAGGTAGGGATCATCTTCATCGCGCCGAACAACATTCATCGGAGGCACAGTATCGTCTTTATCTAAATTATCAGTAATATCCAATAACCCATTGATAAATAATTTATAACAATCAACGCCCTCCTTCATTACGGCTTCCCTGCTGCCATCCTCGGGCATGCGCTTCACGACGAAACCGCCTTTCGCTCCCACCGGCACGATCATCGTATTCTTGACGCTCTGGGCTTTCATCAGCCCCAGCACTTCTGTTCTGAAGTCCTCACGGCGATCTGACCAGCGTAAACCGCCCCTGGCGATCTTACCGCCACGCAGGTGAATGCCTTCAACCCGGGCCGAGTAAACCCAGATTTCCCGGAAAGGCCGCGGCAGCGGCAGATCGGGCAAGGCCTGAGAATCCAGCTTGAAACTGAGGCATTCCTTGATTCCTCCCGTTTCGGTCAGCTGAAACCGGTTAGTTCTCAAAGTAGCCTTGATCACCTCGTAAAACGCGAACAGCATTCGGTCTTCATCAAGACTGGAAACAGATTCCAGCGCCCGCCGGAATGTCTCCTTCAGCATCTCGACCTGGTATTCGCGATCCTTTTTCCTGGCGGCGGCGCATTCGGCGATCATGTCCACCAATACCGGATCATCAGTCAATGGGCTGGCCATCATGATGTCGAACCGGCGCCGCATCTTTTTCGCGGCCATTTCCCTGCGGTAGGCGGACTCATCGTCCCGCACAGGATCGAACAGGGCTTCAAACAGCTCGATCAGCAGCCGCGCGATGGCCGGGTGCCTGGCCAGGGTCTCCGCCATATAGGACATCGAGAATGGAATACCGGTCTGCAGCAGATACTTGCAGTAGGCTCTCAGCACCCTCACCTGCTGCCAGGTCATGTGAGAAGCGATTACCAGGCGGTTGAACCCGTCACTGTCCGCTTCGCCTCTCAAGGCCTTCTCAAAGGCTTCTTTGAACAAACCCCTGATCGATTCGAGATCCAGCTCACGTTCAACCGCCGGAATCATGTCGAAATCCTGGATCCACAAACGCTGCTCGTCCGGAAGCTTCAATTCATACGGTCGTTCGCTGACAATATGAAGGCCGAGATTCTCGAGCATCGGCAGAATGTCAGACAAGGGAATCGGCTCATTGCGCTGAAACACCTTGAACCGGATGATTCCGCCACGCGGCTTTCTGGGCCGATACAGGCTCATTCGCAGGTCCGCGCCCCCGTGAACGGCTGCCAGGTTTTCAACGTCAAAAGCGGCTACCCAGGGCGAGATATCTTCCTTGTAGGCTTCCGGAAAAGCACGTCCGAACAGGCCTGCAGCTTCCAGCCCAGCCGCCTCGCCCAGTTTTTCAACCAGGATCTCCCGCAATCCGTCGGTCCAGGAACGAACCGCATCGACAATTTTCCGTTCCACCGCAGCCACATCAAATTGGATCGATGCGCCCGGGCGTGGCCGGACGATAACCTTTAAGCGCGCTAACCTGGATTCGGAGACATGGACCTCGTAGTCCAGGCGAACGCCCTTCAAAGCGCGCCTCAGAATATCCTGTATTTTTTCACGATTCTCGGTATTGAAACGCTCCCTGGGTATATAAACGAGGCAGGAGTAGAACCTGCCAAAGCGCTCCCTGCGGATGAATAACCTGACCCGTTGGCGCTCCTGCAGGTTAAGCACGCCCAGTGCGGTATCCCGTAACTCTTTGGAACTGGCCTGGTAGAGTTCATCCCTGGGCAGGGTTTCCAGGATATGAACCATGGACTTCCATGCATGGCTGCCCTGCACCAGGCCGAGATTATCCAGTACCTTTCGAGCCCGCACGCTCACCAGTGGCGTGTCCATTGCATTGAGGTTATAGGCCGACGAGGTAAACATCCCGAGAAACCGTCTTTCGCCGATGGTGCTTCCTTCTTTATCGAATTTCAAAACACCTATGTAGTCCATGTATCCACGGCGGTGCACCGTCGAACGTGCGTTTGTTTTGGTGATAATCAACGGCAAGGGCTGTCGCTTTTGCTGGTTGATCGCCAGGCTGGCCAGCGGGCGAGTCCTCACCAGGTCGGATGTTTCTCGCAGGATCCCCAGTCCGGATCCATCACGGACCCGAAGTTCCCCGCCATCCTTGTCTCGCACCACTTCGTAATCCCGAACGCCCAGAAAAATGAAATGATCGTCCAGCAGCCATTGCAGAAACGCCTGGCATTCTTCCGTCCAGGCTTCATCTGCGTTCGGAGCCCACTCTTTCAGGCTTGCCGCCGCCTGAGCAGCACTGCGCTCCATCTTGCGCCAGTCTCCAACGGCCTGGTGCACATCACAAAAAACCTCTTCGAGCATGCCCCGGATCGACTCCAGTTCCCGCTCTGACGTTTTCCGGTCCACCTGGAACTGCATGACCGACTCGGCGCTTCCCCGGTTCTCCTTTTTTGGGTAGACGGCCTGCAGAACACCCGCCTTGCTGCGGCCTACCCTGATCACCGGGTGCATGATCAGGTGGACACCGATATCCATTTCAGAGAAGGCCAGTGAGGCCGAGTCCACCAGGAAAGGAGCATCATCATTGACAATCTCCACGATCGTGTGCGGCGAATCCCAACCATGCGACTCGAGGGTCGGATTGAAAATGCGGATCAGCACTTCACCCGGCGCTTTCTTGCTGAGCAAGTCCAGCTGACCGACAACGATACCCGCCAATGTCTGCGGCGCCTCCAATGCCAGATCTTCAACTGGCACACGCCGGAAACACTGTTGAACGTAACAGGCAGCCATTTCCGCCTTCTCTGCCGTCAAACTTTTTTTCAGGTGGGCGATGACCTGCTGGGTCAACGCAGCTTTCTGCTGGTCTTTGTCGAGGCTCATATGTTCTTTTTCCCGTCGATGCTGCAACGCACTGCTTGCGTTGGGAATTATAGCCATCACAGGAAATTAATTCCCTAGAACAATTGCTATTGACCTTTGCCGGAGCAGGCGATAGTCTGCACCTTATCTCTGGATCATGATATAAAGATATGTATGATTGATCAAAAACAGTCCGGCATGGATTTGCAGCTGGCAAGTCATCACTGTCGATTACTCGCCGACTCCACGCGCCTGCGATTGCTTCTTCTGCTTGAAATTGAAGAACTCAGTGTCGCAGAACTGTCCGCCATAACGCAACTGGCGCAGCCACGCGTTTCGACCCACCTGGCCAAATTGAAAGATGCCGGGTTGGTCAGCGATCGCCGCGATGGCGTTTTTGTCTACTACCGCATTGCCACCGGCGTGCAGGACAAGTCGCTGGACCAGTTATGGCAATTGTTGCGCAAACACACCTCGGACCCCCTGTTGCTGCAGGACAGGGAGCGAGTCAAGCAGGTACTGAACAAGCGCAGGGGTGTCTCTACCTGGGCTGACAGCGTGGCGGGGGATATGGCCAGGCACTATTCACCGGGTCGCACCTGGGAAGCAACAGCCAGGGGGCTGGTGCACCTGTTGAATCCTGGCGACGTTCTGGACATCGCGTCCGGCGATGGTGTGCTGGCAGAATTACTGGCGCCAACGGCAAAAAGCATTGTCTGCCTGGACATCAGCGAACGGGTAGTCGAGGCTGGCCGCACGCGGGTGAGCGCTTTTCCACATGTAAAGTTTGAGCTGGGGGATATGCATTCACTTGCCGTGCGGGACAGGAGCTTCGATACGGTCCTGCTGATGCACGCCCTGACTTACACAAAGGAGCCGCAGCAGGTGTTCTCGGAGGCAGCCCGGGTGCTCAGGAAAAACGGCCGCTTGCTGGCTGTAACCCTGCAAAAGCACCAGCATGCCAAGGCGGTGGAACCTTACAACCATGTGAACCTGGGATTCACCACCGCACAGCTGGAAAACTTCTGCAGATTGGCCGGCCTGGTGGTTCAGCATTGTGCCGTTTCAGCCATCGAGAAACGCACGCCCAATTTTTCTGTTCTGTCACTTTCTGCGATCAAACAATGAAAACACTTCCTTATCGGAACCCGGACCGGGTTGCGCGGCTCCAGTCTGAACTCGAAAAACGGATCCTGATCGTTGACGGCGCCATGGGCACCATGATCCAGGACCGGCGACTGGATGAGCAGGACTATCGCGGTCAGCGCCTGGCTGACCACCCTCAACCGCAGAAGGGTAATAACGATTTACTCAGCCTGACGCAGCCCGTCGTGATCCAGGACATCCATCGAAATTTCCTCGATGCCGGGGCGGAAATACTGGAGACCAACACGTTCAACGCAACATCCATTGCACAGGCCGATTACGGGACAGGTGACCTGGTATTCGAAATCAACCGGCAAAGTGCGCAGCTCGCGCGGGCGGCAGCGGACGAGTACATGGCAGCACATCCGGGCACCGAGCGCTACGTGGCCGGTGCGCTCGGACCCACTAACCGGACTGCTTCGCTCTCCCCTGATGTCAACCGGCCGGAATATCGCAATGTCGATTTCCAGCAACTCTCAGCTGCCTATGCCGAGGCAGCCACCGGCCTGATTGAGGGTGGTGCGGATTTGCTGATGGTCGAAACCGTTTTCGACACATTGAACTGCAAGGCGGCGCTCTTTGGAATTTCCGAAGTCTTTGAAACACTCGGGTATCGCCTGCCCGTGATCATCTCCGGCACCATCGTCGACGCCAGTGGACGGACGCTGTCCGGGCAGACCGTGGAAGCATTCTGGAATTCTATCCGGCACGCACGGCCATTTGCGGTCGGCTTGAATTGCGCACTGGGTGCGGCGGAAATCCGGCCCTGGATCCAGGAGCTGTCCAGGGTGGCCGACTGCCCCGTGAGCCTGTATCCCAATGCGGGATTGCCCAATGAACTGGGTGAATACGACGACACGCCCCAAAACATGGCGCAGCTGCTGGGTGAATTCGCCAACGACGGCCTGATCAACATCGTCGGCGGCTGTTGCGGCACGACACCGGCGCACATCCAGGCCATTGCCAGGTCGGTCAGCAACAGGAAACCGCGCGATATACCCGGCAACAGTCCCTGGTGCCGTCTTTCCGGCCTGGAACCCCTGACCATCACGCCCGATCTGAATTTTCTCAATATCGGTGAGCGAACCAATGTCACCGGGTCCGCCATTTTTCGCCGGCTGATCCAGAACGACGATTACCCTGCCGCACTGCAGGTGGCGCGCCAGCAAGTGGAAAATGGCGCCCAGATCATTGATGTGAATATGGACGAAGGGCTGCTGGACGGCCCTCAGGCGATGACCACCTTTCTAAACCTGATCGCATCCGAACCGGATATCGCCAGGGTGCCTGTCATGATCGACTCGTCGCGCTGGGACGTGCTTGAGGCGGGACTGCGATGCCTGCAAGGTAAAGGCGTGGTCAATTCGATCAGCATGAAAGAGGGCGTTGAGCCGTTTATCGAACAAGCCCGCACCGTGCTGCGTTACGGCGCAGCGGTGATCGTTATGGCTTTTGATGAAAAAGGCCAGGCTGACACGCTCGAGCGCCGGGTAGAGATCTGCAAGCGCGCCTGGAAAATCCTGACTGAAGAAGTCGGATTTCCTCCTGAAGATATCATCTTCGATCCGAATATTTTCGCGGTCGCTACCGGTATTGCCGAACACAACAGCTACGGCGTGGATTTCATTGAGGCGACCCGAGCAATAAAACGAGCCTGCCCAGGTGCAATGATTTCGGGTGGCCTGAGTAATATTTCATTTTCTTTTCGTGGTCAGGACCGGGTACGTGAAGCCATCCATTCCGTGTTCCTTTATCACGCGATCAAGGCTGGCCTGGACATGGCCATTGTCAACGCAGGCCAGCTGGAAATCTACGACGAAATCAACCCTGAATTGCGGGATGCGGTTGAAGACGTGGTGCTGAACCGCAGTGAAGACGCCACCGACCGCCTGCTGGAAATTGCCCAGTCTTTCCAGGGAGAAAACCGCAAGGAGGCCGCTACCGAGGAATGGCGTGAACTGCCACTTCATGACCGCATCACCCATGCG
Source organism: Lysobacterales bacterium (assembly GCA_029859645.1). Lineage (GTDB taxonomy): Bacteria > Pseudomonadota > Gammaproteobacteria > Xanthomonadales > SZUA-36 > JAHEFT01. The sequence goes on along the minus strand of JAOUCS010000004.1, from coordinate 42,167 downwards.
CTGGTCAAAGGCATTAACAGCCACATCGAAGAAGATACGGAGGAAGCCCGGCAGCAGTCGAGCCGTGCACTGGACGTAATCGAAGGCCCCTTGATGGACGGCATGAACGTGGTTGGCGACCTGTTTGGAGCCGGCAAAATGTTCCTGCCACAGGTGGTGAAGAGCGCCCGGGTCATGAAACAGGCGGTTGCCGTGCTGATTCCGCACATCGAGGAAGAGAAGCGGCGCAGCGGGGATACCGCAAGCAGCCAGGGACACATCGTCATGGCCACCGTCAAAGGCGACGTCCACGACATCGGTAAAAATATCGTTGGGGTCGTACTGCGCTGCAATAATTTTGAAGTAACCGACCTCGGCGTGATGGTTCCAGGTGAAACCATTATTTCTACAGCCGTGAAGGAAAATGCAGACATCATCGGGCTGTCGGGCCTCATTACACCTTCGTTGGAAGAAATGCGCCTGGTGGCGGCGGAAATGAAACGCCAGGGCCTGAACCAGCCGCTGATGATCGGCGGCGCAACGACATCTCCCATCCACACTGCCCTCAGAATTGAACCTGAATACGACAACGGTGTGTTCTGGGTTAAAGACGCTTCGCGCGCAGTGGGTGTCGCCCGTAAGCTGATCAGTCCCCAAAGCCGCACAGAGCTGATGCAAAAAACGGCGCAGGACTATCAGGATATGCGCGAGCGCCGCAGCAAGGGCAGCCGCCGCAAACCGCCGGTTTCCATCGAATCCGCCCGCGCTAACCGCCTACAGATCAACTGGCAGGAAGCGGCCATCAGCAAACCGAATGAATCGGGGCTCCAGGTACTGGAAGATTTTGACCTGGAACATCTGGTGCCATTCATTGACTGGACGCCTTTTTTCCAAACCTGGGAACTCGCCGGACGGTTTCCCGATATCCTGCGTGATCCGGTCGTCGGAGAAACGGCCAGCAATCTTTATGCCGATGCGCGTGAGATGCTCGATTCGATCATTGCCGGAAAATGGTTGCGAGCAAGGGCTGTCTGGTGCGTTTACCCGGCGGCTGCGGACGGTGATGATGTCATCCTTTACCAGGATGAAAATCGGCAAAAAGTGATTGAAAAACTGCTGTTTCTGCGCCAGCAAAGGGCCAAGGCCGATGGCCGCGCCAGCCGCTGCCTTGCCGATTATGTAGCGCCGGCAGCAGCAGGGGTTGGCGACTATGCCGGCTTGTTTGCGGTGACCGCAGGCCTGGGCATCGAGAAAAAAATTGCAGAATTCGAAGCAGTCCACGACGACTACCAGGCCATTTTACTCAAAGCGCTGGCCGACCGCCTGGCGGAAGCCCTCGCCGAGTACCTGCACCTGCACGTGCGGCGTGATTCCTGGGGTTATGCCGCACAGGAGTCGCTGGAAAACGATGAGCTTATCGGTGAAAAATACCAGGGCATTCGCCCCGCCCCCGGTTACCCCGCTTGCCCTGACCACAGTGAAAAGGAAAAGATCTTTCGCTTGCTGGAAGCGCCGGCCCATGCCGGCATGGAACTGACCAGTGGTTTCGCGATGCTGCCGGCGGCATCGGTCTGTGGTTATTATTTCTCGCATCCGCAGGCGGAGTATTTCGTGCTGGGCCCAATACTGGAGGACCAGGCCGAAGATTACGCCCGGCGCAAAGGCTGCAACCTGGAAGACATGCAGCGCCTGCTACCGGCGAATTTTCAGCCCTGAGAGCGAAGCAGCAAGGTTACCAGCTCAAATCATCCGGAACCGGGAATTCCTCGTCATCGCCGGAGTCGCATGTGTCCAGGTCTACGACATGTTCGGCGGAGATCGCCCTGACCTGGTCCGCAAATTCAAGGGTCAGCAGGTGATAGCCGCCGGAGAGGTATACGATGCCCAACTCGCCGGCGTTCAACGCCTTGAGTTGATCAGGGTTTACATTGATCTTGCGGATACGTCCCCTGAACATGAAATTCCGCGCAATTTCGGCATCCGGGTGATTCAGGCGATTGGCTTTAACGATATCCCGGATCTGGTTATTCAGCAGGCGGCGTTTGCGGTCTTCCTCCTGCTTGGTGCGGCGCACCAGTTCAGCCTTTTTTTGCTCATCGCGCTTTTTCAGCGCATAGGCTTTTTCGAGTGACATTTCACCGGGCGGGCCTGCTTTTGCAGAGCGTTTTCCGCCACGGGGTTTAGCCCGTTTTCCAGCAACCGCCTGCTTTTTGCGGCCGGCGGTTTTCTTTGCCAGTCCCAGGGCCCGCAACTGGTCCTGAAGCGAATCACTCAACTCAGCTCACCTCGTCCCAATGTTTCCTCATCCAGTCGAATGTTTGCCGAACGCCCTCTTCCAGGGTTATGGATGCGTTCCAGCCCAGGGCTGACATCCGGCTGACGTCCAACAGCTTTCTGGGTGTTCCATCGGGCATAGACGGGTCATATTCGATCCGGCCGCTGAAGCCACAGGTCGCAGCCATCAACTCTGCCAGGGCGGCAATGCTGATATCCGAGCCGCAACCTACGTTTACATGCGAACAGTGGTCAGAAACAGCACTCCAGTAGACTCCCTCGGGGATCGTCATCAGGTGACCGCAAGCAGACGCCATGTCGTCGACATGTAAAAACTCCCTGCGCGGCTTGCCGCTGCCCCAAACCTGAACCAAGGGCTCACCCTGCACCGCGGCCTCGTGAAACTTTCGCAACAACGCCGGTAAAACGTGGCTGGTTTCCAGGTCGAAATTATCGCCGGGTCCATACAGGTTGGTGGGCATCACGCTTCTGAAATCACTGCCGTGTTGCCGGCGGTACGCCTCGCACATCTTGATGCCGGCAATTTTGGCCACAGCGTAAGCATCATTGGTAGGCTCAAGAGGGCCGGTCATCAAGGCCTCTTCCGCTATCGGCTGATCGGCCAGGCGCGGATAGATGCATGAGCTTCCGAGAAACAACAGGCGCTCGACTCCGGCACGATGCGCGGCTTCGATGATATTGGTTTGAATCTGCAGGTTTTCGCGGATGAAATCCGCCGGGGACTCGCTATTTGCCTTGATGCCCCCTACCCTGGCAGCCGCCAGGTAGACCGTGGAAATTTTTGTGTCCGCGAAAAATGCCTCAACCTCCGCCTGCCGGGTCAGGTCCAGTTCACGGCGCGTCTGTGTTATTGGCTCGCTGTTGCCGGCGGCCCGCAAATGCCTTACCAGGGCGGAACCGACCATGCCGTTGTGACCTGCGACAAAGTCCATGCTTCCGGCCTCAGGCTTGCGACCGATCCTGGTCGATCAGCGCTTCTTCACGGGCCAGGCGAAGGTCGTTCTCAACCATTTCATTGACCAGTTGACTGAATGATGTGCGTGGTGACCAGCCGAGTTTCTCCCGCGCCAGGCTTGCGTCGCCCAGCAGCGTTTCCACTTCAGCGGGACGATAGTAGCGGGGATCGATCTGCACAACGACGTCACCAGCGCGGAAAGAAAGATCATCGTTCTCCGACCAGGCGACCACCGCACACTCTTCGGTCCCGGTCCCTTTCCATTCCAGTTGCAGTCCCATGCTCTCAGCCGCGGTATTGACGAAATCCCTCACCGAATACTGCTTGCCGGAAGCAATAACGAAGTCAACCGGCTTGTCGTGTTGCAGCATCAGCCATTGCGCTTCGACATAATCCCGGGCATGACCCCAATCGCGGCGTGCGTCAAGATTGCCGAGATAGACGCATTCGTCCAGCCCCCAGCCGATCCGCGCCAGGCCACGCGTGATCTTTCGCGTAACGAAGGTCTCGCCACGTAACGGCGACTCGTGATTGAACAGGATTCCGTTGCAGGCGAACATCCCGTAGGACTCGCGATAATTTACAACGATCCAGTAGGCATAAAGCTTGGCGACACCGTAGGGAGAGCGCGGATAAAAGGGCGTGGTTTCCTTCTGCGGTGTCTCCTGCACTTTACCGAAAAGCTCCGAGGTCGATGCCTGGTAAAACCTGCAGCTGTCTTCAAGACCCAGGTTGCGCATGGCCTCGAGGATTCTCAAGGTTCCGACTGCATCAGATTCAGCGGTGTATTCAGGTTCCTCGAACGACACCGCAACATGACTCTGGGCAGCAAGATTGTAAATTTCATCAGGCTGAACACGCTGAATGGTCCTTTGCAGGCTGGAACTGTCAGTCATGTCGCCGTAATGCAGTGTCAGGCGCGTGCTTTCAACGTGGGGGTCGGAGTACAGATGATCGATACGCGCCGTGTTGATCAGCGAAGCTCTGCGCTTGATACCGTGAACTTCGTAGCCCTTTTCCAGTAGAAATTCAGCCAGGTAGGCCCCGTCCTGGCCGGTAATGCCTGTGATCAGTGCTGATTTAGTCATGTACGGCCACCTCAGGGTCTGCCGATCGAATAGTAGTCTATACCCCGGCGCCTGACGACCTCGGGTGACCAGATATTCCGGCCATCGACGATCACCGCCTGGTTCATCTCCCGTGCCAGGCGATCAAAATCAGGCGCCCAGAATAATTTCCATTCCGTGATCAGCACCAGTGCATCAGCACCGCGGGCTGCGTTGTAGGGGTCATCAACCGTCTGGAAACCATCACGCCCCTGCAGCAGGCGGTTGGCCTCGTGCGCCGCCTCGGGATCATGAGCGATAACAGAGCCACCGGCGCCCAGGATGGACTCGACCAGGACGACGCTGGGCGCCTCACGCATGTCATCGGTATTGGGTTTGAAGGACAACCCCCAAAGGGCAATGCGCAATCCGGATACATTACCTTTAAAGTGATTTATAAGTAACTCAAATGGCTTGTTTTTCTGTCGATTGTTAACAGCCTCAACAGCTTGCAGAATCTCGGCGCTATAACCCGCTTCATGGGCCGTGCGTTCAAGCGCCCGCACATCCTTGGGAAAGCATGACCCGCCGTAACCGGCCCCGGGGTAGATGAAAGAGTAGCCTATCCTGGGGTCTGAACCGATGCCGTTACGAACATGCTCAATGTCGGCGCCTACATGGGCGGCGACATTGGACAATTCGTTCATCAGGCTGATCTTGGTCGCCAGCATGGCGTTGGCTGCATACTTGGTCAGTTCCGAGGAGCGCACGTCCATGCACAACAATTTCTGATGATTGCGATTGAAAGGCGCATACAGTTCGCGCAACAGGGCTTCCGCAGATTCATTATCCACACCCACCACGATCCGGTCCGGTTTCATGAAATCTGCGATGGCGGCACCCTCCTTCAGAAACTCAGGATTGGATGCAACCGAATATTCGACACTGATGCCTCGCTGCTGAAGGCTTTTATTGATCGCGGCACTCACCCGCTCACAGGTACCCACCGGCACGGTCGACTTGACCACCACCAGCAGTGGGCTCTCGAGATGCTCGCCCACTGCAGCTGCCACTGCCAGCACATGGCTGAGGTCTGCTGAGCCATCTTCATCCGGCGGAGTACCCACGGCGATAAACAATACTTCGGCGTGCGTCACAGCATCTGCAATTGAGGTGGTAAATTCCAATCGGCCCTGGCTGGAATTACGCATCAGCATTTTTTCCAGGCCCGGCTCGAAAATGGGCACCACACCCTTCTTCAGGCCGTCAATGCGGGCCTCGTCAATATCCATGCAGACCACATGATGTCCAACATCCGACAGGCCGGCACCACTGACCAGGCCAACATAACCGCTGCCTACAATCGAGACTCTCATGGCTTTTTAGTCGATGCTGAGCAGTTCAACTTCAAAAATCAGGGTTGAATTCGGACCAATCGGGCCGCCGCCATTAGGACCATAAGCCAGGTTCGGCGGGATGTAGAACATGAATTTGCTGCCGACCGGCATCATCTGTAAGCCTTCCGTCCAGCCGGGGATAACCTGGTCCAGCTGAAAACTGGTGGGTTGATTGCGAGAGTACGAACTGTCGAATTCTTCCCCATTTAGCAGGGTTCCGCGATAGTGCACGGTGACCTTGTCGCTGGCGGCGGGTTTGGCGCCGTCACCCATCACGACGACTTTGTACTGCAAGCCGGAATCGGTGACCTGGACACCTTCTTTTGTGCCGTTTTCCAGCAGGAACTTATCGCCTTCGGCAGCATTGATCGACGCCATGCTGGCGCGTTGTTGCTCGGCTTCAGCGCGCCTGGCAGCGATAAACTCTTCGCGGATGGACGCCGCCTGTTCCGGCGTCAGTGCCAGTGGTTCGTTGTTGTAAGTCGCCTTGATGGCTTCGAGCAGCGTATCGATATCCATTGGCGTGCCTTGCTCTTTCAGGGAGTTGCCGATATCCATACCGATGATATAGCCGAGTTTCTGGGCTTCGGTTTCCAGCTCCGCCGCCGTCACCGTGGTGCTTACGAGGGCAGCCGACAACAGCGCTCCCTTGATGAAAGTGTGTTTCATTTGTGTCAGTCTCCTTTGTGAAGCGCGAATTGTCCTCTAATCTCGCGAGCGAGGCAATGGTCTCTGCCGGTCCGGCTGACTCCGGTCAGCGCGGTGGAGTCTTGAGCAGCCAGTGACTCAGCGTCGGAACAACACCCAGCGTGAGGATCGTAGCAGCCAGCAGACCTGAAATGATCGACCATGCCATGGGAGGCCAGAGCGTACTACTGGCAAAAGTCAGCGGCAACAGCCCGGCGACCGTGGTCAGCGTGGTCAGCAGAATCGGCCGGGTTCTGCGACTGACGGCGCGGGCAACCGCTTCGGAGGAATCCATCCCCGAATCCAGGTGGCCATCGATCGTGTCAATCAGAACAATGGCGTTGTTAACGACGATGCCCATCAGCGTGATGACGCCCAGCATGGCGGTAAATCCGAATGAATAACCCGATAACAGCAAACCCGGAACAACCCCGGTAATCGCCAGCGGTACGGTGACCAGTATGATCAGGACCCGGCGATACGAATTGAACTGCAGCAGCAGAAAAAACAGCAGCAGGATCAGCCCGATCGGAAGCGTCTTGAACAGCGCGCTATTGGCTTCACCGGATGACTCTGCATAGCCTCCCGGGACCACGCGGAGGCCTGGCGGAAGACCTGTCTCGGCCAGCCGGCTAAAGACTTCTTCGTATATCTCCGGGTAGGTAGCACCCTCCTTCAGCTCGCTGTAAACCGTAACGACAGGCTCGAGGTTAAGATGATGAATCACTGCCGCTTGCCACTCCATGCTGGACTGGCCGGTATCCATTACAGGAATGGCCTGGTTGACATCGGCGTAAGCATTGACCGCCAGCAGTTGCCCAAGGTCGAAGCGGCTGCCCTCGCGGGACCGCAGCACAATTGGCACCGGATCCTCACCGGCACGGAAGTGGCCGATGAATAGGCCCTGGGTTTGCCTCGCCAGGGCCTGTGCCAACTGGGTCCGGCTCAATCCACGCGCATCGGCGATCGAATCGTTGAATTCAAAACGCAAACTGGGAATGCCGATACCCAGGTTGTGACGGACATCGACTGTTCCCGGTATGTCGCGCAACATGGCCGTAAGCGTTTCGGTGAACCGGGCCAGTGCAAGCCGGTCCTGGCCTACGATCCTGAGTTCTACCGGCGCCGGCGCCGGTGGGCCTTGTGACAGGCGCCTGGCTACGATCTGAACTTCCGGCCAGCGGCTGGAGGCCTGCTGGCGGACCCAGTTCATCAGGGTCGGCAGGTCCTCGATGCGGCGGGTATTGACGACCACGCGCCCAATCTGCGGCGCTCTCGGATTTTCGTTGAGGTTGTAGAAAAAACGGGGGCCGGAGTTACCGGAAAATGTAAACACGTCAACACTTTCCTCGAACCCGGCCAATTCGCTGGCCAGCGCTGTCGCGAAACCCGTTGTTACATCAATAGGCGTGCCCTCCGGATAATAGATATCCACTACCATCTGCCGTCGATCAGTGTCCGGGAAGAACTCCTGCCCGACCTCGCGCCCGCCAATTGCCGCGACAATCACCAGCACAATCGCCACCATGATCACCCTGGGACCATGACGGACGGAGAACCGGCCGATCCATTCTCCGGCACGAGCCATCCTCTGCTTGTGATCTGAACCCGCACGAGGCCGCAACACCACCTGGCTGATCAGGGGTGTTACCAGGATCGCAAACAGGTAACTCATGCTGAGCATGATCAGGATCGTGATTGGAATACCGCGGGTAAAGTCGGCCGTGTCTCCGCGCGAAATAGCCATCGGCACGAACACGGCAAGTGTCGTGCCAGTCGCGGCGCCCAGCGGCCTGGCCAGTTCGATCACTGACATCACGGCGGCTTCGACAGCGCTCGCGCCACGATCCATGTGCCACTGGATGTTCTCCACCATCACGATCGCATTATCCACCAGCATGCCCAGCGCAATGACCAGGCCGGCGACTGCCATCTGGTGCAGCACACCTCCCCCCATTGCGAATACAGACAGGGACGAAAGCGTAACCAGGGGCACGATCAGTGCGACGACAAAACCCATGCGGGGCCCCATCAGCACCAGCAGCACAGTTCCCACGATCAACACACCCAGCAATAGCGAATAGCCCAGTTCACTGAGTCGGGCTTCGACATGTTCCGGCTGAAAGAACATTTCCTCGATCGTCAGCGGTGCAAACTCGGGCCTGATGCCGTCTACAAAGCGTCGCAGCTGATCACCGAAACGTACGACATTGACCTCGTTTCGAGCCACCGTGATCGCCACAGCAACAACCTGGGTGCCGTTCATCCAGGCCGTCTGAACCGGCGGGTCGGCTACTTCCAGGCGGACATCCGCAATTGACGAAAGGGGCACCGACTGACCCCCGCTCAACACCATCGGGGTATTGGCTATTTCCTCGATACTGCGGAACTCTGTCTGCGGCCGAACCAGGGTCTGCCTGCCATCCACTTCGACAAACCCGCCCGGGACGATTTCGTTACGGGACTTCAGTTGCCCCATGATGATTTCGGGCGTCAGCCCCAGCGTCTGGATGCGTGCATCGTCAATCGCGACCGTCACCTGTTCACCAGAATCCCCGAACAACCTGACTCTCGAAACTGCCTTGAGTGAATAGAGCCGGTTTTTCAGACGTTCCGCCGCCCGTTGCAACTCCTCGATGTCGTCACTGCCGCTGACGGCCAGCACGGCCGTTGCAGCATCGACCTGCCGGTCATCGATCACGGCAGGCAAGACACCGTCGGGGAAGCGGCTCTGCGCGCGTGAAACTGCCACGCGCAGACGGTCCCAGACGTTGTCGGTATCGTAGACCGTCTGCTTCATGCCGATAATGGCATGCAGAAATCCTGCCCGAATGGTCGTTTTGATCTCGTCAACCTCTTCGACCTCGCTGATCTCCTCCTCCAGCGGCCGGGCTACCAGGTGCTCAACCTGTTCTACGTCCGCCCCGGGGAACTGCACCATCACGTAACCATAGCGGTACGGAAACGCCGGATCTTCCTGCCGAACCATTCCCAACCATGCGACCAGCCCGGTCAGAGAAAGTAACAGCACCAGCGAAATGATCATTCGCCGCTGATCCAGTGAGCGCGCCAGCCATTTCATTGCGTGGTTCTGACCTGCTGTCCGTCCGTCAGCGACCGGTGTCCTGCCGTTATCACCTGGTCGCCGCTGCTGATCAACGAGCCTTCGGTAACCACAGCCACCTCACCATTGGCAATGGCCAGGATGGACACCGGGATCTCCACCACCCGGCCTTCCCTGACGATAAACAGTTCAGGCGAACCGCCGACGGGATCGACAATAGCGCCCAGTGGCACGATCAGCCCCTCTACATCGGCATAATCCACCAGCACTTCGGCCTGCATCCCTGCGCGGATCATACTCTGCAATGGATCGACCGCAATTTCCACGGTCACCGGAAACAGGCCCGTGTCCTTTTCCCCGATCGTCGACAGTTCCGTCACGATACCGACGAACTCGTCTTCTCCCAGCTGTGGAACCCGCACCGTGAGCTGTTCCCCGGTCCGCAGCTCACTTACCAGCGATGCGGGCAGCAACACCCGAACCTCGACCTTGTCCAGGCCGCCTATCGACATGACGGCCTGGCCGGCGGACACAAACTCCCCGGGCTCGACAATGACCGATGAAATAACACCATCAAACGGCGCCAGCAGGGTGGCGTCTTCCAGCCTCTGCCGGGTCCCGGCCAGGTCGGCTTCGGCCTGTGCTACGGTGGCCTCGAGCGAGGCCAGCTCCGCGGCCTGGCGCTCCACCGTCTCTTCTCCCACAGCGCCGGTTTCTGAAAGCGCTCTCTGCCGGACCAGTTCCCGCTTCGCCTGGTCCCGCTGCGTCAGGCTCTCTTGTAACCTGGCAGCTGCTGCTCGCTGCGCCGGACCCAGTTCCGGATTGTCCAGTGTGGCCAGCAGCTCCCCTGCACGCACCGCCTGCCCCATCTGCGCTGGCCGGGTCTTCAACACACCCGACGACTGGAACGACAGGCGGGCCCTGACCACGGGCAACAGCACGCCATGAAACGATAGCCGGTGATGCAAGCGGTCCTCGCGAACGCTGACCGTTCTGACCAGCTGGACCGAAGATTCGCCTGTGACCCCTGCCGGCTCACAGGCATTCAACAGGACCAGGCATGCCAGTAAGGCCAGGACTTTTCCGCTCATGCCGCCGCCCCTTCAAAAAATACTTTTTCCACGCTTTCCAGGAACAGGCTGTCCGGATCGTCCCCTTGCAACTCGCTCCACCCGGCGAACATGGCGCGAGCCTCAAACCACTGCGTGATGACATTGGTAACGATCAGTAACAGGTGGGCGGCAGGCACGTCATTTCGCAGCAGGCCGGCTTGCTGGGCATCCCGCATCCGTGCGACGAATGGTTGCAAACGTTCTTCGTCGTACTGGCTGCAGCTCAGGTCCTGTTCGAGTTCCGCCCGGGTAAGCAACTGCACCAGCACCGGATCATCCCGCAGCAACTCGAAGTATGCCCGCAGGGAATTACGAATTTCTTCGAGAGAGACCTCTTTTACATTGAACTGCGCCTTGCGTTCACCGACGAACTGACTGAACCGCCGCTCCTTGACGATCTGCCACAAATCGTTCTTGCTGCGAAAATGATGAAGGATGAGACTTTTATGACAATGACTTCTTTTCGCAATTTGTGCGAGAGAGGTTGAACCGAACCCCTGTACAGCAAACAGGTTCTCTGCCGCTTCCAGTATTTGAGAACGCGTCGCCTCCGCATCGCGAGGACGCCTTTTGACTGCAGTCACGTTTGAATCCTTATATTTACCGAACGTTCAATAAATAGTATTTCCAGCCAGAGCACGCGTCAAGTTGCATGATGACGATGACTGCTTCGGAGGGTATCCTTCCGGGGTGAACGGAATCCTGATCACCCTGATCTCTTACCAGGTCCTGATGCTGGGCATTGGCTGGTGGGCCAGTAAGAGAACCTCCGACAGCGAGGACTATTACCTGGGCGGGCGCAAGCTTGGACCGGCCGTCGCTGCGCTGAGCGCGTCCGCCAGTTCATCGTCTGCCTGGAGCCTGCTGGGGGTCAGCGGCGCCGCATTCGCCTGGGGCTTGCCCGCTATCTGGTTGATCCCCGCAACGCTGACCGGATTCTTGATCAACTGGTACCTGATTGCGCCGAGACTTTTTAGCCAGAGCCGAAAAAACGGCGCCCTGACACTGACGGAATTCATCGCCGGCCCCCCTGGTGACCCGGCCCGCATGACCATCATGCGCATGGGAGCCGCGGTAATCCTGTTTTCGTTCACTTTTTACATCGCAGCCCAGTTCCAGGCAGCCGGCACGACCTTCGCCAGCGTTCTGGGTATCAATCAGAACACCGCGATCCTGGTAGGTGCCGCCGTGGTCCTGGCCTACGTCTGGATGGGCGGATTTTGGGCAGCGAGCATCTCCGATAGCGTGCAAGGCGTGCTGATGGCGCTTAGCGCCCTGGTTCTACCAGCACTGGCCATTGTTGCGGTGGGTGGGCCAGCAAGTCTTTTCGACAGCCTGGGAGCAGGATCAGCCGGAGGCTACGTCTTGTGGACCGGCCAGGCCAGCCTGCCCGCAGCCATCGGATTCGTGTGTGGCCTGTTCGGTATCGGGCTGGGTTATCCCGGACAGCCTCATGTCGTCAACCGTTTCATGGCAATTGAGAGCCCCAGGGCCATTACCCAGGGAAGGCGAATCGCGCTGACCTGGGCATGCATCATTTACACCGGGATGGTTTTGCTGGGCTGGTGCGGACGCCTGCTGGTCGACGGACTCGGTGACGGCGAGCAACTGCTTTTTGTACTGGCCACGCTTTTATTGCCGGCCCTGTTGGCTGGTGTCGTGGTGTCCGCGATTCTGTCTGCCATCATGTCCACCGCAGACAGCCAGTTGCTGGTCGCGGCTTCAAGCGTTAGCCATGACCTTCACGACCACGAGACAGCTGCGGCTCCCGGCCTGGTGCGCGCGCGCGGAGTGGTTCTGCTGATCGGCATCCTGGCAGTTGCACTGGCTATTGGTTTTCCGGATCGTATTTTCAGCCGCGTGCTGTTTGCCTGGCAGGCACTGGCAGCAGCCTTTGGTCCATTGCTGGTCATCACCCTGTGGCGTGGAACGGTACTGCCCGCCTGGCGTATTGCGGCGCTCGCGACAGGATTTCTGCTGACCGTTACCCTGAGCTGGACTGTCGACTCTCCCGGCGATTGGGTGGAGCGGCTGGTTCCGCTGGCCATAGCCCTGGGCCTGGCATGGATGGGGAGCAGAAAGATCGGATAACCAGAGGCTTGCATTTTGCGGTCATGGTGTTATACTTAACTACAACACCCTATAACTAAGACAGGAATTGACCGCGGAAACAACCATGCTGAGACTCACCGGAAAACGAACTTCACGAATCTCAAATCGCCTGGCAATTTTTGCTGCACTGCTGCTGGTGGTCACCTCGCTCGCCGGAGCCGGCGGCTCGGCGCTCACTTCGTACAGTGCTGCAACCAGCGTTGCCTCTGAAACGACCGACAGAAGCACACCTGTGAGCATTCGTTCCAGGGGCTTCAAAGTCAGCCTGTTGCTGTTTCGACACAACAAGTAGATGTCCACCCACTGGAACGACAGCCAGCCCATATACTGGCAACTGAAAGAACGCACGGTGGCCATGATCCTGGACGGGACGCTGGATGAGGGTGAAGCACTGCCCTCTGTGCGCACTGTGGCTTCCGAATTTCATCTCAACCCGATAACCGTCTCCAAGTCATACCAGGCCTTGGTGGATGACGGGCTGGTTGAGAAAAGGCGGGGACTGGGCATGTTTGTCAAAACGGGCGCACGCAAGAGCCTGGTCGCGTCTGAACGAAATAAATTCCTGACTGATGAATGGCCCGCCATGCTGAGCCGTATCGAACAACTGGGCCTGAACATTGAAGACCTGCTCAAGGCCGCTGTAACCAAAGAGAGCGACAGCTGATGACCCCGATAATTTCTGCACGCGGACTGACCAAGCGGTACGGGCGCACAACCGCCGTCGATCACATTGACCTGGAAATCCCCCCGGGCAAAATCGTGGGCCTGATCGGTCCGAACGGAGCCGGAAAAACTTCGGCCCTGAAAGCCATCCTCGGCCTGGCAACGTTCGAAGGTGAATTATCCGTGTTGGGTAAAAATCCTTCCCGGGACCGGGCAGCGCTGATGGAGGACGTCTGTTTTATCGCTGATGTGGCGGTATTGCCGCGCTGGGCCCGTGTTTGGCAGTTGATCGACATAACCGAGAAACTCCATGCAGGCTTTACCCGCGAAACCTGCATGGAGTACCTGAAGCAAACCAAGATCACGCTGGATCACAAGGTAAAACAGCTGTCCAAGGGCATGGTCGCTCAATTGCACCTCGCGCTGGTCATGGCGATCGACGCGAAACTGCTGGTGCTGGATGAGCCCACGCTTGGCCTGGATATCCTGTACCGCAAACAGTTTTATTCCAGCCTGCTGAACGACTACTTTGACGAACAGCGAACGATCCTGATCACTACCCACCAGGTCGAGGAAGTGGAGCACATTCTCACCGACCTGGTGTTCATCCAGGATGGGAAAATTGCCCTGGAATCCTCCATGGAAGAGGTGGAGAGACGCTACGTCGAGTTGATGGTCAGGCCGGAGAATGCCGAACAAGCCAGGACCCTCGGGCCCTTGTACGAACGCGAGCTTTTCGGCCGGCATATTTTCCTCTATGACAACGTCGCCAGAGAACAACTTGCCGGACTGGGAGAGATCCATACACCCAGCGTTGCCGACCTGTTCGTGGCCACGATGAAAGGAGGCCAGTCATGAACCGTTTATTGGCGCTGGTACGACGCGAGTTCTGGGAAAACAAGGGTGCCCTGCGCACAACACCGCTGGTAATAGGCGGTCTTTATATCGCCGGTCTTTTGATGTCGATTTTCACCACGGCACACTTCGACAACGACTTGTACACGTTCAGGGAAGCGATCCGCTTCCTGGCAACTCAACCCGTGGAGTTCCGTGCCACGCATGGCTACGAGGTGATCCTGGGCAGTTCCATATTTTTCACGGTCGTGCTGGCTTTCGTGGTGTTTTTCTACCTGCTCGGTGCACTTTATGACGACCGCAAGGACCGCAGCATCCTGTTCTGGAAATCCCTGCCGGCAAGCGACACGGTAACTATAGTGTCCAAGCTGATGACCGCCATGGTGCTGACTCCACTGATTTTCTGGGTGGTTTTTATCTTCACCCAGGTCGTGATGGCCATCATCGCTTCGTTAATGATCCTGTCAGTCGGTGAAAACCCATGGACCCTGATCTTCTCGGTGGTCAACCCCTTCAAGGCCTGGGCCATGCTGCTGGTCACTTACCTGGCCGCGTCCATATGGTTCCTGCCGCTGCATAGCTGGCTGCTGCTGGTATCGTCTTTCGCGCCGCGAATTCCTCTGCTGTTCGCGATTCTGCCACCCGTGGTGTTTGCGGTATTACAGATCTGGATTACGTTCCTGAAAACCTTCACGCTCAACACCAGCCTGTTCGGCCTGATTGGTGACTGGGTAGCCAACAGTCCTGCCATTTTTGTCGGCGGGGAACATGGCGGTGAAACCCTCCTGGGCCTGGGCGTCCCATTGACCGGAGATTTCGATCATGCGATCACGCTGGCCAATATCCTCGACCGGCTGTTCTCCGTCCAGATGCTGTCAGGTCTGGTGGTTTCGGCCGTTTTCCTGGCCGGTGCGCTGTGGCTCCGGCATCGGGCAACGGAAAGTTAGTCGAGAATCGACCGGGCGTATTTTTTCTGTACCGGTCGATTGGTTGCCTGACCAACCCGTTGCTTGAACCTCTCCACCTGCTCCATTGACGCCGTCAAAGGCTGCTGCAACACGATCCAGCTGACGCCTTCGGAACACGGGGGAGTAGTCAATGAGCCGCCGTATGAAAAGTAGTCGCGGGTTGGCGGCAGGACGCCGGCTTCGAACACTGAGATTGGCGATTCCCTGGTTTCGCCCACCTGCTCGGGCATGAAGGACCAGATTTTATTCAGCATCTCATTCTCTTCGCCTGCTTCGACCATCACGCCAACAACGACCAACTGCCCCTTATCATCCGTGTGCACGAGGTGAATTTCCATCGGGTAATGTTGACCATTGACCGTATGCTCGCTGGGGCTGTGAAAATGCCCTTGCTGCAACTCGTATTTCCAACCTTTTTCGGGGATGGCCAGGAAATTTCCAGGCACGGAATTCAGCAGGATGGTATGCCCGTTATTCGTTTCCCGAATCGGCGTACCATGGTATTCAAAAACCAGCTCGGGCAATTCCACGTGGAAATCTGCCACCAGGTCCACCGGAGACTGGTTCTGTCCATCCTTGCAGCGTGAAAACTCGTCCGACAGCTCGCCCCAGTGCTCAGGGCCATCATCGCCTTCATAACTCCAGTGAGCCCCCGACTCTGCTGCTTGAACGCCGCTGAAAATCAACGCCCCCAGTGAAATTGCCAGGAATAGCCTGTGTTTCAATGTTCTACCTCGCTGGAAAGGATCAGGTACATCCTACTTCGGAATACCGCCTTTCGTAAGAGTCAATGGATCGAGCAATTTTTTCAATTCCTTTTTCGACAATCCCGTCAATTCCTGTGCAACGTCGCTGATGGGCCTGCCCTGCTCGTATGCCTGCTTGGCAGCTCTGGCGCCCAACTCGTAGCCGATGACCGGGTTCAGGGCAGTAACCAGCACCGGATTGCGCTTCAGCGCGGCCTCGATGTTCCCGGTGCGCACAGTAAACCCGGAGATTGCGTTGTCAGCCAGCAGATCACAGCCGGAGGATAGTATCTGCAGACTCTGCAGCAGGTTAAACGCCACCACCGGCAGCATCACGTTAAGCTGGAATGAGCCCGATTGCCCCGCAACAGTGATCGTGCTGTCATTGCCAATCACCTGCGCGCACACCATGCAGAGCGCTTCGGGAATCACCGGGTTGACCTTGCCCGGCATAATCGATGATCCGGGCTGCAGGGCCGGCAGTTCGATTTCGGCAATGCCGGCCAGCGGGCCGGAGTTCATCAGCCGCAGGTCATTGGCTATTTTCATCAGGCTGCAGGCCAGGGTCTTCAACTGACCTGACAGCTCCACCGAAACATCCTGTGAGCTGATGCCTTCGAAGGCATTTGGCGATGACCGGAATTTCACTCCCGAGAGTTGCGCAAGGACCGTCGAGGCGCGACTGCCGAAATCCGGGTGCGTATTGATACCGGTGCCAACGGCGGTTCCGCCTAACGGCAATTTCCGGACACGTTTCATCGAACTCTTCAGCCGCTTGATGTTCGACCGGATTTGCTGTGACCAGCAAGCCAGTTCCTGGCCGAATGTAAGTGGCATCGCATCCATCAGGTGAGTTCGGCCGGTTTTGACCACGCCTTCCAGTTCTTCGGCCTTGATATCGATCGTTTCAGCCAGGTGCAGCAGCGAAGGCAGCAGGTCCTCATAAGTCACCAGGGCGGCAGCGACTTGGATCGATGTTGGAATAACATCGTTGGAACTCTGCCCCATATTGACGTGATCATTGGGATGAATCGGTTCCTCGCATTCCCGTGCGGCCAATGAAGCAATCACCTCGTTGGCATTCATGTTCGTCGACGTGCCGGAACCGGTCTGGAACACATCTGCCGGAAAGTGTTCGTCAAACGCTCCGGCAGCCACTTGCCGGGACGCGTTGATGATCGCCGTGGCCCGAACCTCATCGAGCAAACCCAGTTCCAGGTGGGTCATCGCAGCCGCCTGCTTGATCAGCCCAATTGCCCTGATGAAAGCGCGCGGCATCACTAAACCGCTGATGGGAAAGTTCTGCACCGCGCGCTGGGTCTGGGCGCCCCACAGGGCGTCCACCGGGACTTCCAGTTCACCCATGCTGTCGCTTTCTGTCCGAAACTCCGTACTCATTAACTGCTCCACGCTGGCCATCGGGAATTCAATGTTGGGATTGTATCCAATTCCCTGATCTTGGAGTGAATCATAAAGAGTGAGAGAATGTGTGTTTGGCCCATCCCAAATGCGAACGCCCATGAAACTATCAAGCCTGACCGCCCTTTCCTCTGTCGATGGCCGGTATGCCGGTAAAACAGCCGCTCTCAGACCTGTATGCAGTGAATTCGGCCTGATTCACCGTCGCTTGATTGTCGAAATCCGGTGGTTCCAGGCTCTGGCCGATCATCCGGGTATTCCGGAACTACCGGAACTTTCAGAGGGAGCGAACGCTTTCCTGGACCAGTTGATCGCAGATTTCGATGAATCGGCCGCCCTGCGGGTGAAAGAAATCGAAGCCGTCACCAATCACGATGTCAAGGCCGTCGAATATTTTCTGAAGGAACGGTTTGCACAGATTCCGGAACTGGCCGGCCTTGCTGAATTCCTGCATTTCGCCTGCACATCGGAAGATATCAATAACCTGTCCTATGCACTGATGCTCAGGGATGCGCATGAGCTGGTCATGGCGCGGATGTTCCGCCAGATCGATAATGAACTTTCCCGGATGGCGAACCGGTACGCCGGCCAGCCGATGCTGTCTCGCACACACGGCCAGACTGCCTCACCAACCACGCTTGGCAAGGAAATTGCGAATACCCTGCACCGCCTCAGGCGGCAAGCCCAGCAAATGGCGGAACAGGACTGCCTGGGCAAAATCAACGGTGCCGTCGGCAATTTCAATGCGCATCTTTCGGCCTATCCGGAGGTTGACTGGCCGTTATTTGCCAGGCACTTCACCGAATCTCTGGGATTGCGCTGGAACCCGTATACGACTCAAATCGAACCCCATGACTGGATGGCCGAACTATTCCAGTCACTGATCCGCTATCACACCATCCTGATCGATTTGTGCCGTGATATCTGGTCGTATATTTCCATCGGTTACTTCTCGCAGAAAACCGTTGAGGGTGAAGTGGGTTCATCAACCATGCCACACAAAGTCAATCCCATCGATTTTGAAAACGCCGAGGGCAATCTGGGTATCGCCAATGCCCTGCTGGACCATCTCGCCATGAAACTGCCTGTTTCCCGCTGGCAAAGGGACCTCACAGACTCCACCGTGCTGCGCTCGATCGGTACCGCCTACGGCCATTCCGTGGTGGCAATGTCTTCGTTACTCAAGGGACTCTCCAAGCTAGAGGTGAATGCCGAACGGCTGGCTGGAGACCTCGATAACAGCTGGGAAGTGCTGGCCGAGCCCATCCAGACCGTCATGCGCAGATATGGCATAGAAAATCCCTACGAGCAGCTCAAGGCCCTGACTCGCGGCAAACAGATTACAGCCGAAGACCTCGCCGAATTCCTGACTGGGCTGGAGTTGCCTGAATCAGCGCGGGCCAGCCTGCTGAAGCTGACACCGGAAACGTACTCGGGAAATGCTGAACAAATGGCGAAAAGCGTTGACGAGCACTCATAACTCACCCGGAATATTCGCGCAGTGTGGCCTGACACCGCAGCAGTTCCTGGCCGGCTACTGGCAAAAAAAGCCGCTGTTGATTCCACAGGCTTTTCCCGCATTCAATCCACTGTTGGATGCGGATGATATTGCCGGGCTGGCCTGTGAAGAATTGGCCGAGTCCCGTCTGATCACGGGCAGCTATCCCGAACACGACTGGAAAATCCGTTATGGCCCGTTCAGTGAACGCGATTTCTCCCGGTTGCCGGAAAACAACTGGACCCTGCTGGTCCAGGACGTGGAGAAGCACTACCCGCCGCTGTCAGGTTTGATGCGGGCTTTTGACTTCATTCCCCGCTGGCGCATCGACGACCTGATGGTCAGCGTCGCCGGCCCGGGTGGCTCGGTGGGGCCGCATGTCGATCAATACGATGTTTTCCTGTTGCAGGCTGCCGGGAGCAGAACCTGGCAGATCGCGGAACATTTCAATGAAGCCTTGCTGCCGGATTGTGACTTGAACGTGCTGCAATCGTTCGAATCAGAACAGGAATGGGCGCTCAATGCAGGCGACATGCTCTACCTTCCCCCCGGTATCGCTCACCATGGAACGGCGGTCGGGCCCGGCATGACCTGGTCGATCGGCATGCGCGCACCCAGCGCGGCGGACCTTTACCAGGCGTTCAGCGAATGGGCCGCCGAACAGCCCGATGACGGTGGCAGGTACCGGGATCCGGACCTGGCCGTGACTGAGCGTGACGGCGAAATCTCTGCCCAGGCTTTAACTCAGCTGAGGGAATTTTTCCAGTCGAGCGGCACGGCCAATCCGGCCTTCGTAACTTTCCTGGGTGAATTTCTGTCCAGTTACCGCCTGGCACACCAACCGGCGCCTCCCGATATCACGTACAGCCCGGACCGCCTGGCATCTGCACTTCGCCGGGATGCAGTTCTTCGCCAGAATCCCTGGTCTCGGCTCTTATGGTTACAGGATATCGACGGAGCCTTGCTTTTCGCAGCCGGTTCGTCCTTCTGCTGCTCCGTTTCCCTGGCGGAATCGATATGTGACCCGCAGCGTCTGGGGAAGCTCGGGCCCGGTCTTGAAAGATCAGAATCAGAACTCATATGCAAGCTATTGAATCTGGGACATCTCTTCATTGAACAGTTATAATGATGGTTTACGCCGGAGTGTTTTGAGGTTCCGGCGTTTTTGACTTTTTAAGCCTCGTTCCGAATGGCCGAAACGGAAAAATAAGTGAAGCGAAAGCTGCAGGAATTCTATAAATCATCACATCTCTCGGGCGGTAATGCTGCTTACATAGAGGCGTACTACGAAGACTGGCTCGCAGACAAAGACAGCGTGCCGGCTCATTGGTCAGACTTGTTCTCCTCATGGCAGAGTGGAGAAGACGCCGAAACCGGCCACCTTGATGTACAGGAGAAGTTTCGGCAACTGGGTAACTTACCTGCCGTTATCACTTCCGGCATGGAAGATTCCCAGCATAAGGAAGCCAGCGTCGTAAAACTGATAACGGCTTACCGGATTCGTGGCCACGAGGTCGCCGATCTGAACCCGCTGGGCGAACCACATCACGCACCGGTGGGCGATCTCGACCCTGCGTTCCACGGCCTGAGTGCAGAGGACCTGGACCGGGAGTTCGACACGGCGGCTTTGTTTGCGCCCGACCGGATGAAACTGCGGGATATCATTGCGCTGTGCGACAAGGTGTATTGCCGCAGTATTGGTATCGAATCGGTACACATCACCGACACGTCCAAGCGACGCTGGTTGCAGGAACGGCTCGAGTCCGGCGGTGGCGTTTATGACGTGAACGACGAGGAACGCATGCGGATCCTGGAGCTGCTGACCGCAGCGGAAGGTTTGGAAAAGTACCTGCACACGCGCTATGTCGGACAGAAGCGATTTTCGCTGGAAGGTGGTGACAGCCTGATACCCCTGCTGCATGAAACCATGCTGCACGCCGGCGAGCGGGGTGTCGAAGAAGTGGTGATGGGAATGGCGCACCGCGGGCGCCTGAACGTACTGGTCAATATCCTCGGTAAATCACCGGAAATGCTTTTTGCTGAATTTGAAGGCAATCTCAAGGAACAGAATCCATTGCGCTCAGGCGATGTGAAATACCACCTGGGTTTTGCGTCTGACATCCAGACGCCAGGCGGACCCTTGCACATGGCGATGGCCTTCAATCCGTCCCACCTCGAAATCGTCGACCCGGTCGTATTGGGATCCGCCCGAGCCCGGCAAGTCCGCCGCAAAGACACCAGTCACGATAAGGTCATGCCGATCCTGATTCACGGTGATGCATCGTTTTCGGGACAGGGTGTTGTGATGGAGTTGTTTCAGATGTCAGAAACGCGGGGTTTCGCCGTCGGAGGAACGTTGCACATCGTCGTCAACAACCAGATCGGTTTCACCACCAGCAATCCCGATGATATGCGCTCGACGCTGTACTGCACGACAATCGCAAAAATGGTTCATGCACCCATCTTTCATGTCAATGGCGATGATCCCGAAGCGGTGCATCATGTTATGAAAATCGCCTGCGACTTCAGGACCCGGTTCAAACGCGACGTGGTGATCGACCTGGTGTGTTATCGCCGTCATGGGCATAACGAGGCGGATGAGCCGGCGGTTACCCAGCCGTTGATGTACAAAAAAATTCGCAGCATGAAAACCACCCGGCAAAAATACGCCGATCAATTGCTCGAACGCGGCCTGATCGGGCAGGATACGGCACAGCGGCTGATGGACGAATACCGCGAACATCTCGACCGGGGAGACCAGGTCGCAGACGTGGAAACCGAACCGCGCACCAATGAATACGCGGCGAACTGGCACAGCTTTGATCACGTCGACAAACCCTGTGATCTCGACACCGCCATTCCGCTGGAAGAGATTCGCAGTCTTGCCGAGCAGCTGACGACGCTGCCTGAAGGATTCAAGCTGCACAACCGGGTCAAGCGGATCATTGAAGACCGAAAAAAAATGGCAGCCGGTGAACTGCCGCTCGATTGGGGCTTCGCCGAAACGATGGCCTATGCAACCCTGATCCGTGAAGGTAAGCGCTTGCGGCTGGTCGGTCAGGATTCGGGGCGCGGTACGTTCTTTCACCGTCATGCCGTTTTGCATAATCAGGATGATGCCAGCACCTATACGCCACTGGCTCATATCAACCCTGACATCAAGGTCACCGTCATCGATTCTCTGTTGTCGGAAGAGGCGGTGCTCGGCTTCGAGTATGGCTATGCCACGGCCGCTCCGGAGACACTGGTAATCTGGGAAGGCCAGTTTGGCGATTTCGCCAACGGCGCCCAGGTGGTGATCGACCAGTTCATCACTTCGGGTGAAGCAAAATGGGGGCGCTTGTGCGGACTCACGCTGTTTCTTCCGCATGGCTATGAAGGACAGGGGCCGGAACATTCCAGTGCCCGCCTGGAACGTTTCATGCAACTTTGCGCGAATCACAACATCCAGGTCTGCGTGCCTTCTACACCGGCGCAGATGTTTCACCTGTTGCGACGCCAGATGCTGCAACCTACCCGCAAGCCCCTGATCGTGATGACACCCAAGAGCCTGCTGCGCAGCAAGGCAGCCACCAGTGTCCTGAAAGTTCTTTCCGAAGGCCGCTTTCAACAGGTCATCGGCGACCGCGGCCCCGGTGATGCGGAAGAGATCAAACGGGTCGTATTTTGCTCTGGCAAGGTGTACTACGAATTGGCTGAGAAGCGCGATGAGGAAAACATCCGCTCGGTCGCGGTGATGCGAGCGGAACAGTTGTACCCGTTCCCGGAGGACGATTTACGGGGCTTCGTGAATGAATTCCCCCATGCAACCGAAGTTGTATGGTGCCAGGAAGAGCCGCAGAACCAGGGCGCCTGGTACCAGATCAGGCATCATTTGCAGGCCTGCATTTCCGAACAGCACACATTGAAGTACGTGGGCCGGCCACACTCCGCCTCACCGGCCGTTGGCTACTACACGCGGCATCTCGAAGAGCAACAGCAACTGGTCAATGAAGCCATCATGCCATGCCCTGAATAAATGCAATGGAATCCGTTACATGACTATTGAAGTAAAAGTACCTGTATTACCCGAATCGGTTGAAGATGCCACTATCGCCGGTTGGCACAAGCAGCCGGGAGACACCATTCGGCGTGATGAAAACCTGGTAGACCTGGAAACAGACAAGGTCGTGCTCGAAGTGCCTGCTCCTGTCGATGGTACGGTGAAGGAACTCAAGGCGTCGGAGGGCGATACGGTCAACAGCGACGATGTCATCGCGATCATCGAAGAGGGCGCCGTCGAAGCCGCCCCCGAACCCGCTGCGAAGCCTGCTCAGGAAACGCCGACTGATGTCGCGCCCGCCGCGGTTGCGGCTGCGCCAGCGGCTGCCGAATCTCCAAAACTCAGCCCTTCCGCGCGACGGGTTGCGGCAGAGGAAAACGTCGATCCAGGCAGCGTGGAAGGCACCGGACGTGGCGGAAGAGTCACCAAGAGCGATGTATTGAATTTCGTCAAGGGCGGAGGTTCGCGGCTGGAAGAACGGGTCAAGATGACGCGCTTGCGCAGTCGTGTCGCAGAACGCATGAAAGAGGCGCAAAACACTGCAGCCATCCTGACATCCTTCAACGAGGTCGACCTGAAAGCGGTAATGGATCTGCGGCGGAAGTACCAGGACCAGTTTACCGCCCGGCATGGGATCAAGCTCGGACTGATGTCCTTTTTTGTCAAGGCCTGTTGTGAAGCCTTGAGGAAACATCCGGTTGTGAATGCGTCGATCGATGGCGATGAAATCGTTTATCACAACTACCAGGATATTGGTATCGCGGTATCCACGGAGCGTGGCCTGATGGTGCCGGTGATTCGCAATGCGGAAAACATGGGCCTTGCGGACATTGAACAGAGTATTGCCCATTTTGCCCAGAAAGCCCGGGACGGCTCCATTTCACTGGAAGACCTCCAGGGTGGTACTTTTTCAATCACCAACGGCGGCGTGTTTGGATCATTGGTTTCCACTCCGTTACTGAACCCACCTCAGAGCGCCATCCTCGGTATGCATACGATCAAGGAACGGCCGGTGGTCGTGGATGGCGAGATCGTGGCAAGGCCCATGATGTACCTCGCAATCAGCTATGACCATCGCCTGATTGACGGCAAAGACGCCGTGCAGTTCCTGGTTGCGATCAAGGAAACCCTGGAAGACCCTGCCCGGTTGCTGCTGGGACTGTAGAGGAAATCACCCATGTCTGAAAAATTCGACGTAATTGTCATCGGCGGCGGACCCGGGGGCTATGTGGCAGCCATTCGCGCAGCGCAACTCGGACTTAAAACGGCCTGTATCGACAACTTTATCGGCAAAGACGGCAAGGCGGCTCCCGGCGGGACCTGTCTCAATGTGGGCTGTATTCCGTCCAAGGCCCTGCTGGACTCCAGCAAGCACTACTACCATCTGCAACACGACTATGGAAATCACGGCATCAGTATTTCTGCAGTGGCCATCGATGTGCCGAAAATGATTGCCCGCAAAGATGGCGTGGTCAAAAAACTGACCGGCGGTGTCAGCCAGTTGCTGAAGGGCAACAAGGTCACGTTCTATCACGGCAATGGCCGGCTGGGCGCCAATCGTTCTGTTAAAGTCACTCCGCAGGATGGCGGTGATGTCATAGCGCTGCAGGCCGAAAACGTTATTCTTGCCAGCGGTTCGGTGCCGATTGAAATTCCCGGCATTCCTTTCGACGGTGAATACATCGTCGATAACACCGGCGCACTGGATTTCGACCAGGTGCCTGCCACGCTGGGTGTCATCGGCGCCGGAGTTATCGGGCTGGAACTCGGCTCGGTCTGGAACCGGCTTGGCGCCTCTGTCGTCCTGCTGGAGGCGCTGGCTGACTTCCTGCCGCTTGCCGATCGCGACATCAGCAAGCAGGCCGCGCGGGAATTCAAGAAACAGGGGCTGGATGTCCGCCTCGGAACCCTGGTAAAAAGCGCGCAGCTTGAGGACGGCAAGGTCAACGTGACGGTTGAAGATGCCAACGGCCAAAGCCAGCACAGCTTCGATCGCCTGCTGGTCAGTGTTGGCCGCAAGCCCTATACCGAGGGATTATTGAGCGAAGACAGCGGAGTCAGCCTGACGGACCGCGGCCAGATCGACGTGGATGAACAATCCCGTACTTCTGCCCCGGGCGTATGGGCCATCGGTGACTGCGTGCGGGGCCCAATGCTTGCGCACAAGGCTTCGGAAGAAGGCGTGGCAGTAGCGGAATTGATCGCGGGTAAACCTGCGCATATTCACTTCGATACAGTGCCCTGGGTGGTCTACACCGACCCGGAAATAGCCTGGGTCGGCAAATCCGAACAGGAACTCGAAGCGGCCGGCGCAAGCTACAAAACCGGTTCCTTTCCTTTTGCGGCCAACGGAAGAGCGCTCGCGGGTGGACAGGGCGCCGGAATGGTTAAAATACTGGCGGACTCAGAAACCGACGAGATTCTCGGCGTGCATATTTTCGGCGCCAATGCGTCGGAGTTGATTGCGGAATGCGTCGTGGCCATGGAATTCCAGGGCTCCAGCGAAGACCTGGCCCGCATCATTCACGCGCACCCGACCCTGTCGGAAGCCATTCACGAGGCAGCCCTTCATCTTGACGGCCGCGCCATTCACCGTGGCAACTAGAGGAACCCGATCATGAACACCCTACCTTCCCAATTCAACGCCTTCCGCATACATGATGACGAAGACGGATTTCGCTCCGGACTGGAAACCGTATCGATAGACGATCTCAGCGAAGGTGAAGTCACCATCCAGGTGGCATGGTCGGGCATCAACTTCAAGGACGCACTGGCGGCAACCGGAAAAGGGAAAATACTCCGGCAGTATCCGCTGACCGGAGGTATTGATGTGGCAGGCGTGGTGGTCGAATCCAGCTGCGATCACGTGGTCGCGGGCGACCGGGTACTCGCTAATGGCAGCGGCCTGTCGGAAGTGCGGGATGGCGGATATTCGCAATACCTGCGCCTTTCGAGTGACATCGTTGTCCCCGTGCCTGACTCACTGACCCTCCGTGAAGCCATGGGACTGGGTACAGCGGGCTTTACTGCCGCCATGAGCCTCTACCGGATGGAGGCGAACGGCCAGCAACCCGAAATGGGGCCGATTGTCGTCACCGGCGCCAGTGGCGGTGTTGGCAGTGTCGCCATCGACCTGCTGACCAGGGCCGGTTACGAAGTGCATGCCATTACCGGCAAGACGGAAGAATTTGACTGGCTGGAGCACCTGGGCGCAACCCAGTGTATTTCCCGCCATGACCTGCATTGGGGAAAAAAACCGCTGGACCGAACCCGCTGGGCCGGATGCATAGACAGTGTTGGTGGCGATATGCTGGCGGGAATCGCCGCCGTAACTGACCTGTGGGGAAGCATCGCCTGCTGTGGGATGGCCGGCGGACATGGGCTGCATACGACCGTATTCCCTCTGATCCTGAGGGGGGTCAGCCTGCTGGGCATCAGTTCGGCAAACTGCAGTATCGAGATGCGCAGAATGCTCTGGAACCGCCTCGGCCATGAATGGAAGCCGGACCACCTGGATGAAATCATCACCCGCGAAGTCACTCTCGAGACGATGGAACCGGTATTCAACGACATGATGGAGAGCCGCTCGCTTGGCCGGACCGTGGTGAAAATCTCCGATATTGAAGATTGATCTTACAAATTATCATGAATTTACGGCATAATGAGCGCACAGAGGATGAATTTAACGCCGGATGCGGGAGCAGGCATGTCTAAAATTCTCATTGTCGACGACTCACCAACGCAGCTTTACAGCCTGCGGCAAATCGTTGAAGGCGGTGGACATCAGACTCTGACGGCTGCTTCCGGGGAGCAAGCACTCGAGCTTGCTGCAGATGAAAATCCTGCTGTCATCCTGATGGATATTGTCATGCCCGGCATGAGCGGCTACCAGGCCAAACGCCGGTTGGGCAAAACAGATTCCACGCGGCACATACCGGTTATTTTCGTAACCAGCAAAGACGGCGAAGCCGACCGTGTATGGGGCCTGCGCCAGGGTGCCAGGGAATATGTCACCAAGCCGGTCAATCCAGCCCTGTTGTTAACCGCTATTTCAGAGGCAATGGCAGCCTGAAATCATGATTGAAGTTGGAAACCGTATCCCCGAGGCCACGCTGACAACCATGCGTGAAAACGGTCCCGCCTCCCTCAGCACAGAAGAACTGTTTGGTGGCAAAAAAGTCGTACTTTTTTCAGTACCCGGAGCGTTTACCCCAACCTGCTCCGCCAGGCATTTACCGGGCTTTGTCGAACAGGCCGGACAGCTTCACGCGAAAGGTGTCGACACCATTGCCTGCGTCGCTGTCAACGACGTTTTCGTGATGAATGCCTGGGGCAAGAGCGCCAACGCAGATCACATTCTGATGCTGGCCGACGGCAATGCTGATTTTGCCAAACTGCTGGGCCTTGAAATGGACGCTTCCGCTTTCGGAATGGGAATGCGATCTCAGCGCTTCGCTTTAGTCGCTGACGATGGCGTCGTAACCCGGTTATTCGTGGAAGCACCGGGCGAATTCAAGGTCAGCAGCGCCGAATACGTCCTTTCCAACCTGTAAGATTTGAAGAGATGCAAGATTATCCGCACCGTTACGAGGTGAGCGCCGAGGCTCCGGCCACGGGCGAAATCACCGTCAGCAGTCCTGGTTTGCAAACGCTGCCTTCACTGGCTCCAGCCGAGTTCGGCGGCCCAGGCGACCTTTGGTCACCCGAAACATTCCTGGTGGCATCAGTCGCTGATTGTTTCATCCTGACGTTCAGAGCCATTGCCCGCGGTTCCCGGTTCGAATGGAACTCGGTGAACTGCGAAGTTGCCGGGATACTTGACCGGGTCGACAATGTAACCCGGTTTACCAGGTACCATGTCAAGGTCACCCTGCATGTTCCGCCCGGTTCCGACACGAACAAGGCCGAACGTTTAATTGAGAAATCTGATCACGTCTGCCTGGTGACCAATTCCCTCAACGGCGAAACCATACTCGACACTCACATCATTATCGACGCATGAAAAAGCTGATCTGCGTGCTGATTCTGAGCACCACGTTACCCGCCGCACTTTGGGCTGGTGAAACCGGTCAGGAAGTCACCCGCGCGAAACAGGCCATAGCACTTTTCGCCCAGTCTCTGAAATCTGAACTGGTGAGCACCATGCAGGCGGGTGGGCCCGTTAACGCGATCGAAGTATGCCACAGTCGCGCTGAAGTGATTGCCCGGCAGATTTCCCAGCAATCAGGGATGCAATTGTCACGGGTAAGCACATTCAACAGAAACCCGGACAATGCAGCACGGGATTGGCAGATTGCGGTGCTTGAAACTTTTGAGGAACGACGGAGTGCAGGGGAAAAAGCGAACACCTTGAGCTGGACTGAAACGGCAGAAACTTCAGGGGGGCCGGAGTTTCGCTTTATGAAAGCCATTCCGACAGACGGCCTGTGCCTGCAATGCCACGGCACCGCAATTCCAGCGGAGGTCGCGGATAAGCTCGCTGAACTCTACCCGCATGACAAGGCTGTAGGTTACCGCGAAGGCGATATTCGCGGCGCCTTCGTGGTCACCAGCCTGCTGGACTAGTCGCCAGCCTCCTGCCCATCTTCAGAGGCGGTATCGGCCGCGATGCGCGCCAGCCCGACCAGCTTTTCATCTTTGCGCAGGCGAATCAGTGTCACGCCCTGGGTATTCCTGCCCAGCGTCGAGATTTCGGCGGCACTGGTGCGGACCAGCGTACCTCCATCAGAGATCAACATGATGTCGTCGTCGGCCTTGACCTGAATGGCGGAAATCAACGCACCATTGCGGTCGGAAGTCTGGATACCAATGACACCCTGCCCACCCCTGCCCTGCCTGGGATAGTCGTCCGGAGCCGTTCGCTTACCGAACCCGTTCTCAGTCACCGTCAGGATATCGCCGGCACCCAGAACCAGCATCGAAACAACCTGCTGTCCCCCGGGCACGCGGATTCCGATAACACCCCTGGCAACACGGCCCATGGAACGCACGTCTTTTTCTGCGAACCTGATGCATTTACCTGAACTGGAAAACAGCATGATGTCTTGTGCGCCGTCCGTCAGGCTTACGTTGACCAGTTCGTCATCGTCAGGGAGGTCAATAGCCCAGATTCCATTGGCGCGCGGACGCGAGTAGTCCGACAATGGCGTTTTCTTGACAATGCCGTTACGGGTTGCAAAAAACACAAACAGATCATCCGGATAGTCCCGAACCGGCAATACCGCATTAACGCGCTCACCTTTTTCCAGCGGTAGCAGGTTGACTATGGGTTTGCCCCGGCTGGCATGACTGGCCTGCGGCAGCTGGTAGACCTTGAGCCAGTGAATTTTACCCCTGCTGGTAAAACACAGCAGCATATCGTGAGTATTGGCGACGAACAGACGCTCAATGAAGTCCTCATCCTTCATCTTGGTCGCCGATTTACCGGTTCCGCCCCGGCGCTGTGCCTGGTAGCGGTCCAATGGCTGTGATTTTGCATAGCCGCCATGCGACAAAGTGACCACGACGTCTTCTTCGGTGATCAGGTCTTCCAGGCTGAGGTCCAGCCGGTCCTGCAGGATTTCGGTCCGGCGCTCATCGCCGAACTGCTCCAGCACGGCTGCCAGCTCCTCCCGGATCACTGCCAGCAAACGGGCGGGTTCAGACAGGATCAGCAGGAGCGCCTTGACCTGCTCGAGGATGTCTTCATATTCTTTGGTCAGCTTTTCCTGCTCCAGTCCGGTCAGGCGGTGCAGTCGCATATTGAGAATTTCCTGCGCCTGTACCGGCGACAACTGGTAGCCTTCCTCCTGCAAACCGAATTCGAGCTCGAGGTTTTCGGGTCGCGAAGTCTCGGCACCCCCCTGGCCGAGCATGGCACGGACCAGTCCAGGCTCCCACAACCGTGCCAGCAATCGGCTTTTGGCCTCTGCCGGCGTCGGCGAGGCCTTGATCATTTCGATCACTTCATCCAGGTTCGCCAGCGCAACCGTTAAACCTTCCAGCACGTGGGCGCGAGCACGCGCTTTGCGCAGCTCGAACAGCGTCCTGCGGGTGACCACTTCGCGGCGGTGACTGATGAAGGCGCTGAGGATTTCTTGCAGGTTCAACAACCGGGGTTGCCCTTCTACCAGCGCAACCATGTTGATACCAAAAACACTTTGCATCGCGGTTTGCTTGTAAAGGTTATTCAGAATCACTTCCGGGACATCGCCCCGGCGTAATTCGATCACCACCCGCATGCCGTCCTTGTCGGACTCGTCGCGCAGTTCAGTAATGCCCTCGAGCTTTTTCTCCTTGACCAGCTCCGCTATTTTCTCAAGCAAGCGGGCCTTGTTGACCTGGTAAGGCAGTTCCGTGACGATGATCGCCTGCTTGCCTGAAGATTCAGTGGTTTCGATATTCGACCGCGCCCGAACATAGATGCGCCCACGCCCGGTGTGATAGGCCTCGTGAATCCCCTGCGCACCGTTGATAATCCCCGCCGTTGGAAAATCCGGCCCGGGGAGGTGGTCCATGAGTTCCTCCACGGACAGCTCCGGGTTGTCAATCAGTGCAATCGTTGCATTGATGACTTCGTTCAGATTGTGCGGGGGGATATTGGTCGCCATTCCAACAGCGATGCCGGCCGAACCATTGACCAGGAGGTTTGGCGTGCGGGTTGGCAATACGCGCGGTTCATATTCACTTTCGTCGTAGTTGGGAACGTAATCGACGGTTTCCTTTTCCAGGTCGGACAGCAGTTCGTGCGCCAGCCGTGACATGCGCACTTCGGTATAACGCATGGCTGCAGGAGCATCACCGTCTACCGAGCCAAAATTGCCCTGGCCATCGACCAGCATGTAACGCATGGCGAACGGCTGGGCCATCCGGACTATCGTGTCGTACACCGCGGTATCGCCGTGGGGGTGATACTTACCAATCACGTCACCCACCACTCGGGCAGACTTCTTGTAAGCCTTGTTCCAGTCGTTACCGAGCTCGCTCATGGCGAAAAGAACACGCCGATGAACCGGCTTCAGGCCGTCCCTTACATCGGGCAGAGCCCTTCCTACGATCACGCTCATGGCATAGTCCAGGTAGGACTGCCGCATTTCGTCTTCGAGGTTTACCTGAAGCACTTCTTTGGCAAGTTCAGCCATATTAGAATATTTCTCCGAAATTACTCATAACTAATTGATTTATTTTTATTTTAAATTTTCATACTAAGGCGAGAAGCACGAGCCAGAAAGCCTGCGCATTAATCAGAGAATTATACCATAAATCCGTGGTTTATCCGCTTTTTAGACGACAAAAAACCAATGGTTTTCGGAAATTACTGGCCCGGTCTGCCAAGCACCAGTATCATTCCATTTTTATGCCTTACTACTGAACTGGGAATCTCATAATGAACAAGCACCAAGCTGTCCTGAACCGGCTCGCCGGTCTCGCCATACTGCTCACCCTGCTGACGCCGCCGACACTCCTCGCGGAGGGCAATCCATCAGCCGTCATACGCACCAGCATGGGGGAAATCCAACTGGAACTCTACGCCGATAAAGCACCTGTTTCTGTCGAAAACTTTGTCAATTATGCAAAAAGCGGTTATTACGATGGAACGATTTTTCACCGGGTCATCGGCAATTTCATGATCCAGGGCGGCGGCTTCACACCGGACATGCAGAAGAAAACCACCGGTGAACCGATTCAGAATGAAGCAGCAAACGGATTGAAAAACAAGCGCGGCACCATCGCCATGGCGAGAACCAACAACCCGCATTCGGCCACCTCACAATTTTTCATCAATGTGAATGACAACACCGACCTGGACTACACGGGTGAAGGGAGTTCGCGTGAATGGGGCTATACCGTATTCGGGCGCGTTACCTCGGGTATGAGCGTGGTAGACAGCATCCGTTTCGTTCCAACCGGCAGAGTCCAGGGATTCAGTGACGTCCCCAAAGAACCGGTCGTAATCGAATCCGTGGAGATCAGTGACGGCTGATGAAGCCCACTCTCTTTATTTCCGATCTCCATCTCGAGGATGCTGTCCCGGCCCGTTCAGAATGGTTTGGCGCATTCCTTTCTGGACCGGCCACCCGGGCCGGGGAACTCTATATTCTCGGTGATCTGTTTGAGTTCTGGATTGGTGACGACGCCCTTTCCACCACGGCACAACAGGTCGCCACGGCGCTGCAGGCTCTCGCCTCCGCAGGTGTGAAATGCTATTTCATGCATGGCAACCGGGATTTCCTGGTCGGCCGGGATTACGCGGAACGGGCCGGACTGAAGCTGTTGCCGGAAGAACAGGTCATCAATTTGTTTGGCACGCCCACGCTGTTGCTTCATGGGGACAGCCTGTGTACCGATGATGTCGAATACCAGGCCCTGCGCAGGCAGGTCCGGGATCCTCAGTGGCAGGCGGGGGTGCTGGCCCTGTCGATCGAGGAGCGACTGGAGATGGCAAAGTCTGCGCGTCAGGCCAGCTTGCAACATACGCAGTCATCAAGCATGGAGATCATGGACGTGAATGCCGCTGCGGTGGACGATGCGTTTCGCAGGCACGGAGTTCCCAGGATGATACATGGCCATACGCACCGGCCGGCGAGACACGCTGTAATCCTGGAAAGCGGCCCGGCTGAACGTATCGTGCTGGCCGACTGGTATGACTTCGGCAGCTACCTTATGGCCTCACCAGACGGGATCGAATCAGTCAGGCTCGAGTCGTGAGCATTGCGTCCCGCCCTGCGCGGCTATAACCCGGCTGTCAGTGCTGACATCTCCGCCTCGGTAAACCCTGCCCGGTACCTGGCATCGAGATTGAATGGACCCTTGAGCGTGCCCGAGTAGTTCTTTTGCAGTAACTCCAGGAACGTGGGTAGCGGCGGTTTACCCTGCAGCTGACAGCAATACCTGAACCAGTGGGTGCCAATCGCCACGTGCCGGACTTCTTCGGCCAGGATAATTTCCAGCACTGCCACGGTGTCCTTGTCACCGGCCGAGGAAAGACGCTGCACCATCCCGGGAGTAACGTCCAGCCCCCGGGCTTCGAGCACCCTGGGCACCAGGGCCATTCTCACCAGGCAACTGTGGGCTGTCTTGACGGCCATCTCCCACAATCCATTGTGCGCAGGAAAATCACCGTAGCAGCAGTCCATTTCCTGTAAACGACGCTGTAACATTTCAAAATGACGAGCCTCGTCGATAGCCACTGAAATCCAGTCACTATAGAATTGCGCCGGCATTCCCCGAAAACGGTACGCGGCATCCAGGGCAAGGTTGATCGCATTGAATTCAATGTGAGCGATGGCGTGGACCAGCGCGGCCCTGCCCTGCTGGCTGCCGGGCCGCCGCCGCGGCACCTGCATTGGGTCGACGAGTTCGGGCCGGTCCGGCCGCCCCGGAATGGTAACCGGCTCAACCGGATAGCCCTCGTCGAACATGGCCGGGTCCGCAGCCAGCCATTCTGCAAGCCGCGGCACCTGTTCACACTTGCCGACGGGGTCGGAAATCATCAGGCAGTGATGCACTGCCTCGAAAATACCCGTCTTCACGGTGCGGCGGATGGATGCTGCTGGCGACTCAAAGCCTTTCGATCAGGGCGTCGGCAAATCCGGATGTCGATACTTCGGTCGCACCGTCCATCTGACGCGCGAAATCGTAGGTCACGATCCCGGCAGCCACGGTGCTCGCGAACGCCTGGTTGATCATCGCGGACACCTCTCTCCAGCCAATGTAATCAAACATCATGCAACCCGAAAACATCAATGAGCTGGGGTTGACCTTGTCCAGGTTTGCATACTTTGGAGCGGTTCCGTGCGTGGCCTCGAACACAGCCACATGATCGGCCATGTTTGCGCCCGGTGCGATGCCCATCCCGCCGACTTCCGCGGCCAGGGCATCGGACAGGTAATCTCCGTTCAGATTCATGGTTGCCAGAACGTCAAACTCTGCCGGGCGTAACTGCATCAACTGGAACATGATGTCGGCGATGCGATCCTTGATGATAATCTTGCCTGCCGGCGCTTCGCCGTCGTATTTTTCCCAGAGCTCGTCTTCGCTGATGGTCTGGTCCGGGAATTCATCCCGTGCCAACTCATAACCCCAGTTGCGGAACGCACCCTCGGTGAACTTCATGATGTTGCCTTTGTGCACCAGTGTGACGCTGTCGCGATCATTGTCGATTGCAAACTGGATCGCTTTGCGCACCAGCCGCTTGGAACCGAAAGGCGAAATCGGCTTGATACCAATCCCGGCATCTTCGAAAAATTCCGCACCCATTTCCTCTCTCAGGAATTTTGCGACTTTCTCATTCTCCGGGGTGCCTGACTGGTATTCGATACCGCAGTAAACGTCTTCCGTATTTTCGCGGAAAATGACCACGTCGACGTCTTCGGGCCGCTTCATCGGTGAAGGGACGCCGGAAAAATAGGTTACCGGCCTGACACAGGCGTAAAGATCCAGTTCCTGGCGCAAGGAAACGTTCAGGGAGCGAAAACCACCACCCACCGGGGTCGTCAGCGGACCCTTGATAGCCACGGTTAATTCCTTGATCGCGTCGAGCGTTTCAGCAGGAAAATAATCGCCGTCGTAAATGCCCGCCGCTTTTTCACCGAGAAAGAGCTCAGCCCAGTGAACTTTCCGCTGACCGCCGTAAGCTTTCGCAACCGCGGCATCCCATACCCGCATGGCTGCAGAAGTGATGTCAGACCCAATACCGTCACCTTCGATAAAACCCAGGATAGGATTGTCCGAAACAACCAGCCGGTTGTCGCTGATGGATATTTTCTGCCCCGATTCAGGGAGTTTGACGTGGCGGTAGCTCATGATTATTTTTCCTCACTAAAGACAGTTACAAATTAATCCCCGATTATAGCGCGAACCAACTCAAATAGCGGATCAAAAAAGCAACGGGGAGCAATCACGCTGCCGGCCATCTGGTAAAATGAAGATTAGCCCCGGTCTATAGGACTTCTGATGTCATTCAACCCAATTTTACTGCCTCTGCTCAGCATGGTCCTGTTGACGTTCGCCGTCTGGATATACCTGTTTGCGGTCCGTATTCCCGAGATCGGCCGCAAAAAAATTCCTCACCAGGATTTGCGCGACCGTGCCGAGGCACATCAATTGCTGACCGCTTCAGCCGCAGCGTCCAACAACCTCAAAAACCTGTTTGAAATGCCGGTTCTTTTCTACCTGGCCTGCATGGTTGCAATGCTGCTGTTGATTCAGGATGCGTTGCTGGTTCAACTGGCCTGGGGATTCGTACTCCTGCGTGTCATTCACAGCATTGTCCAGTGCACCTACAACCGGGTGATTCACCGGTTCATTGCTTACTTCATGAGCTGCCTGTTCCTGCTGTTCATGTGGGTCAGGCTGGCATCGTACCTGTTGATGAATTGAGGATCTGATCATGAATGAAAACAAGTGCATCCGGGGCGGCTGCCTGTGCGGCTCCGTTACTTTTGAAGTACAGCTACCCAGCAAGTGGTGCGCCCATTGCCATTGCGGCATGTGCCGGAAAGCCCATGGCGCCGGATATGTCACCTGGGCGGGCTTCCAGAGCGATCACTTTATCCTGTTGCAAGGCGACCATCACCTCCAGTGGTATAAGTCCTCTGATGGAGCCCGGCGCGGCTTTTGCTCGGACTGCGGTAGCACGATGCTGTTCGAGGCCGATCGCTGGCCTGGTGAAACCCACGTAGCCCTGGGCTGTATAGATGGCGAGATCGACCGACGGCCCCAGGCGAATTCATTTTTCGACGCACACGTGAACTGGATGCCGATCGACGAAGCACTGGAAGTGTTTTCCGGCTAGCCGGCCTGTACGCTCCAGTCGATGGGGACCTCACCCTTCTGCTGAAGCCAGTGGTTGGCTTTCGAGAAGTGTCTGCAGCCAAGGAACCCACGATGGGCCGATAGCGGCGAAGGATGTGGCGCGCTCAGCACCAGGTGCTTTTTGCGGTCGATCGCCACACCTTTTTTTTTGGCGTAACCACCCCACAACATGAAGACCAGCCCTTCGCGGCCAGCATTCAGGGCACCGACCACGTTGTCAGTAAACCGCTCCCAACCCTTACCCTGGTGCGACCCGGCCTGGCCTCTTTCCACCGTCAACACCGCGTTCAGCAGTAAAACGCCCTGCTCCGCCCAGCGCTGCAGATTACCGCTGGCGGGCCGTTGCATTCCAAGATCCGATTCAAGCTCCTTGTAAATATTGATCAATGACGGTGGCAGAGCGATTCCGTCTTGCACCGAAAAACACAGGCCGTGTGCCTGGCCCGGGCCGTGGTAAGGATCCTGGCCAAGGATGACGACCTTGACAGCTTCGAAGGGTGTGGAATTGAGCGCATTGAAAATCTGGTCGCCGGGCGGATAAATTACCGCCCCACTACGTTTTCTCTGCAGTAAAAACGCGCGCAGATGAATCATGTAGTCTTGTGAAAACTCGCTTGCGAGTCGCTCTTTCCACGAGGCTTCGAGACGGATCTCTCTTGCCTGGCCCATTTTCTTACCCCATGGCTTGAATCTGAGGAGATCAGCCCAAGGTAGCAGAAAGATCGCATCAGGCAAACACGATATGACGATAAAAACCGACGTAGTCATCATTGGCGCCGGCCCCTGCGGCCTTTTCCAGGTTTTCGAACTGGGGTTACTCGATATACACGCCCATGTTGTTGATTCTCTCAGACAGGTGGGTGGACAGTGCACAGAACTCTACCCGGACAAGCCCATTTACGACATACCTGCGCTGCCCGTATGCGGTGCCCAGGAACTGGCCGACCGGCTGATGGAACAGATCAAGCCATTCAATGCCGAATTTCATCTCGGCCAGACCGTCAACAGCCTGGAACAGACCGACGATGGGCGATTCCTGCTGGAAACATCCGCAGGCACCCGGTTCGACACGGCAGCGGTGATACTCGCCGCCGGGCTGGGAGCGTTTCAGCCCCGGCGCCTGAGGGCCAAGGGTGCAGATGCGTGGGAAAACCGCACCATCCATTACCGGATTCGGAACCCTGAAAGCCTGGCAGGTAAGGACATTATCATCCTGGGAGGTGGGGATTCCGCCTTGGACTGGACACTCGAGTTGCACAACAAGGTACGCAGCATCACCCTGGTGCATCGCAGGGACGAATACCGGGCACAACCCGCTTCGGTCAAGCAAATGAAAGCACTGGTCAATGCTAAAACACTAAGAGAGTTCCAGGGCCATGTGCGTGGGGTTTTCGAGCAGGATGGCGCGTTTGGCGGACTTGAAATCGCAGATCCGCAGGGGCAGCAGCAGCATATCGAGGCTGATGAAGTCTTCGTATTCTGGGGACTTTCACCCAACCTTGGCCCAATCGCTGAATGGGGCCTGGACCTGGATAAGCGCCAGGTTCGTGTGGATACCGAGAAATTCCAAACCAGCATTCCGGGTGTTTTCGCCGTCGGTGACATCAATTCCTACCCGGGTAAGAAAAAATTAATCCTCAGTGGATTTCACGAAGCGGCCCTGGCAGCATTTGCCGTTCAGCAGCATGTGCATCCGGAGCAAAAAGTCCGCCTGCAATACACGACCACCAGCCCCATCATGCACAAGCGGTTGGGCGTGGAAGATTGAATGGACGGAAACAGCCAAAACGTGTTGCAGACTTCTGAATCTGTCCTATGATTAGATTGTGACCCACGCACAGTCCCCCCCAATTTCCTGTGTCAAGGGCTTCGGCCCCAGTGGGTCACACTGAATCCCACGGTACAAAGTTGACAAAGCCGAAAGGCCGGCAATTTCCACACGCCGGCCTTTCTTTTATGCCTGTTTTCAATGACCTTGCTGGCTTTGCGGTAAAACGTCCCAGCCGGTGACATCCAGTGCCTCGCGGTAACCATGCCAGGTGGCATATCCCAGCAGCGGAATAATCACGATAAACCCTACCAGGGCTGTAACGAATCCCACTGCGGTAAAGAAAGCCACCAGCACCGCCCATAAAAACATCGTCTTCCTGTTTCTCAGTACGGCGTTAACGCTGGAAACCACGGCAGTAATGACATCGACATCCCGGTTGGCGATAAATGGCAGAGAGAACACGCTGGCCATGAAGCAGATCGAGGCGAAAACAGCCCCAACCGCAGAACCCACACCAAGATACAAAAACAAATCCTCCAGCTTCACTTCGCCGGTGCTCGGAAAAAAGATGTGAACCATGGTGCCGGCCCTGGCCCAAAGCAGGAATATCACCAGCAGTACCAGCGCAAATACCAGCGAGTTGGTAAAGGGTCGGCGGGCGGCCCTTAGTGTTTGCAGCAGACCAGGCTTATTGCCGAGACACAATTGGCGGCTGACCGAATACATGCCGAAAGCCAGCAAAGGCGCCACAAAGACAAAGCCGGAAAAAAAGCTGAGCAGCAGGATTGCACCACCCGTCTTCCAGGCCAGCGCCGTCACCAGGGTGGAAATGAGCCAGCAAAACACACCCCAGGCCAGGCTGAGCCCGAGCGCTGCCCGGAAATCCTGCCACCCGGACTTAAGCCACCTGAAGGGTGCTCGGATGTCCAGGTCATGGCAAGGCGCTACGAACGGTTTAGCTTGTTCGGCTGTCATACTCAGAACATAGTGGCCCAGGCCTGACCCAAAAATCAACCTCGCGCCTCCCTTTCTTACTGATTACTGAATGTAGATCTCTTCTACATAAAAGACCTCACACGAACCATTTCCGGTATCGTCACGTCGCAGCGACGTTCGCCAGTAGAATCCGGAATCGCTGTCGACATCTACCAGCGAACCTTTCAACTGAACCACCTGTCCACGCCGGATCTTTTTCAGTTTTCCCCGCACCCAGGCATTAGCCGGAATCAGGTGCATGTTGCTGCTGTGGGTGATGATCTGCTCATCACTGATGGGTGCAGGCAGTTGGTAACGGGTAAAGTACCAGCGTGAACCCTGGGTGATTTCTATCCGGTCCAGTACGGCCTGGTCCGACATCACGCCCCACCCCAGCGCCAGGTCGATGGGAGACAGGTCCGACTCTGTGCCCCACCAGTAATCCTCCCTGGACAGGACCCGGGCCTGCAGGTCGAAGCTGGCGCGACGGGACAGGCGAAACTCCCCAACCCGGATGGGTTCGCTCTCGTCCAGGGCTTGTTGACGGGGCGCTTCTGAAACCAGGATGCCGGGTTGGTGGATAATTTCCCGGCCCGACCAATCCCGCCAGGCCACCAGCAACACCACGAATCCGAGGGCATACAGCACTTTCTTCATAGAAAGGAAGCATATAATATCGCCCCACCGCTTGCCGCCCGGATTATCCAGTATGTTGGGATTCAACCAATTGAGTTTGCGTCGCGGACGACTGCTGCTCTTTGAAGATGTGACGTTTCAGCTCCACGCTGGCAACCGTCTCGGGCTGGTCGGCGCCAATGGCAGTGGTAAGTCTTCGCTGTTCGCGATGGTCCTGGGACAGCTGGAACCTGATGAAGGCGTGCTGAGCATAAACCCGGCAGACCGGCTTTCCCACGTGGCGCAGGAAAGCCCTTCCGGCCCCGGCAGTGCGCTGGATTATGTCGTTGATGGCGACCGGGAACTCCGTTCGGTCCAGGCCGCCATTACCAAAACCGAGCAGGCGGGGCACGCGCAGGGCATAGACCTGCTTTACGAGCAACTGGACCGGCTGGATGGGTTTACTGCCGACGCGCGCGCAGCCCGGCTGTTGCACGGCCTCGGATTTGCCGAGGACAGCCACCGAACACCGGTTCAGGAATTTTCAGGTGGCTGGAGAATGCGGCTGAACCTCGCACGCGCCCTGATGTGCCCATCTGAAATCCTGCTGCTGGACGAACCGACCAATCATCTCGATTTACCCGCTATTCTCTGGCTTGAACGCTGGCTCAAGCAGTATGAGGGCATCCTGATGGTTGCCTCGCATGACCGGGATTTCCTCGACGGTGTATGCAACCACGTGGCGCACATTGAGAATCACCAGATACGCCTGTACACCGGCAACTATAGCCAGTTCGAAGAGCGGCGAAGCGAGCAATTGGCACAGCAGCAGGCCCTGTTCAAACGACAACAGAAAGAGATCAGCCACATCCAGAGTTATGTCGACCGGTTTCGCTACAAGGCATCCAAGGCCAGGCAGGCCCAGAGCCGCTTGAAGATGCTGGAACGCATGACCCGCATCGCGCCTGCGCATGTCGATTCTCCATTCCGATTTCACTTCATGCAGCCGGACAGACAACCGCAGCACCTGGTCAAGCTGGAGCAAGCCGTTGCAGGATACGCTGAACCCGTCCTCAGCCACGTTGATATGCTGATATCGGCCGGCGACCGGATCGGACTGCTGGGCGTCAATGGCGCCGGTAAATCCACCCTGGTGAAGGCCCTGTGCGACGGCAGCACTTTGCTTTCGGGCGAGCGGACCCTGAGCAGAGAAACCAAAATCGGGTATTTCGCCCAGCACCAACTGGACCTGCTCGAACCGGATCAGAGCCCATACGATCACTTGCGGGCGATCGCACGGGATGCCCGGGAATCCGAGCTGCGCAAGTTCCTTGGCAGCTTCGGGTTCAGTGGAGAAAGAATTTTTGATCCAGTGGCGCCGTTTTCCGGTGGCGAAAAAGCCAGGCTGGTGCTGGCCCTGATGATCCGCCAGAAGCCCAATCTTTTACTGCTGGACGAGCCCACCAACCACCTGGATCTCGAAATGAGACAAGCACTGAGCCGGGCACTGGTGGACTACAGCGGGGCGCTGGTGGTTATTTCCCACGACCGGCACTTGTTGCGCAGTGTCTGCGACGAACTCTGGATTATCAAAGATGGCACAGTCGGACGATTTGAGTACAGCCTTGACGAATATCCGGCCTGGCTACGGGAACAGCAGGTGCGGGGCAGTGCCGCTACTGCAGAGCGGGCGGAAAGCACCCGTGCAGAACCCGTCAGCAGGAAGGCTCAACGTCAACGGGAAGCGCAACAGCGGCTGTTGCTTAAACCGCTGCGCGACCGCGTCCGGACGATTGAAAAACAACTGGAAAACCAGCGCCGGAAACTGCTCGAAATCGAGCAGCTAATGACCGATGTTACCCTGTATTCCGATCCCGAAAGAAAGGAGGAAATGAACAGCCTGACCCAGCAAAGGACCGAACTGAAAGCAAC
Organism: Lysobacterales bacterium; assembly: GCA_029859645.1. Taxonomy (GTDB): domain Bacteria; phylum Pseudomonadota; class Gammaproteobacteria; order Xanthomonadales; family SZUA-36; genus JAHEFT01. The sequence continues at coordinate 1,241 of JAOUCS010000004.1, read as the reverse complement.
ACTCGAAACGCTCGAATGGTCTTGGCTCGAGGCCAGTGAAGCGTTGGAACAGGCCAGCGCCGAGGATTAACTAATCGAGCGGCTTACGGAACCTCAAGGTCATCCGGTCGCTTTCGCCGATAGCCTGGAACCTCTTTTTGCAGGCCGCCATTTCATCTTCCCCGTCCAATTCACGACAGGCGCTGAGCCCCGGTGGTAAATTCCAGACACCACCCTCATGATCTCTCGTGTCGGCCGGGTTGGCATTGACTTCGGAGCGCGCCTCCAGGAACAAGCCCGCCTTTCGGGCCAGGTCTATAACGGTACGCTCGGGAAGATAACCCATCTCCGAACTTTGCGCCGGGTCCGCAGAATCATCCGCCCTGTGCTGCACCACGCCCAGGATTCCACCCGGCTTGAGGACCCGGGCAAATTCCGCGAAGATCGATTCGGCCAGCCCATCCCCTACCCAGCCATGTGTATTCCGGAACGTCAGGATAAGGTCAATGGATTCTGCTTCCCCGAGCGAGGCGGATTGCGGCGGAGAAAACGCAGCGACAGCCACCTGGTCATAAATATCCGGACGGTCTGAGAACTTTTTCAGCAGGGCATCCTGCGAACGGTAGCGGTATTGTGGCTGATCCGGAACGTCAACGTCATAGGCGGCAATAATGTATTGGCCATGATGGCGGACCACGGGGGCCAGGATCTCTGTGTACCAGCCGCCACCGGGCCAGATCTCCATCACGGTCATGCCGTCCTCAAGCCCCAGGGCCGTCAGGGTTCCGACCGGGTGCCTGTATCGGTTCCGCGTGATGTTTTGCTCGGAACGGTGATCGCCGAACATGGCGCGCTCAATTCGGGCGTCCAGCGGCAGGTCACCTGCAAACGAGGGTGTTGTCAATAACAGTGCTAAACCTGTCAAAAGCCATTTATTCATCGGATTCTCCCATTTCATGATTGTTTGTTGCTGATAGGTGCCTTGAAACCCTTTCTGAAAGCCATACCGATACAAATCCCGGTAATAGTGGCGATGATGACGACCACCTCGGCAGGCCGCGTAATGCCCTGGAGTGCAGCGAACAAGCCCACCGCCATACCGCCCCTCACGCGGTTCAGGTCCAATGTTCTCCCGCTGGTATCGCCCTTTGAATAAACGCGCTTCAACAACAACGTATTCAGGGCAAATATCAATAGAAAAAGCAGAGCCAGCCACTCAAACAAGGTATCAGGCGAGGGAACGGGGCCCAATCCATGTCGTG